>DASRCF010000087.1:0-25580 GCA_035653255.1 Chloroflexota bacterium
CGCTGGCCTTGACAAAGACGCCGAACCCCGCTCCATATCCGACGGTGCTGTTCTCGAACGTGTCGTTGCTGGCGCCCAGGTACACCGCCGGCTCACTGGTCGTCGAGCCGCAGTCGGTGAAATCTCCTCCGTCCACGGTAACGTACTCGGCGTTGTTGAGGTAGAGGCAGGTCCAGTTGCTGTCGTCCACGGAGACACCGTCAAGCGCGATGCCGCTGTTGGTTCCGGGCGACGGAAGGTTGGCCGGGTCGTAGGTGACGTTGACCTCGCCCTGGCTGCTTCCCGGATCGACGCAGGTTGAGAGGCATCCGGTCCCCTGCGCGTTGCCATCGGCGCCCGTCGTCTGCACGCCCTCGACGGTGATGCCGTCGATCTCGACGTTGGACGAGTCGAACACGTCGAGCAGCGGCGTCTGCTGTGAGGTCGTGCCGGCGTTGGCCGGTCGCTGAATGGTGACGTTGCCGGTCCCGTTCTCGGGATCAGGCGCGATGACGATGGGAAATTGTGCGCTTCCCTGGGCGTCGATGACCTCCTGTGCGGTGCAGGTGGCCACGGTGGCGTCACAGGTCGAAAAGGATGAGCCGTTCCACTGGGCGCTGTTGGCGGCATCGTCGTAGGTTCCGTCCTCCATGTAGACGTCGACCTGCTGGTTGTGGCCGCTGGACCAGAAGTAGCCGGTGGCGGCCTGGGTCGCGTGGAGCAACGTCTCGCAGGGGCCGACGCCGGCACTGACGACGGTCGGCGAGCTGCAGTCGTTCGAGTCACTCCCGCCGGAGGAGGCCGGCGCCACGTAGAAGTCCGGACCGGCGGAGGCTAGGGCTCTACCCCCCCCCCGAAACAGGCAGTGCGACAAACAAGAGAAAACAGGCCGCGGCGACTGCGATGACCGGCTTCATCATCTCCATTCCCTTCCGAGCAGCTCCGCCAGCCGGGCGGCCGGTGACACCGGAGCCCTCATGAGGCAATCGTGGCACAAGCGTAGAACAAATGCAAACAACCGGACTTATGGATACTGACGAGGCCATAATTTTTCAGCGGTTGTGAGGCGGGAGCGAAAAGCCCCGACGCCGGTTGCGTACACTCAGGCATCCATGAAGGAGGTGAGGTCGGTGCGATTTGGGCTGGACGTCTCGCAACATCAGCTGGAGTGGCGGGAGATTCTGCACCGTGCCCAGCTGGGGGAGGAGTTGGGCTTCGACGGCGTCTGGGTCTTCGATCACTTCAAGCCGCTCTATGCCGACCCCAATGGCCCGTGCCTCGAGGCGTACACTCTGCTCGCGGGCCTTGCCGCAGCGACGTCGCGGGTCCGGTTGGGCGCGCTGGTCACCGGCGCCACCTACCGTCATCCAAGCCTGCTGGCCACCGAGGCGATAACCGTCGATCACATCTCCAACGGCCGCTTGGAGCTGGCGCTCGGAGCGGCCTGGTTCGAGCAGGAGCACCGCGAGCTGGGATTCGACTTTCCCCCGACGAGGGAGCGAGTGCGGCGGCTCGAAGAGACGATTGAGGTCATCCGCGGCCTGATGACCGCCGACAACGTGACCGTCCACGGCCGGTACTTCCACCTCGACAACGCGACGTATCATCCGCGGCCGGTTCAGAAGCCGCATCCGCCGATCTGGCTCGGCGCCTCCGGTGAGAAGCTGATGCTGCCGCTCGTGGCTCGCCTCGCCGACGCCTGGCATAATTCGGGCTCGGCCGAGGAGGTCATCCGCAAGTCCAAGCTTCTCGACGAGCTGGCCACTGAGGCGGGACGGGATCCAGGCGAGATCATGCGCGCCGGATCGGTCGGCTTATCGGACCTGAGCGCCACGGCTACCAAGCTGGGCCGGCTCTCAGAGGGCGGTTTCGGCTACGTGGTCGTGGATTGGCCGGGCGAGGGTGAGGAGCAGGTTCGCCGCTTCGCCAGTGAGGTGATGCCGTCGTTCGTGTCCCCGGGAGGATAAAGGTAGCGGCGGACTCGCCGCGCGCCGACGATTCGCCGTCGAGTTGCTCGGCTCAGCTCGCGCCGCTTTCGCCCTGGGTGTTTGCCTTCGCTGCCCTGAAGCTCGCGGTCACCCTTCCCTTCGCCGGTCAGTACGGATATCATCGCGACGAGCTGTACTACCTTGCCTCGGGGCGTCACCCTGCCCTCGGCTACGTCGACTACCCGCCGATCTCGCCGCTCCTGGCGCGACTCGACACGATGGTCTTCGGAACGGGCCTCGTCACCCTCCGGCTGCTGCCGATTCTCGCCGGCTGTGCGATCGTGATTCTGACGGCCATGATCGCGCGGGAGCTGGGAGGCGGCGGCACGGCGCAGGTTATGTCGGCCTTCTGCATCCTCGTCAGCGGCATCTACCTCGGCGGCGACTGGATCTTCGAAACGGTGGCGTTCGACCAGCTGATGTGGGCGCTGACGATCTACGTGCTCGTGAGATTGCTGCGTCGGGGCGAGCTAAAGCTGTGGTGTTTGTTGGGCCTCGTATTCGGAATCGGGTTGGAGACCAAGTACACCATCCTGGCACTAGGCCTGGCGGTCACCATTGGGTTGGTCGCCACACGGATGCGCTCGCAGCTGAAGACTCCGTGGCCGTGGGTGGGGTTCGCGATCGCAATTATCCTTCTCGCCCCCAACCTCGTCTGGCAGGTCGAGCATGGCTGGCCCAGCATCAGCTATCTCTTCACTCACCATGGCCGCATCGCTCAGGAGACCTCGCGCGTCAGCTTCGTGCTCGAGCAGCTCCTGTTTGTCAACATCTTCTTGCTGCCCCTGGTGGTCGCCGGCCAACGGCAGCTGATGCGAGACCACTCCCTCAGGCTGCTGGCCTTCATCGCTCCCGTCGTCGAGCTGCTGTTCCTGGTCGCGGGAGGCAAATCCTACTACGCCACTCCCATGTTCGTGCTGCTCTACGCCGCCGGCGCCGTCGCCATGGAGCCCCTCATGAACCGGGGGAACCGCTTTGTCCGTCGTGCCGTGGTGTGGGTTCCGGCGACCCTGCTCATCATCGTGCTGCTGCCCATTGCCCTGCCGGTGCTCCCGGCTGACATCATGGCCCGTACGAAGCTTTACGATACTCGCACCGACTATGGCAACATGGTCGGCTGGCCCCAGTTCACCAGGATCGTCGCCCGCGTCTACGACCGACTCCCTCTGCAGGAGCGAAGGCGAACGCGGATCCTGGTGGGCAACTATGGCGAGGCGGGTGCAATTGACCTCTACGGACCGCGGTATCATCTACCCCCGGCACTCAGCGGCCACCTGACCTACTACTACTGGAAGCCACGACACGTGGTGGTGCGGGCGCTGATTATGGTCGAGGTCGATCCGGCCAGCCTGGGAGGCCAGTGCCGCCAGGTTCGGCGTGTGGCCACGATCACCAACTCGCTGCACGTAGAGAATGAGGAGTATGGAAACCCTGTCTTGTTGTGTACCGGGCGGATTGATCTCGACCGAGTCTGGAAGCGGCAGCTGCACTATGACTAGGGGGAACCCAAGCGCTCCTGGGTGGATGTAGCCTGAGTACATGGATGCCGTAGAAGAGGTCAAGAGCCGCCTCAGCATCGAGCAGGTGGTGGGTGAGCGCGTCGACCTGAAACGGTCGGGCACAGGTCTGAAGGGGCTTTGCCCATTTCATCAGGAAAAGACGCCCTCCTTCTACGTTTCGCCGGCTCGGGGAACATTTCACTGCTTCGGCTGTGGACAGGGCGGCGACATACTGACCTTCGTTCAGACATACGAAAAGCTCGACTTTCGCGAGGCGCTCCGGCGGCTGGCGGATCGCGCCGGTGTCGAGCTTCCCGACGAGTCACAGCGTCGGGAGCAGGCATCCGCCAACGACCGGCTCTACCAGGTCAATCAGGTAGCGGCTGAGATCTTTCGCGATGGGCTCAAGACGCCGGCCGGGCGGGAGGCGCTGAAATACCTGGAGAAGCGGGGTATCCCGGCACAGGTTCAACATGCCTTCGGCATCGGCTTCGCCGGCGGCTCGGAGCTGCGGCTCGCGCTTGCCGATCGCGGTTTCTCGGAGGAGGAGATGCTGGCCGCCGCCTTGATCCGGCCGGCCTCGGAAACCGTGCCCATCCGTGAGACTTTTCGGAGCCGGCTTATCTTCCCCATCCGCGATGCTCGCGGCCGGGTCGCAGGCTTTGGCGGTCGCCTGCTCGGTCCCGGCGAACCCAAGTATCTGAACTCTCCGGCCACAGACATCTTCGACAAGAGCCGAACGCTCTATGCCCTCGACCAGGCGATGGAAACGGTTCGTCAGAGCAGACGGGTGGTCGTGGTCGAGGGATATATCGACGCCATCCGTGCCCACTCGGTCGGCTTCAAAGATGTGGTTGCTGCGCTCGGTACCGCCATTACCGCGCCGCAGCTTCAGCTCTGCGGACGGTACGCGGAGCAGGTGGTGCTGGCACTGGATCCCGATCCCGCGGGTCAGATGGCAGCCGCCCGCACGGCACTCTCTGCCCTGGCCTCCCTACCACGGCGGCAGCAGCAGCTGCCCGACTCACAGCGGCGGCAGATGGTCGACATCGGGCTTTCGGTCGACTTGCGCATCGCCCGCTTGCCGGCTGATGCGGGTGATCCCGACGAGCTTATCGCGAGTAATCCGGAGATGTGGAAACGGATCGTCGAGAACGCGGTCCCGGCCTTTGAGTTCTACTTCGACACCGTCGCCCGATCCTTGAACCGCGACGAGCGGGGGTGGCGCCAGGAGGCAGTCGAGCGGATTCTACCCGTGATTCAGGAGTTCCCGTTTGCCATCGGGACTCAGGCGGCCTGGATCGAGCGGCTCGGGGAGCTGACGGGGATCCGCCCCAACCTGCTGCAAACGTCACTGGCAGGACGGGCGAGAAGCGCGGTGTCCGGACGGCGACGGGGAGGGTCGGCTCAGCCCGGTCCTCCACCGGCTCCCAAGGCGGTCGATTCCCGTCTCGAGGCGGAGAGGTCCTTGCTACAGATCCTCCTGCACCGACCTCTGTCGAAGGAGCTTGCCTCCGCCGTGGCCGACGTCAAGCCATCGAGCCCGGAGCTGGCGCAAGTGTTCGAGGCGGTGCTGGCTCAGGCAGGGAGTGGACGCAAGCCGAATCTCAGCCGAGAATCAGCCGAGGTGCGCGAGACGGCCCAGCACTTGCTCGCGCTCCCGCTCGAGGATCTCCCGGAGGGCCGGGTCGAACCTGCCATTCGCCTTCACCTGGCAACCATCCGGCTCTCGCAGGTCAAGCAGCGTACCGACGACCTGCGGCAGCTGGTCCCGGAGGTGGGCGAGGAAGACCGGCCCTCGATGCGCCGGCAGCTGACGAATTTCTTCGAGGAGCGGTTGGACCTGGAGCGTCAGATCGATCAGCTGCAGCGCCAGGTGATCGCCGGCGCCTGACCATCTCTCAGGGGACGATGTTCCAGTTGTCCGGCAGGTGGTACGCGACCGTCCGCCGCGAGTAGCGCTCGCCATTGTGAATGTGGGCCTGCCCGCGCGCAATATCGCCGAAGAGATTCTGGCCCTGAACGATTCGCTGCTCCTTGAGATTGAAGATGACGAAGCCGGTGCGAGTGGGGCGGTGACTTTCAGCTCGCGTCGTCTCGTCGATGACCCGCACCACCGGGCCCTCCTCACCCTCCAAGGCTTCCAGCTGCCCCTTGATTGATTGAGGGTTCTCGGGCGTGTTGTGCTCGTCGAACACCGCCAGACCTGACAGCACCTGCTCTCGAATCCGTTTGTCGATGCTGTCGGCCGCCCAGAGCAGATCGTCGAGTGTTCTCGGACCCGTGGCGCAGGCCGCAAGCAGCGGTTGGAGGAAGAAGCTGTCTCCGACGAAGCTCACGGTTCCATTGACATCTACAACTGTAAAGCGTATTAGTTCCCGTCGGGGACCTCTATGGATCATGATTCCAGGATACCAACGGGTCAGGCGCATTCGGCCTGAACCGTATAATGCCGTAGATGCAGCAAACTCGGGCCGCCCCCACGCGTGACCTGGATCCCAGCGCGTTGGCTCACCGCATCGTCGATGTTGCCTCAGACCGCAAGGCCATTGACGTTCACCTTCTCGACATCCGCCGGCTAACCACGTTCGCCGATTACTTCGTCGTGATGTCAGGCACCAGCACTATCCACATTCGAGCTTTGGCGAACAACATCGAAGAGTCGTTAGATGGCGACGGCGTCCACCCCCTCCACATCGAGGGCAGTGCGGACGACGGCTGGATCCTGTTGGATTACGCACAGGTGGTGGTGCACATTTTCAGCGCCCAGCAGCGAGAGTTCTATGCGTTAGAACGATTGTGGGGTGAGGGAACGACGATAGTTCGTATACAGTAGAGGCAGACAGAGGGTCGGGAAGAATGGGGATCTGTCGACACTGTAGGAGTTGAGGTGGATTCCACAAAGATCGAGCACTGGCGCTACTTTATTCTGGGAACGCTGCTGGGCGCCCTCATGGGCAGCTTCGCAGTTTCCATGATGACTCAGTGGGTCGAGCACGGCGACGCTCTGTATCCCGCCCGCATGAGACTGTCTCGAAAGGGCCGGCGTATCAGGTACGACCTGCTCTAAGGGGAGAGTTTCGAGTTTAGAGTCGGCTGTCCGGGGCCGGCTGTACGAGGAGACATGCTTCCTGCGCGACGTGGATAGGAGAGGCCCCCGGCTACATGTTGGCCGGCGTGGACAATTAACCCTGTCGGCTCTCGCACCCAATCCGACCCGGCTGCACTTTGCCGGCGTGGACATCGGGACGCCTGGCAGCCGCACCCGTCGCGCCGTTGAAGGGGTAACTATAGCCCGCCCTTGCGCTCGCGCCGAGCCCGATTACAACGGTGCTCGATCTCATTCA
The DNA here is from genome assembly GCA_035653255.1 of Chloroflexota bacterium. Lineage (GTDB taxonomy): Bacteria > Chloroflexota > UBA5177 > UBA5177 > JAJPKF01 > DASRCF01. The sequence continues at coordinate 6,814 of DASRCF010000087.1, forward strand.
GCCGATCGGAGTTCGGGGCCTCACTCTTGACGTGGCACTCTCCAGCAGGGGTACCCACTGAGGAGCTCCCAGATCAGACGCGAGCTTCGCCGCTCGAGAGAACTCCGGAGCTCCTTCGTCCATCTCGCCCGACTCCCGCTTTGCTGTAGCAATTGCAGAAAGCGTAAAGAACTCGGCCCACGGATAACTCACCGTGTTGCCGAGCTCCAACGCCTGCTGGAGGAAATCAAGCCCTTCGTCAGTGCGACCGAGAGCTATGAGCACGCGGCCGTGGGCTCGAAGCGCGGAAATGAGATACAGGACATATTGGTACCGGCGAAAGTAGTCGACCGCATGCTCAGTGAGCACCAGGCCGCGCAAACCTGCGCTTCCGTCATGGCTCTGGGCATACGCCAGGCCGAGCTGCATCAGCAGCAGGTGCTCGGTGACGTTGGAGGCTGCATGCGGCGGTAACTTGTCTGCGATGAGCTCCTCGAGTCGGTCCACGGCCGCTTCCGTATGTGACTGCAGCAGGTCAATCTCCGATAGCCAGTAGCTCGCCAGCATGGCGAGCTCCACGTCGCGGCTGTCGTGGGCGAGGGCCTGAACGGTGGTCAAGGTCATGGCTGCCTCATCGAGCGATCCCGCGAGACACTCGATCTGACCACGATGGAACAGGAGCTGCGTGCTGACGTACGCTGCCTCCCCCGGACTGAGCAGAGCCGACGCCTCATCGATCAGTCGACGCCCCTCCGGGAGGTTGCCGAGGAACGCGGCCGCATGCCCCAGGCGCCCTGTGCAGGTGGCCACGGATACCACGTCCCCCATTCGACGGGCTACGTCGAGGGCGACTCGCATATGGCTCTGAGTGGCCTCGATATTCCCTAGCATCATCTCTGCCCAGCTCAGGGTGTGGATGGTGCGCATGAGGGTCTCGAGTCCCGCATGCTTCTCGACGAAGGGGAGACTCTGCTGAGCCGAGCGGCGGGCCGCTTCAGCTCCTTGATTCATTGCGATAGCCCCAATCACGCGAAGATCGGCGGCGGCCTCGAGAGCCGGGTCTCCAGCCGCGCGGGCCAGAGCAACCGCCTTTGCCGCGCTCCTTTCGGCGCCCTGATACTCTCCGTACGATCCCAACAACGTTGCGTGCACCGTATGGAGAAGAATGTTACCTCTACTGGGCTGGCTTCCGGCTTCCGCGATCTGGGCGTCGACCAAACTGAATGCCTCGTCTACCTCGCCCAGCTGCCGCAACGTCCTGGCCAGGAGAGCCGTCGCCAGAAGAAGGTCATTCGGGTCGCCGACTGACCCGTACGTCTGCACCGCTTCGCGGAGCAGGGTGGCCGCTTCTTGGTTCTTACCTATCAGGCCCAGACACTGGCCGAGCTTCGTCCTGACTCGTGCAACGTCCGTGGGGTCACTGCTGAGCTCTGCCATAAGCCGGAGAGCCTCACCGTAGTCCATCGCCGCGGCTTCGTTGGCAAAGGTTCGGGCGGCCAGATCGCCAGCCTGTTCGAGGTAGTCGCAGGCCCGGGCCGGCTCTCCGGCTTCCCGCAAATGATAGGCAAGGAGCTCAACCTGCTCAGGATGGCGGTCCTCGATGGACGCGCCCACGGCGCGGTGCAGCATCGTCCGTCTGGGTTGGGACATCGCGTCCCTGGTCGCGCTGGCCAAGAGGGGGTGGCGAAAGGCGAATTGTCGGCCCCAGCACTCGAGCAACCCGATCTTCACCCCGGCTTCGAGCGCCTCAACAACCTCGACCTCCGGAACCGGCCGGGATAACTTCGAGGCTGCCGTTTGCAGCTCATCGAAGTCGAACTGCACTCCGAGCGTGGCTGCCAATCCCAAGACCACAGCCGCCGACGACGTGCCGGCGCCGACACTCACCTTCTCGAGGCCGTGGCGAACGAGTTGTTCGATCTGCTTGGGAACTCCTTGGGACACCGCTCGATCTGGCGGCCCGACCGGAAAACTTGCGGTGGGCCTGGCTTCGGGAGCCAGGATCCAGGCTCCTTGGGTGGATACGATCTGCCGGTCGGCGATCATCGAGGCGACAAGCTGACGCGTGAATAAGGGATTGCCGAGACCGAGGTGGAATACGTGGTCGAGCACCTCTTGGTCGACGATTCCCGTGAGCTCGGAGCGCACAAGGGCGTGATTTCCCTCTTCGGACAGCCTAAAGAGGTCGATTTCTCGGCAGTGATCGGAGCGCAGAAGTGTGCTAATCAGGGAGCTGGCGGGGGCTTGGACCATAGCCTCCTCGCGGAACGTCGCCACCACCAGCCATGGCCGGTCGCCGTCGAGCCTGCTCAGGTAGTGAATGAGGGCAACGGTGGATGCGTCCGCGTTGTGCACATCGTCGAGAGCAAGCAGGAGCGGGGGACCCTCCCCACGCGCGGTCGTCTCCCCGGCAATCTCTGCCAGGAAACGGGCGGTGGCGTCGAACAAGCGCGAACGGTCAACTTCGGCGCGAGACGTCGAGGTCGTTAAGCGTCCCAGGGCTGGGAGAAGGTGGGCCAGCTCCGGGTAGCCGGCCGCGGCCGACGCGCGTTGACGATCGGTTAGGGAATGCAGGTATGTCTCCATCGCTTCCACGAAGGGGCCGTAGGGCGACTGGCCCTCCGGCTCGTAACAGCCGCCCCACAAGACTCCTCCGCCGACCGCCCCGACTGCCCGCGCCGCCTCGGCCATCAACCGGGTCTTTCCAACTCCCGCCTCACCTCTCACGGCGATAAATCGGGGCACGCTTCCATGTGCAACACCACCCCAGCTTGCGAGGATCAGCTCGAGCGGGCGGCTCCGGCCGATGAAGCTCGTCGCTGGAGCGCGAGTGACAGACTCCGGAAGCTTGGCTCTGGGTAGCGGCGGACGGCTAACCGGTTCGGAGATCATTGCCGGTGGGAACCCGCCCTGGCGAATCTGGTCGAATAGGCGTACGGTCTCAGCGTCGGGCTCGGCATCCACCTCCGATTCCAGAGCTCGACGGCAGATTTCAAACTGATTGAGCGCGGCTGACCTCATACCGGCCAGGGCATAGAGCTGCATGAGCCGCCGGTGGACGTCTTCCGCCTCCGGTTCGATTCGGACGGCCTTGATCAATAGCTCGATTCCGACCTGGTGCTCAGAGGACTCAACTGCGAGCCTGCCACCCTCGCGGAGCAGGGTAAGGTAGAGCGCTCTTACGCGCTCCCGGGCCTCAGCCGACCAATCCTCATACACGTCGTCCGGCAGCAGCTCTCCCCTCCACAGTTCGCTCGCAGCTCGAATGGAATCGAGGTCACCAGAGCGCGCGGCGGCTTCGACGGCGGCTTCAAAGCTGTCGAGATCCACTGTAACTCTCGACATGTCGAGAGAGACCGAGCGGTCGACGAGTAGAAGCACCGAGGGGCTCGTGCTGGGGTCGATTGCCTTTCGAGCGTAATGTAGGGTCTTGCGAAAGGCGGCGTCGGCAGCGGCCGGTTTCAGGTCAGGCCACAAGAGATCCTGGACCATTTCCTTATGCAGCCGGTGCTGCCGCTCGAGGCATAGCAGTTTTACCAAGGCCCTGGTTTTCCGGCCCTGCCACGCGGCGCCCGGCACCGGTTCGCCCGAGCGTTCGGCCCTGAACTGGCCGAGAACAAAGAGCTGGACCGAGGACGTCATGGTCTCTGAATCCGAGTGTATCATGGTTCGACCTGCGGCAAGATACCAAATTTCTAGAGTCGCGTCAATTCTCGCGTTCAGGGATACATTCAATAGCCCTCTGCTCGGAGGCTCATTGTCGCCGGGCATGGACAGGTTCAGTAGCCGACAACGGCGACGATCCAAGGCCCTTGATCGAGAAAGTGGGCATTGAGGCCTCCGCCATACGCGAGCGACGGCCGAAAGGCCAGAGAGGTCCCCTGGCTCGCCTTTGCCTCGAAGTGGGCAAGACATGCGGTTCAGCTCCCGTTGTGGCGGACGGAGACCGCGCCGCCTATCGAGCCAGGGTTACCACAGTCACTCCGTCGCCTCCCTGGTCTTTGGAGGCGGGGCCCAGGCCCGACACCAGTGGGTGAGTCTCCAGCTGCTCTCGAATCGCCCGGCGGAGGGCGCCGGTGCCGTGACCGTGGATCACGCGGAGGGTGTCGAGACCACTCATGTAGCCGTCGTTGATGTAGCGTTCCAGCTCAGGCTCCACCTCGGACGGACGGCGACCACGGATGTCGATCTCGAGAGACGGCGCAGGCACGGCCCCAGTCAGTCGCACCACCCCCTGCTGTCCCATGCTCGACTTGGCCAGCAGCTCTACATCGGCTCTCGGGCGGCGCATCTTGAAGTTGCCCACCTGTATCTCCAGCGAGTCGTCCGCTGTCGAGGTCACACTTCCCACCTGTTCCAGGCTCTTAATCCTCACCTCATCGCCCACCTCGATCCGCCCCTGGACCTCGGGACGTCGTGGTGCCGTCTCCTGGATCTGCTCAACGGTCGGTAGGATGTCCCGTCTCGCCGCTTCTGCCCGCTCTCTCACGGCGCGGATGCTCGGGCTCTGACCGCGCATCTGCCCGCCTCGGCCGGCTTCCGCCTCCAGCTCCTCAAGGCGGGCTCGGAAGGCTCGCAGCGACTCCGCAGCCTCGGCTCGAGCCTCTTTAAGCACTTCCGTCCGCTCGCGGCGTGTGACCTCGGTCTCCTGCTGCAGCCGGTCACGAATCTTCGCCAGGTCTTCGTTGACCTCCTGTGCGCGCTTGTAAAGCTTCCCAATTGCCTGCCGCTCGTGCTGAATCTGGCTCAGGAGCTTCTCGACGCGCACGCCACCACGGGAAAGATAGGAACGGGCGCGCTCGATGATGTCGGCGCGCAAACCAAGCCGCTTGGCGATCGCCATAGCCTGACTGCGACCCGGTACGCCGATGATGAGGCGGTAGGTTGGGGACAGCGTCGCCACATCGAACTCCACGCTGGCGTTCTCGACACCCGGCTGATCGTAGGCGAAGGCCTTCAGCTCGCTGTAGTGCGTCGTGATCACTGCCCTACATTTGCGATCCAGCAGCTCGCGAATGATCGCCCTGGCCAATCCGGAACCTTCCGCGGGATCGGTTCCAGCCCCCAGCTCGTCGAGCAGCACAAGGCTGCGATCGTCCGTCGCCTGGAGGATGTCGACGATGTTGCGCATGTGGGAGCTGAAGGTGCTCAGGCTCTGCTCGATGCTCTGCTCGTCGCCGATGTCGGCCCAGATACTGTCGAAGAGGGCCGCTTCAGAGCCGGCCTCGCAGGGCAGGTGCAATCCGGCCTGCCCCATGAGTGTCAAGAGGCCCACCGTCTTGAGGGTTACCGTCTTTCCTCCGGTGTTAGGTCCCGTTATGACCAGGATGCTGAAGTCACGTCCTAGCGTCACGGAGATTGGTACGACGTCGCCGGTAAGGAGAGGATGCCTGGCTTTGAGCAAACTGATGCGGCCGTCCCGATTGAGCAGCGGAGGCACGGCTTGAATCGCTTGGGCGTACTTTGCCTTTGCAAACGTCGCGTCGAGCTCGGCCAGTGCATCGACATTGCCGACGATGCCGTCTCCGACCCCACCCACGTGTCTCGACAACTCCTCGAGGATTCGCTCGATCTCCCGCTGTTCCGCCATCTGCAGTTCCGCCCACCGGTTGTTCAGCTCCGTGACGGCCAGCGGCTCGACAAAGGAAGTCTGGCCTGTCGCGGACTGATCGTGGACGATGCCCGGCACCTTCGACCGGCCGTCACTTCTCACGGGCACGACGTAGCGACCGTTTCGCATGGTGACGATTGGCTCCTGAAGGGCGGACCGGTAGTCCGGGGAGGTGACCATGCTGTTGAGCTTATCGAGGATACGCCCGTGCGCTGTCTTGATCTCATTCCTGAGGCTGCGGAGCTTGGAGCTGGCCGAGTCCAGCACCTGACCCTCGCTGTCCAGTGACCGGTTGATGCGTGCAGCGACGTCCGGGAAGGCGTCGAGGCTTGCAGCGACGGACCGGATCCAGGGGATGTCCACCTCCGCCCTTCCTATGGCCGACTTCAGCTCCCTCACCGCTTCCAAGGTCCCGGCAATCGACAGCAGCTCCTCCCCACGAAGGACACCGCCGAGTGCAGCTCGTTTGGCCGCCGCGCGCACGTCTCGACTGCCTCCAATCGTGACGCCCGGCCGTGAGTCGAGCAGCGCCCTCGCCTCAGTGACCTGATGCACCAGCCTCTGGGCGATATCCATCTCCGTGGCAGGCCTAAGAGCAAGCAGGAGCTCACGTCCGGCTGAGAAGCCGGCATATCCGGCCAGCCGCTCGACAATCTTGTCGAACTCAAGCGTGTGCAGGGTTCTATCGGAAATCGTCACAGTAGCTCGTGATTGTGTCGTCCCAAAGCCAAGAGGCGACGTGGTGGGTCCCGAGCATGTGGCGGCTCGAGTCACGTCAGGGCGGCTGGATCTAGACTCTGAGCCGCGCCGAAAGCCGCTCCTCAAGAGATGCCACTATGGCATCCTGAAGGCCGGATACCTCTTCCTGAGTCAGTGTTCTGGTGTCGGACTGAAACTGGAGGCCGAGGGTGATGCTCTTAGCGCCCGGCTCAACATTCGCTCCATGGTACACGTCAACGACCCGGACGTCCTTCAAGGTATCTGAGGCGGATTCGCGAATCACCCTCTCGATCTCCGACGCGCTGACAGACTCTGCCACGATCAGTGAGATGTCACGATGCACGGACGGGTACCGAGGAATCGAGTGAATCTCGGGCAAGACACTATCCTGCAGCTTGAGACTATCCAGATCGATCTCCGCTACGAGTGCCCGCATCGGAACGTCGATCTCGAACTTTGGGGCAACCGCTGGATGCAGCTCGCCCAGGTAACCTATCAGCCGTTCGTCCACCCAGAGCTCACCGCTGCGACCCGGATGCAGCCCGGGATGCGATCGGCTCTCTGGAAAGCGCCTGACCTCCCACTGCTGGCCTTCGGCTCCCCTGATGCCGAGTCGTCTGAGCACAAGAGTTAGGATACCCTTGAGGTCGAAGAAATCATATTCTGCCTCTCCGCTGAGCCACGATCTCGGCTCGCGCTCACCGCACAGGCCGAGGGCCAGGGTACGACGCTCATAGGGTAGAGCGCCAACTCTGGGGAAGAACGTGCGTGCCAGCTCAAAGAACGCCAGCCGCTCTCGAGTGTGCTTCAGATTCCGTCCGATGACGTCGAGTATCGAAGGCACCAGGGTCAATCGGAGCACGCTTCGGTCGATGGTTTGGGCATTGATGAGGGGGAGGATCTCAGCCATGGCCCCCTCGGCGTGAACACCTTCGGGATTGGCCACGACGCGTTCCCAGTCCCACGGTTCAGCCTGGTCCTGCTGCGAAATGAGGCGGCCCATCGACGCTGGGCTGGTCAGCGTGTCGTTCCAAGTTTCGCTGAGATGCGCACCGAGCAGAATCTCACGGACGGCCGCTTCGGTTCGCAGCTCCAAGGGTAAGGCCGGCGGTTGGGTCTCCGGAAACGGCAGGGTCTCGGGGATCGAATCGTAACCCATCATCCGCGCCACTTCCTCTGCGATGTCCGCCGGACCTTCGATATCCAGCCGCCAATAAGGCGGAAGTACCCGCAGGCTGCTTTCGGTTATCTCGACGGTGAAACCGAGCCGCTCCAGGACCTGAGCCGCATCGTCGGGGCCGACTTCCACACCCAAGAGCCGGGCGAACTCGGACTCAGGCACGTCGATGAGCGGCCTTCCAACGAGAAGCTGGTGCTCGTCGACGTGTAGGGCGACTGTAAGCCGGTCTTCGGTTGTCGAGGCGAGCAGGTGAAGGCAGCGTTTCAGGGCGAGGTCCGCCAGCTCGGGCGCCACTCCGCGTTCGAAGCGTGCCGACGCCTCGGTTCGCAGGCCGAGCAGTCTCGAGGCGCGCCTGACACTCGGGCCATCAAAACACGCCGACTCAACCAGGATTGTCGTGGTGGAGTCCGACACCTCAGTCTCTGCGCCCCCCATAATGCCCGCGACTGCGATCGGTCCGCTCTCGTCGGTGATGAGCAGGGTGCCCTCCGGGAGTTGACGGTCGACCCCGTCCAGGGTGCGCAGATGTTCTCCATGCGTCGATCGCCGGACGATTATGTGATGAGCCGCCAGCTTGTCATAGTCAAAGGCATGCAACGGCTGTCCCAGCTCGAGCATGACGAAGTTGGTGACGTCGACGACATTGTTGATGGATCGTACACCGGCGGCTTCCAGGCGAGCCGTGAGCCAGGACGGCGATGCGCCGACCCGAATGTCGATCCGAAGTGCGGCATAGCGCGAGCACAGGTCATAGTCGGCAATTTCGACGCGCGCGCTCGGTTCGTTGATTCGATCCACCCTGTGGGGGTCCTCTAACGAGGGCGGTCTCAAGGGACGCTCCGTCACGGCCGAGATCTCTCGCGCAACGCCGAGTATCGCCATGTGGTCGGGACGGTTTGCCTGCACAGCAATGTCGAGCACCGGATGCCCCATGAGATCGGAGAGGGGACTGCCGATTGGGACATCGGGCGTTAGGACAAGTATGCCGCTGTGGGCTTCCGAAAGGCCCAGCTCTCGCTCCGACAACACCATGGCTTCGCCGTTGATGCCGAACATCGGCCGCGGCTGCAGCACGAAGGGCTCACCCTCCGGACCGCGGGGAACGATGCCCCGAACCGGCACATAGGCTATCCTCTGGCCCACCGCGATGTTGGGTGCGGCGGTGAGAGCAACGATCTCTCCGTCGCCGACGTCCAGAACCGCTTTCTGCACGCGTTCAGAACCGGGCGGCCGCTCCAAGCCGGTCACCTCCGCGACGCGAACATCCTGCCAATCCCTGGCCGGATCGACCACATCCTCGACTTCCGTTCCCGTCATCGTTAATCGATAGGCCAGCTGGTCGACCGCGGCGGGGAGCTCAACGTAATCGGCTAGCCAAAGAAGCGGCACTTTCATGAGAACTGCTCCAGGAAGCGCAGGTCGTTCTCACGGAAGAGCCGTAAGTCCGTGATCCCATATTTCTGAATGCAGAGCCGGTCGGGGCCGGCGCCGAAGGCGAAGCCGCTGTACACCTGAGGGTCGTAGCCCACGGCGCGTAAGACATTGGGATGCACCATTCCGGCACCGAGCAGCTCGAGCCATCCCTTGAATCCGCAGGTGCGACAACCGTGTCCCTTGCACACGGCGCAGGCCACGTCGACCTCGGCGCTGGGCTCGGTGAACGGGAAGTACGAGGGCCGGAATCTCAGCTCCCGGTCGGGGCCAAAGTAGGCACGGCAGAAGGCGTACAGGGTCCCCTTGAGATCCGCCAGGGTAATGTCGGTATCGACCACCAGTCCCTCGATCTGAAGGAACTGAATGCCATGAGTGGCGTCTTCGGCCTCGTTTCGATAGCAGCGACCGGGGACGATCACACGCACCGGCGGCCTGGTCGTTTCCATCACCCTGGCCTGGGCGGGCGAGGTGTGCGTCCGCAGCAGCATGTTGGCGGACAAGTAGAGGGTGTCCCACATATCCCGAGCGGGATGCTCGGTTGGGATGTTGAGCTTGGTGAAGTTGTACTCTTCGTACTCCACCTCCCGACCCTCGACTACTTCGTATCCCATTCGTATGAAGATGTCCACGATCTCCTGGAGCGCCACGAGGAGCGGATGGCTGTACCCCCGCTCGACGGGGCGCCCCGGCAGCGTGAGGTCGATTCGTTCGGCTTTGAGCTGACGGGTCAGAGCCTCCGCTGAGAGCTCTTGGAAACGGACCTCGAGGCTCTCTTCGATCGCCCTCTTGGCCGTGTTGGCGGCGTTCCCGGCTATCGGCTTGTCCGACGACGATAGGCTGGCCATTGCGGACAGCGCCGCGGTCAGCTCTCCCTTGCGCCCGAGAAACCGAACCCGCACCGTCTCGACGTCTTGCAATGTCTCCGCCGCTGCCAGGGCTCGTTCCGCTTCAGCACGAATGCGCTCGATCTGCTCGACGAGCTCGTGCACGTCCACATCAGCCATGTGAAAGCCTCCAAAAAAACACAGATGCCAGTCCGTCGACAAGGGACGAACTGGCGTTCGCGGTACCACCCCGCTTGGCACGACCCCTCAGTACAGGGATCGCGCCCGCTCTCTAGCCTTCTACGGGAGGCCTGCCCACCACTACCAATGTTGTCGAAACGATTCGGATGTGAACTTCGATTGAGACGTCGTCGACGTCTCCCCGGATTCGTGTCAAGAGCACTTCCAGTCGCCGATGCTCTTTCCCTGGGACCGTGATCCGGCCTACTGGCACCCACAGCCGCCACTGCTGCATTCCAGGATACAAGACAGAGCAGAGCCCTCCACGCTTCGGGAAGCCCGAGAGACGATGGGATGGCAGCCGCCGGCGCAGTCAGGCCGGGCTCAAGCCTCGCGCCCGGTAGACTCGGCTATGACCGGCAAGCTGGACCTCAAGCTCCACTCTACGGTTGAAGACGCTGACCCAGCCACCGACGAGAGCAGGCGGTTCGAGACATTGCGAAGGGCCGTCGCCGCTATCCTCACGGTCGTGGACGAGCCTCAGCGGCCCGGCCTGCTGGAGACTCCAGAGCGGGTCGCACGGATGCTGCTCGAGCTTACGGAGCCTGACGACTTCGAGATGACATGGTTCCCAAACGCCGGTTATGACCAGATGATCGTGGAGGACAGCATCCCGTTCTTCTCCACCTGCGAGCACCACATGGTGCCCTTCTTCGGTCACGCAAAGGTAGCGTACGTTCCGAGAGAGCGAATCGTCGGGCTTTCGAAGCTGGCGCGAACTGTAGACCACTTTGCTCGAGGCCTGCAGACTCAGGAGCGGATCACGAACTCCATCGCGGACTTCCTCAGGGACGAGCTTGAGCCCCAGGGCGTGGGAGTGCGTCTGTCAGCCGAGCATTTGTGCATGTCGATGCGGGGAGTCAAGAAGCCGGGCACTCGAACGATAACCACGGCTCTTCGCGGCGTCTTCAAGGAGGGGCCAACTCGCGACGAGTTCCTCCGGTAACTGCAACTCAGGCCGATCTCACCCGGAGGTTCAATCCGCCACATCAGTGATGCGACTGAGACGCAGGTGTATGAGGCTGCCCGCGTTTCCAGTCGGGCCTGGGCAGAGTGGTCCTGGTCGAACTCGGCGACTTCGACCTAGAGGGCGCCTCGCAGACGAACCTGGGACCGACATCTGTAGTCGCTGGTCTCAGCTCCCTTCGCATGTTTGACTTGCCCATAGCTGCTCCAATGTCTTAAACTGGCGGCGAAGCATGCCCTCAGGTTCAAAGCGTCATATTGCAAGGAGAATGGATTTGAAGTCGTTCCGCGCCCTCGTATGTGCCCTCGCAATCCTGGCAGCCATAGGATCGGCTAGTTTTGCCGCCTATGCACACTCGCCGAGTATCCAGCCCCGTTCGGTAGCGGCTGCGACGAGCATCGCCAAGCTCCAACAGCGGCTGTTGAAGATCGTCAACAAAGAGCGCAGGAGCCTGGGAGCCGGCCCCCTGACTCTCAACAGCAAGCTTTCCTCCTGCGCGCTCCGTCATTCGATCGCGATGCAGAGGTCCGGAAAGCAGTTTCATGACATTACCCACGATGTCTGCATTGCCCACAACTATGACGGGGAGAATGTGGGCCACCAAAACGGCAAGCCTCTGGCCGCCCTCAAGAAGATCAACAAGCAGATGTGGAACGAGGGACCCTGCCCGGTAAAGCTTGTGAAGGGCCTTGTATGTACCCCGTTCGGCAACGCGGCCGACTTCGCTCTGTGGGAGGCCCACAGCCACTATCTCAATCTCACCTGTAAGCTGTTCAGCGTCATCGGCATCGGCATCTACATTAAGAATGGTTGGACCTGGCTTACCGAGGACTTCGTGGGCTACTACCACAAGGGTGATCCGAGAAGCACCTTCTGCACTAACAGAAAGAATGGCGGCGTGTAGGATCAGCATCCGGCGTCTTCCCGCCGGCTAAACGCTTCGGTTGAACACGGCGGCCCGGCCACAATTCTGGCCGGGCCGGTTTCGTTGTTGTCCTGCGCTCTTAAGCGGTCTCCGGCGACGCCTCAACCATTAGTGGCGCCAGCGGCCTTGGCCTTGTGGATGGCAACTCGGGCCAACGAGCGCAGAAATGGGTGGCCCCAGAACCCGATGGACAGGAAGGAGCCGAACAGGGCGACGGCATCGATACTCTCGCGCCCCTCAGGCGTGAAGTACACGTCGGAGAGATTGAGCCACAACGCAAACTCGTCCAGTGTCAGGGCCGAGCCCATGCCGTAGAGCACCGAGGTGAGACGCATCCATCGACGCGGCGGCCGTTCTCCGGTTCCGACCTGACTCAACCAGGCGTAGCCGACTAGAAGGAGTCCGAGGATTCCCCATACCAAGTGGTGGATGTGCTTTCCTCCGGCCGAAACATTATGGAAGGGGCCGCCGCCGTGTTGAATTGAGCGGACGATGAATCTCACGGCTGCGAAGGTAAGAAAGAAGCTGATCGACGCCAAGAACTGACGCTCGCGACGGACGTCTCGGAAGTGAATGCGGTACAGGTCCGCCACCAGCCTATTCGTCGACTCGTGCCTGATGGGAGTGTCGAGGGCGTCCTGTGCCCGCTCGAGGCAGCTCGCGCAGATGGCTACGCCTCCAGGCCCGGTGACGAGACCTTGAACGTCCGTGGCTCCGGTTCCACAGAAGGTGCAGGCCGCAGCCTCGCTTGGGATCGCATCTGCTCCGCTCTGTGGCTCCGTGGAGATGTCGACGATGCGAGGGGGCAAATTGTGGTTGGATCGCTTCAGAAACGGTAGCCTCGGAAACATGCTCGGGACCTCCTCGAGGGCGGCAATCATCCAATGATGGCACGGCCTCCCGGCTTCTCGTGTGCTACCTTGGCCGGGTGTCATGTCCGACCAGTATGCAGCCTCTCCTGACGGCCGGATCTATGTAGAGCAGCAGGGCCAGGGAGCGGACATGCTGGTGCTGCCGGTGCCGTGGGGGATGTCACACGACTTCTATCAGGCACTGCTTGAACCCCTGCAGCTCCCGGTTCGGCGTATCTACTTCGATCCCTTGGGAACGGGTAGGTCGGGTCCGCTGCCCTCTCAGTGGAGGCCGGAGTCCATCCTGGATCAGGCGGCGACGGTCCTCCACCATCTGGGGATCCGTCAACCTCTGGTCTTCGGCCATGCCGCTGCCGGGTTCCTCGCCCTCGCCTACGCGCTCGAGCACGCGGGTGAACTCTCGGGGCTCGTCCTGGTTAACGCGTTCGCCTCATACACCCGAGCCGATGCTCTGGGAACGCCGCTCCTGGAGACCAATCCAGGATGGACGCGCTTCCGGAGGCGCGTGGCGGAGATTCAGCGCGTTGACCTGACTCCGACTGAGAAGTTCCGATCCATCTACAAGGAGCAGCGTGCCGTCGATGTGCTCGATCATGACCGTCACTACGTGACCATGGCAGCCGCCGCCGATCAGTCCGACTTTAACCCTGAGATGTTTGAGAACCGGGATCGCGACCTACTCGAGGAGCTCGACCGGATCGAAACCCCCACGCTCGTGGTCGCGGGCCTCCACGATGCGCTGTCGCCCGCCGCCGAGAGCCGCTTGATCGCCGGTGCGCTCCCCTACGTACGCTTGTTGGAGTTTGGCTCAAGCCGTCACTTTCCGTTCTTGGAAGAGCCGGACGCCTTCCGTGAAGCCGTGACCGCCTTCATTCGAGACGTGGGCGTGATACCTCCCACTTCAGTCGTTTCGAGCGACTGAAGCTCCGGGGAGGAAGCAGCGGGCCGGACGGCTCCAGATACACAGAAACCGACCCCGATGGTCGGTTTCTGTGCTGTTTTGGGGGCGTCTTGCGTGCTAGCCCCTCGATTCAGTTGTGGCTCACGTCGGTTGCCTGAGGGGACAAGAAACCCGACAGGCTCACCCGTCGGGTCTACCTTGCGCAGGCTGATTTGGTGACCGAAGCTTCGCTGAGGTGATGGGCCACCGACGTTTGCAGAATAACCATACCAGGAAGTGGGCAACGTGTCAATAGGGAAATTTCGCGGGCTCGGACCGGCTCCCTCGCCGATGAACCTCTCAACGGCACGCAGGAAATGCAGACACAAAAAAGCGGGTGGTCGCCCCCTCATAAAACGACCACCCGCTCCACCAGGAATGGATTCGAATCGCAATGAGCAACTTCCGTGCCATGCGTCACCATTCACCATCTGAACAAAGGAAAGGCCCCGAGACGGCGTGGTAGACTCGACCGAATGACGGGCGGGCCGCGGGGTTCCGTCCGACTAGGAGTGCCCTTCTTGGCTCAATGTGAGTTCTGCGGCAAGTCGAAGATGTTTGGCCGCAACATCCGCTACAACCACGGCGGCAAATGGGAGCTGCGCGCTCCCAAGACCAACCGCTCGTTCAGTCCCAACGTGCAGCGGACGCGAATCCTGGTGGAAGGACAGCTGCGGCGAGTACATATCTGTACCCGCTGCCTGCGTACCCGACAGAAGCCCTCACGGGCTTAGGTTTCGATCGTGGTCGCGGCGCTCGCGGCCGGCCTTTTGGCCAGTCCTCGTGTCGCTGCGTTGCGCAGCCGCCCGATGTTCTCTTGCGGGCTGGCTCGGTCGTTGAATACGGATGAGCCCGCGACCAGATTGTCGGCTCCCGCGGCGACGATCTCGCCCACGTTCGATTCGTCGAGGCCACCGTCCACCCCGATGGAGACGCCAGACTGCCACCGATCAATGAGACGCCGGGTCCGAAAGACTTTACGGAGGGTGCTGGGAATGAATGCCTGCCCTCCGAATCCCGGATTGACGCTCATGACCAGGACCATATCCAGGTAGGGTGCGATCTCCTCCAGGTCGATGATTGGGGTGGCCGGGTTGAGGGCTACACCGGCCTCCGCCCCGGTTGACTTCGCCTGCTCCACCAACCGGTGGAGATGAACCGTCGACTCGACGTGTACGATCAGCCGATCTGCTCCGGCCTCACGAAATGACCGGATGTATCGCTCGGGCGAGGTGATCATCAGGTGTACGTCTAACGGCCGCCGCGTGAGGCGCCGCACATGCTCCACCAGCATCGGCCCGAAGCTGATGTTGGGGACAAAATGGCCATCCATGACATCCAAGTGGAAGCGGTCGGCTCCCCCAGCGTCAGCCTGCTCGATTTGAGGGCGGAGACAGGAGAAATCGGCCGTGAGAATTGATGGAGCCACCGTTAGGTCCGGCATCTTAGGACTGGCACCAGGCTCGATACGGGTCACGCGCTCAGCCTCTGAAGGGCTCGATCACGCAGCTGCCCGCACGCGGCGTCGATATCCAGCCCTTTGGAATGGCGAATGGTGACGTTTGTACCGCGGCGTCGGATGGCGTCGGCAAAGGCTTCGACGCGAGAGTCGCGGGCGCGGCCAAATGAGACCTCGGCGAAAGGATTCCAAGGGATGAGGTTGACATGGGCCAGTGGCCCGAACGGCCTCATCAGATTGGACAGCTCAACGGCGAGCTGGGGGCCGTCGTTGGTACCGTCCAGCAACACATACTCGAAGCTGATTCGACGTCGTGTCAGCTTTGTGTAGTCGAGGGCAGCACCGAGGACGGCGTCGAGTGGAAAGTGCCGGTTGTAGGGAACCAGCCGGCTTCGCAGGTCGTCGTTTGGAGCATGTAGAGAGATGGCGAGATTGACCTCGCCCGCTTCCTGCGTGAAACGCCGTATGCCGGGCACGATGCCCACCGTAGACACCGTGATCCTGCGGGCACCCAGACCAAGCCCATCCCCCGACCGGAGTGCTCGTATGCTGTCCATGACGCGGCGGAAATTGAGAAACGGCTCCCCCATTCCCATGTAGACCACGTTATCCAGCCTGCTCCCCTGCCGTCGGAGCTCTGCCGCGAAGAATTCAACCTGGTCCACAATCTCCGCAGCCGTCAGATTCCTGGCCAGGCCGGCCAAGCCGCTGGCACAGAACGAGCATGCCGCGGGACAGCCCACCTGAGAGCTGACGCACACCGCGTGGCGAGCCTGCGACGAGGCACTCGAGCGCATGAGTACGGACTCAACCTGATGTCCATCAACCGTCTCGAAGAGCACCTTTCTGGTGTCGTCAAGTTGGGAGCGGAGGTCGAGGCCGATCGCAAGCGCCCGCAAGGGCCGGCGGCTCGAAGCCGTCTCCCGAAGACTGGTCGGCCATGTGGTGAGCCCGTCCCAAGCCCAGATGCCCTGTTGGTGAAGCGCCTTGAAGAGTTGCCGAGCACGATACTCGGGCTGGCCCATGGCGGCCGTCTCGCGCGATATATCTTCAAGAGACAGCGACGACCACGATCCCGCGGGCGGCGCGGCGGTCTCCATCGGGACCGATTGACTCATGCTTGCCGTCAATTCTACCGTCGAGTACTGCTCCCCCCTCGCGAGGTTCTTCCCCACATGATTCTCATCGATGCCCACGTCAGCGTCTCGACGGTTAGACACCGTGCAGACGCGGTGCTGAAGGCGCTCAAGCGTTTTGACACCGACAGCGCGATCATCTTCGCGGATAGCCAAAGCCCGGATCTGGCAGCGGAGAACCGCTATGTACTGCGAAGCGCGCAGGAGTTCGACTGTTTCCCGCTCTACTATCTGGGTGGCAATCCATATACCGACACGCGAATGGATCTGGAGCTTCCGGACTCGCTGGAGGAATACGCGGGTATACGATGGCACCGCTGGTTTGGGGAGTCAAGGGACCTGACGGGACGCGTCGACCGGCACGAGCTGGAGTTCGCGGTGGTACAGATGGAGACCACGGAATTCGAAAGCCTCATGTCGGCACTCCACTACTACGATCTACCCATCCTCTTGGAGGAGGATTTTGCGGTGACGCTGGAGTTTGTCGAACGGT
This sequence comes from Chloroflexota bacterium, assembly GCA_035653255.1. Taxonomy (GTDB): domain Bacteria; phylum Chloroflexota; class UBA5177; order UBA5177; family JAJPKF01; genus DASRCF01. The sequence goes on from DASRCF010000087.1 coordinate 23,594, forward strand.
ACGGCGAGATGGTCAAGGTCATCATTCCACACATGGGTATGTTCAGTGGCGGCGTCGACCTGGTGGTTGGGCGCCTGTACCGAAACCCAAACATCTACTTCACCACCAGCTATGCACCGCTGGACCCGGTTCTGGTCTCGCGGATCGGCGCCGAACGGCTCCTCTACGCCTCGGACTATCCCTATGGCGACCCCGCTCAGAACATCGAGAAGATCAAGCACCTGGACCTGAGTGATGAAGACGAGGCCCTCATCTTTGGGGAAAATGTCGAGCGGCTGCTCCACCGGGACGTCGAGGACCTCGATCCATATGCGGCGGGATAAGTGCCAGGGACGGTTACGGGTGGAGGCGCGATGGTTTCGGAGGCCCGCGCTAGGGAGAACAGACCGTACCGGCCCCGTCGGACGGTGCTGCGCAGCCCCGCTAGAGTCAAACGATCGACAGCCAGGATCAGCTACTCTGCATCGCCCCGGCTCTCGTATTGCTCCTTCAGCTGCTGGACGACAGCCGGGTCGGCCAGAGTGGTCGTGTCGCCCAGAACCTGGCCATCGGCGATGTCGCGAAGCAGTCGCCGCATGATCTTAGCGCTTCGCGTCTTCGGTAGATCGGCTGTGAAGATCACCTGGTCGGGACGAGCGATGGGTCCGATCTTGGTGGCGACGTGGTCGCGCAGCTTCTGCCGTTCTTCAGGGCTGGCCTTGACATCGCCTTTCAGCGTCACGAAGGCTGCGATCGCCTGTCCCTTGATCGGGTCCTGGGCGCCAACCACGGCCGCCTCAGCCACGTCGCCTGAGTCGACAAGCGCGCTTTCGACTTCCCAGGTGCCGATCCGGTGCCCAGCCACATTCAGGACGTCATCCACCCGGCCGATGATTGCGAAGTAGCCGTTCTCGAGCTGTTTGGCGCCGTCGCCGGTGAAGTATCGTCCTGGAAATCGACTCCAATAGTTCTGCACAAACCGGTCAGGATCCCGGAAGATGGTTCGGAACATAGCCGGCCAAGGCCGGTTGAGACAGAGATATCCGGCTTTCTGCCCCGGTTCGACCTCGTTCCCCTGGTCGTCGACGATCGATGCGGAGATGCCCGGGAAGGGAACGGTCGCGGATCCGGGCACGGTGGTCGTGATCCCCGGAAGCGGTGTAATCAGAATCGAACCGGTTTCCGTCTGCCACCAGGTGTCGACGATCGGGCAGCGGCCCTGACCAATGTAGGTTTGGTACCAGATCCAGGCTGCGGGATTGATCGGCTCGCCCACTGAGCCCAGGAGTCGCAGTGATGACAGATCATGTTTGGCCGGGTACTCTGTCCCCCATTTCATGAACATTCGGATGGAGGTGGGCGCCGTGTAGAGCACGCTGACCCGGTGACGTTCCACCAGATCCCAGAACCGGTCCTTGTCGGGGTAGTCGGGAGCACCCTCGTACATCAGGCAGGTGGCGCCGTTGGCCAGTGGTCCATAGACGATGTAACTGTGGCCGGTTACCCAACCGATGTCAGCCGTGCACCAGTAGACATCGTCGTCCTTCAGGTCGAAGACCCACTTGGTGGTCAGATAGGTCCCAAGGAGGTAGCCGGCGGTGGTGTGGACGATGCCCTTGGGCTTTCCCGTGGTTCCCGACGTGTAAAGCACGAACAGCGGATGCTCGCTGTCGAGCGGCACGGCCGGGCAGTGTTCGCTCGCGTCTTTGTCCAGATCGTGCCACCAGTGGTCGCGGCCCTCCTTCATCTGGATCGTGCCGCCGGTCCGCTTGTAAACGATCACGTCGCGCACCGAAGGGCAGTCTTTCAGCGCCTCGTCCACCGCGTCTTTCAGGCGCACTTCGCGCCCGCGCCGCCACGCGCCATCGGCGGCGATGACGATCTGCGCTTCCAGATCCTGAATCCGCGTCTTCAGCGCCTCGGCCGAAAATCCGCCGAACACCACGCTGTGCGTGATCCCAAGCCGCGCGCAGGCCAGCATGGCGACCGGCAGTTCCGGAATCATCCC
>DASRCF010000088.1:0-3079 GCA_035653255.1 Chloroflexota bacterium
TGGCCCAGAAAGAAGATGACAGCCAGGGCCGCGGTGACCGTAAGAGGACCCATGCTGACCGGCATGAAGGCTCCCACCAACGTGCCGAATATCAGCAGGAGGATTACCAGAGCCATGGGAAAGGTGATGATCTCCATGTGCCGGAGATCGGCGTCGCTCACCTGTTCCATGTCATAGAAGATCGCTGAGGCTCCGGTGAGATACGCCCGGATGCCGCGGTGGTTCTGGAGCAGGGCGCGGACGTTGCGCGTCAGGGGAATCGCCAAATCCTGCCGCGGCGCCGTGAAGAGGCGGACGAAGCCGAGGCGGCCGTCCGGACTGAAGCGGAGTGGACCTGGCTGCAGGCTCCTGATGTGGTGCCGGACACGCTCCTGGAAACCGCGCATGTCGGAGAGAAGAGCTGCTCGCGGAACTTGGCGGTCCGGCCGGAACACGGCAGTGAAGGCCAGAGCGTGACCTCCGTAGAGCCTTCCGATGGCGTTGTAGGCTCGGCCGCTCTGAGAAGTGGGAGTGCTGTATCCTCCGCCCTTAAGGACGCTGGTTACACGGGGAGCGAAGACTGCCGCACAACCAAAAATGATCAGCCAGGTGACGATCACCGCCCAGCGGAGCCGGTAAACCGTCCGACCAAAGGAGGGCGCTAAGGAATCCAAGTTCGAACAATTGTAGGCTGCCTATAGTGAGCGCCGATAGTGAGCGCCGAAGCATCCCGAGCGACTGGGGCGCGTTCGTCCCTCGTTAACCGACCTCGTAGCCGTGGGGGGGTTCTTGGCCAAGTTTCATGAGACTGTTGAGTCATGTTGAGAGCATGGCCCAGAGCGGGCTTCGGGCTGCTGTTATCCCGAGGCGAACGGGACTCGGCTAGCCGACGTCCACCGTCGCAATTCCAGGCCTACCGCCGGGCTCTCAGCCTCGAGTTCGTTTTCAGCCCTCCTCGTCTTCGCGAGGCAGCTCCATCACCGTATGCTCGACCACGTCTGGCCGCACCTCAGTGCGATCCTCGACTGAGGTCACTCCCGGAACCTGGGCCGCCACCGTTTCGGCCAGCTCCGCATCTGCCTCGTCGGTGACAAACCCGTGCAGGAATACCGCACCGTCGTTGACGTTGACCGACAGAGGGAGCTTGGATGTGCCGGCGTCCTCACGTAAGACCCGCTCAACCTGCTGTGCGATCCAGTCGTCGCGCGTCGAAGCGTCCCCTCTGAAGGGCGGGTCTTCCGCCGAAGGGCCCCAGCCTGCGGCGACCGCCGCGCCTTGATCGCCGCTGGGCAGAACAGGCGGATCCTCCGGGGGCATGTAGGGCATGGCTTCGTCGACCGCCTGATCCGAGCGCGTCGTCCAGCCGGAATCCGTGTCGGGATTCACCTCCTCAATGGGGTACTGATCCGAGCCGTCTTCGAGTGGATCCTCAGGATCTCTCCAGTCCACGTGGTTCACCTCGACAAATCGTTACGTTCGCCGCCTCGTGAATCGAGGCCATGTCAGACAGGCGCAAGAACCGCGCCGGGTACGACCACGCGGTTGGCAGGCTACAATTCCCCGCGATGTCGACAGCTAAAGGAGATGTGCCGTCAGCCGGTTCCGCACGCTCCTGACAGTCGCTCGAATGGGCCTTCTGGCTCTTGCCGCCGTGGTCCTGGTCGCCCTGTTCACCGGTTGTGGCTCGGGGTCAGGCAGCCCGCCGGCCTCCGGTGAGCTCGCCATAGGCATCCCGACGTCCATCAACTCGCTCAATCCGGTGACCGGGGTTGGTCCGGCGGACACGAACTTCATGCACTTTGTCTGGGCTGGTCTTCTCACCACAAACTCAGCCGGCAAGCTCATGCCCGTGCTCGCCCAACAGGTACCCTCCTCAGCGAATGGCCTCGTCAGTTCCGGTGGACGCGCCGTTACCTTCGTGCTAAAGCCGGGACTGCGCTGGTCGGACGGCTCGCCCCTGACATCCGCTGATGTCCGCTTCGGCTGGCAGGTCGCGGCGCGGCCCGAGGTCATGCTCTGTCCCGCCGTCTGCTGGACAGTGAGGAGCGTGACCACAGAGGGGCCGAGCAGGGTGACGTTCCATCTCACGCGTCCTTATAGCCCACTCCTCTTTGACCTTCCGCCGGTCCTGCCGCGTCACCAGTTGTGGAAGGGAGATTGGACTGGAACACTGGAGTATCTCTTCCGGACCACGACGAACTTCCTCAGTCCTCGATTCGCCGTCGACGGCCCTTTTATGGCCTCCTCTGCAAACAAAACAGGGGTGTCTTTGGTCCGAAACCCTCACTGGACAGTCCTGGGTCGGCCTACCTATCCGCGTGTGGTGCTCCGAAGCTACAAGACCGACCAGGCAATGCTGGCGGCCACCGAATCGGGGTCAGTCCAGATCAGTCAGGGCTACTCACTTTCAGACCTCTCGACCTCAATGTTCGCCGGAGTCAACGGCAACGGTGCGGAGCTGCATCTTTTCCCGGACGCCGGTGTCGAACATCTAGAGCCCAATCTTGGTCTGCAACCCACGAACGACGTCCGTGTTCGTCAAGCGTTGAGTCTCGCCATCGACCGCGCCAGCTTGATTGCCAGGAGCTTGAAGTTGAGCCTCGCGCGGGCCAAAGGCCTGGTGTGGTTCAGCCCCGAGTTTCCGGGACGGTTCGACGGAGTGGCGGCGCACGGCGCTTGGAATCCCCTTCTCGGGCACTTCTCCCCCTCGCGCGATATTGCGGCCGCCCGCCGCCTACTGGCCATCGCGGGCTGGCATCTCCGATCAGACGGCTATCGCTACCGGCATGGCTGTCCTGGTGCGAACGGGTGTCGGCTGACGGTGCGGTTGTTTGTGCCCTCCAGGGACACATTACGAAGGGCGGAGGGCTTGGCACTGAAGGAGATGTGGAAATCGATCGGCGTAAACACGGTCATCGTGGACACCTGGTCCATCCAATCGATGATTTCCACCTTCCAAGAGAACGGCGCCTGCAGCCGGGGCTACGACACCCTCTGTCTCATGGCGCAAAACCCGGGGTACGATCCGCAGACCGACTTTGGGCTGGAGTTTACGTCGAACCACATTGCCCGATGGAAACGCTATCCCCACGTGACGGAC
>DASRCF010000089.1:0-70890 GCA_035653255.1 Chloroflexota bacterium
AAAGGCACTCTCCCATGGGAACCTGGCTCCCCGGTATCCCCCTGAAGCGGCTCTCTCTCGTGCCGCCGGAAGGCGCTGCTCGCGGTAGCTGAGACACGACTTCGCCAGGTTAGGATGGGTCGCCAGAAGTGCCGGATACATCCATAGCTCGGCGTCCCAGAAGATGTGGCCGTTGTAGCCGAGGCTCGAGAGTCCCATGGGTGCGATGCTCCAGGCATCATCCTCGCGCACGGTGCTCCAGAGATAGAACAGCGCCGCCCGCACCATCTGCTGCGCCTCCGCATCACCTTCGATCTCGACGTCTGCCGTCCACAGAGAGGCCCAGGCTTCCTCGTGCGCCCGCAGCGCCGCGGCAAACGTCTGTGTATTGAGGCCGGCACCCTGCACCCCGACTCGGTCGGGGTGTGACGGCTCGTCGAGGCTGGAAGAGACTCGTGCCATCTGGACCAGCTCGACCGTCTCGCCCGCTCGCACCTCTCTGCGAAAGCCTCGGATGATCGAATCTTCGTCCCTGCTCGTCAGAGGCTCCCAGTCCGCAGCCAGGAAGTCGAGCCTTACCACCACCTCGATCCCATATCGCCGCGCGACCATACGAATCCAGGTGCCATCACCCTCCAGTCCGAGGCCTTGCAGCTCCAATCCCGTTCCGACCGGACGTGCCAGCATGGCCCGGCAATCGATCGGCCCTGAAAAGCTGGGCGTGACGGTCAGTCGGATGGCAGCCAGATGGGGGTCGGAGCGGCTAACGATGACCGTCTGGTGGACCTGGACCGCTCCTCGCTCCTCCTCCAGCCTCATTTGAGTGTGAAGTGCTCCGCGGTAAAGGTCAAGATCTCGACGGTAGCCCGTCAGACGGACGGGTTGGCTGTATGCCAGACGGTTCCAGCTCGGAATGCCGGCCAGGCGATCGACGCCGCCGTCACCCGGATCGGTGTATACCCCACGGAGAAAGCAAGGCGAAGGCGGCGCGTCTGGGAGGCAGCCGCCCGTCCAATCGAGGCTGGTTCCCAGATACCCGTTGGCCAGGTAAAGCGGCTCGGAGCGCGGCTCTAAGGCGGTCAGCAGCCAGCCATCCAGCTCCACCTGTTCGGAACCGAAGTTCAATCGAGGGCTTGGTCAGGCGGCATCGGCGTCCGGCGTTCCCCCTGGCGCCGAAGCTCGAGTGCCTCGGAGACGAGCTTGGCCAGCCTGACGTCGTACTGGCCTACATGCGCCCTGGGATTGTGCTCCTCGCATACCGGAACACCCTCGTGACTCTCCATTGACGTCCAGCTTCCAGAGGTGGGTAACGGCACCGGGGAGCCGGGCTTGCCGCAGACTATGCACGCGTAGGCCTCGCTCATGTGGAATTGTATCCGCGCAATCGCATGCACAGGCTCAGCCCGGTTTACGGGGTTCAGCCTTGATACTCAACCATGTGGCAGAGAAACGCGCCAATGGTCGAACCAGACGTGATATCGCGTGCAAGGGCGAAAAGCCTTAGATCCCCTCACGGCCGAATGTCTGACCGATCGAGAGGGAAGCGGTCGACCCCCGCCGGCCGGGAATGGCCTTCGGATATGGCTCTCTATGAATAACCGCACGTACGGTCAAGAAACTGAACGGTGCAGTGGACGAGTCTCTTACCGGCGGCGTACGCCTGTACTTGTTTGTTAGCACGCCCCAGTTGAGGGGCAACGGGCGCTCGGGCCGGTTGAAAACGGCTGCGTGAAACGACCGGCCGAAAACTCGCGTAGCATTCATCATGAGCGGGCATACGCTAACCACCATTCTGGCGACCTGGGGTTACCTGGCAGTGTTCGCCTTCGTGGCTGTCGATGCCGCGGGAATCCCGTTCCCAGGTGAGACCATGCTGATTGCGGCAGCGGTATACGCCGGAAGCGGTGGCCTCCGGATCCCGTTCGTCATCCTTGCCGCCGCCCTCGGCGCGTTCGCCGGCTTCTGCGTCAGCTACACCATCGGCCGGACTGGGGGCCGCGCGCTCGTGCTGCGCTACGGACACTTCGTGCGGCTCGATCCGGCAAAGCTGGCCCGAGCCGAGACTTTCTTCCAGAAGTACGGCGATGCTACCGTCTTTCTTGGCCGGTTCGTGTCAGTAGGCCGTGCATTTGCCGCGCTGCTGGCCGGCCTCAACCGCATGAACCTAGCCAAGTTCATGATCTTCAACGCGGCTGGGGCGGCAATCTGGGCCTGCCTATTCGGCGTCGCCGGCTTCGAGCTGGGCCACGATCTGCCGCTTCTGCACCGACTGACACACGGCTTTGCCATCGGGGCCATCGTGATCGTGGTTGCTATCGTCGTAGGTGCTGTGCTTTGGCACCTCATCCGACGCCGTCGAAGTCAGGAGAACGGCCCCGTTCGCGCGGAGTAATCACACCACTACCGGATCCAAAGGATTCTGGGCACGCTAATGCGGCACCACATTCCTCCTCTGCGGTTTCGGTCTCCGGTGTTCTACTGATTGGTCAGAGAATGTTGGTGACGTCCAGCTCCGGGTACGTCGCCAGGTGGCGCAGCATCAGGTCGCGGATCTCGTTCATTCGCGGCTCGGTCTTGGCCTCGAACCGCATGGTGAGGTTGGGCTCGGTATTGGATGCCCGAACGAGGCCCCAGCCATCCCCGAAATCGACCCGGGCCCCGTCGAGGGTGATCACCTTGTGGTCGCGCTCAAAGTGAGCTCGGACGCTATCGACGACGCGGAACTTCTCGCTGTCCGGACAGAAGAGGCGTTGCTCCGGCGTGGCGAAGTATCGAGGCGCCGAGGCCATGACGTGCGACAGGCTCTCCGGCTGCCGGCTCAGAAACTCAAGCACGTTACAGGCGGTGAACGTTCCGTCGTCGAAATCTATGCGCGGGTCATCGAAAAACACGTGTCCACTAAATTCACCGGCCAGTGGTGCATGCTCCTGCTTCCGCTTCTCGGAGATGTTGGGATACCCCGTCTTCCACATCACCGGCACGCCCCCGTGGGCCTTGATATCCTCCTGCAACGCCAGGCTTGTCTTGACGTCGAAGACGATGGCGGACCCCGGGTCCTTGTGTAGTGCGCGGCGGGAGAGCGGAATGAGGTACTGATCGGGCCAGAGAATAGCGCCCGCGTCGTCGACGACGCCGCACCGGTCGCCGTCGCCGTCCAGCCCGATCCCGAGGTCGCACTTCTCTCGACGAACGGCGGCGATGAGGTCGACCAAATTCTCCTCCTTTAGAGGATTGGGAATGTGGTGCGGGAAGGTGGAGTCGGGCTCGATGTAGAGCGGCACGACTTCCATGCCCAGCTCTCGAAAGATGGTCAGACCCGTCGGCCCCGCGACTCCGTTGCCGGAGTCGAGAGCCACCTTTAACGGTCGTTCCACCACCACGCGACTCTTCACGTAGTCGATGTACTCGGGTAGGATGTCGTGCGTGTTGTAGCCGCCTTCCCCGCCTGCATAGTCGCCTGCATCGACGATGCGCCGCAGCTCCTGTACCTCGTCCGGATCCAGCGGAACGCTGGAGCCGCCTGAGCGCCAGCGCTGCTTCAGGCCGTTGAACTCAGGGGGATTGTGGCTGGCGGTAACTACCACCCCCCCGTCGCAGTCGAGGGCTCCGACGGAAAAGTAGAGGACGGGCGTCGGCACCTCGCCAACGTCGACCACCGTGTGACCGGTAGATCTGAGACCCCGGGTGAACGCTTCCGAAAAGTCTTTCGAGCTGGCTCGCACGTCTCTGCCGATGACCACGCGTCCACACCGGCCGATCTTCCGTCGCAGGAGCGTGCCATAGGCCCGGCCCAAGAGCGTGAGAACGTCTGTGGTGAGGTCCTCGCCGACGATCCCACGGATGTCATACTCCCGAAAGATGGCCGGATTTACCTGCACTGAGGTTCCCATGTCTCCCTCTCTGTCCTTTCTCGCATTCTCGCAGAAGGAGGCCCCGAGTCCCGACCCGAGGGAATCGGCCGAGTGAGGGTCTGAGGTCGAACGGCGAACGATGAGATGAAGGTCGAAAGCCTCCGCCCAACCAGGGACCTGAAGCCCGAAACCAACCTTGGGCCCGAAAGGTTGGGATCTTGCTTCTTAGATGCGGCCGGCGCGCCTCAGGGGGCCGGTGATATCGAACACGTAGCGGAGCATCTCGGTATGGACCTCCGTCCGCTCGACGTCTCGCCGGCTCATGGCGATCTGGGCAGTCTGCAGCATGCGCTCGAAATCGTACTCCTGGTAGGAGCCGTCGCCTCCCCAGACAAAGCACGGCACGACTTTCGGCAGCATGCCGCCACCAAAGAGATTGCACCCGGTCCCGATTGTGCTGCCGGAGTTCAGAAGGACGCCGATACCCAGCTTCACGTGGTCACCGACCAGAGCCCCGAGCTTCGTCAGCCCGGTGTCGAGCTGCCTGTCCTGCAGCTCGATCCGGATGGAACCGTAGGTATTTTTCAGATCGCTGGTGGTGGTCATGGCTCCGACGTTGACCCACTCGCCGAGATAGCTGTGCCCGACGAAGCCGTCATGGTACTTGTTCGTGTAGGCATGGAAGATTGAACACTCTACCTCGCCACCGACCCGGCAATACGGGCCTATGCTCGTGTCCTCCCGCACCTTGCCGCCGACGATGCGTACGTACCGTCCGATGTAGCATGGCCCTTGGACGAAGGAGAAGGGCTGAATGACGGCGCCCTCGTCTATGTAGATCGGTCCGTCCCTGGCGTCGAGCACGGCTCCCGCCATGATCTCGGCGCTCGGATCCACGAACACCCGGTCCCGGTTGTAAATTGCGGCGGCCGGATGTGGCTGGGCCTGTTCCGGGTCGAGCCGCTGCATATCGAAGTCAGCGACGATCTCGCGTCCATTTCGGTGAATGAGATCCCAAGGATACGCGACCATCTCGACCTCCACCCGCTGGACGCGGACCTCCCTAGCGATGGTGGCCATGACACTCTCGGTGTCCTGCTCCGCCAGCCATTTCAGACCGATGGTCAACCGCGGACCCGACAATCGTGCGGCCACCAGGTCGTCTCCACAGACGTAGAGGGCGTCCTCGCCGTCCGGCGTGATTTCCAAGTCCAGGTCACGCCTGGCGAGCAGGCGTCCGTTCAGGAAGAGGATTTGCCCATACGACCGAAGCAGGTCGCGGGAGTTGCCGATGAGCGAGGGCTGATTTTGGGAATCCGCCACTCGAATCAGGTATGGCCTGCACAGCTGGCGGATGGTGCAACCGTTGTAGACCAGACTGATCTTCTTGAACAGCGTACGCATGCCGCAACGGAGATCGAAGACGGGCCTTGTATACGCCAGGGGCAGAAAGTTCTCTGCCTTCTCGTCTTCGAACACGCATACCGTCGGGGCCGCCATGATCCGGGTCACCCTGCCGCTGCGCGCGCCCGCGTTTGTGCGATGATCCCACGAAGCGCCCGTGCCAGCTTGGTGGAGTCGTGCCGGATCACCGTCACGGTTTGCTCACTGGCCGTGCCCAGCTCCGGATCCAGCGTCAGCCTGGTCTCATTGATGACGTCCATGATGTCCGCTTCGATGACCGTCGAGCCGGCAATGTTGAGCATCGTCGAGCCCGGGAAGCTTCCTCCCAGGACAACCTTGGAAGCGTCGATGTGCTCTTCGGGCGTCACCATGATCGGAAATGAGCCCGTGACCTCGTAGCGGTTGAGGATGTGGGATCCCGGGTAGCTTCGGTTGACGATGGTGTATTGGGGCGCGAAGCCGGCAAAATCACGAAATCTGGAGATGAAATCGGTGACGGTCCAGCCATCAGTGCGACCGGGCTCGGTCATCACGTTGCATATGAAGATGGTTGCCGCTCGTGCGGCCGCGAGGCGCTCGCGCAGCTTCGGCACCAGAAGACAGGGCACGACGCTGGTGTAGAAAGACCCCGGCCCAAACACGATCAGGTCCGAAGACTTGATGGCGGTGTCCAACTCCTGAGGAACGGCCCACGAGGAGGTGTCGGCAGGTGTACGGCTATCGGAGGATAGGAAGAGCTCTTCGACCGGCTGGTGTAGATCACGCTCTATCTCCGCGGCGCCGGCCACCACCTGCCCATCGGTGAGCCGGGCACAAAGCTGGACATTTTCGGGCGTGGCGAACATTACACGGGCGTCGGGATGTGAGGTGCGCACAAGGCGTCCTATGGTGCGGTAGTCGCTGCCGACGGCCGGCACTGCTGCCACCCGCCCCACGCTGTCGCTCAGCGCATTCAAGACAATGAGCAGACCCATGTGGCCGCTGAATAGAGTGGCATCGGGCAGGCCCTGACGCGAAACCGCGCTCAGCACCATCGACTGCCCGGCCTGCTGCTCGACCAGAGATAGGGTGAGGCCAAAGCGCCCCCGGTGCAGTCGCCAGATTCCAACCAGGACAAGAAGCAGGCCGAGGCCGAAGATCGCGAGCCCCTGTACGATCTTGCCGGCAAAGCGCAGCGTGATGTCGTCGACCGCGTTCGCCGGCAGGATATGTCGAAGCAGGTTTAGAACCACCTCGCCGAGGCCGGCTCCGAGCAGCATCACGCCGACGGCCAGCACCACCAGCCAGAGGTTACCTGTGGCTCCAAATCCACGCCGTCGCATCAAGACCTCACACTCCAAGCCCAGGCGATTTCACAATGATGCGAGATCAGCGGCTGCACCTCTCGGGCCGGTCTCCGGTGGTGGCGAGTCAGGCGGCGTTTCAGCCCGCTTCGGCCGGCTCTCAAGAGCCGGACAGGCCGCACTCGCGAAGTGCCCTACCATCGATTAGCCTGTGGGAGTATATCAACCTTCGCCGCCGCCGTCAACAGTACCGAGAGCAGCACGTGTGCTGTTCATCGGCGGCGGCACTGGTGCGCCTGAGCTTCTCGTCGCCCTTCGCGACCGCCTCCCTGAGTCGGTGTGCTCCATTGTCGTGCCTGTGACCGATACCGGACGCAGCACTGGAGTAATCCGCCGCGTACTGGGCATTCCGGCTCCGGGGGACCTGCGTCACTGCCTCACCACCCTGGCCGGCTCCCGCTCGGAGTGGGGACGAACACTTGAGCGCCGGCTGCGCGCTCCCCCGGATGGCGGCTTTGACGGCATGGCGGTCGGCAACCTCGTGCTCGGGGCACTGACCCAGGAGACGGGCAACATCGGTCTGGCTGCCGGGCGACTCTCCTCAATGCTCGGCGTGGCCGAGCAGGTGCTCCCGGTCAGCTTGGAAGACATCCACCTGTCAGCCGAGCTGGAGGACGGCACCAGGGTGCACGGCGAGTACGAGGTACGGCGCCCGGGCAAACAGGCCATCCGCTCGCTGTTCATTGAGGGTCAGCAAGAGGGAGCATGGGAGCCCGTTCGCACTGCCATCGAGGAGGCGACCCACTGCGTGCTGGGGCCCGGAAGCTTGTGGACGAGTCTTGGAGCGGTCCTGGAAGTCAGAGGCATTCGTGAAGCGCTGGCAACCTCGAGCGCTCGGATCCTATTCGTCTGCAACACCACCACCCAGCCCGGTCAGACCGATGGGCTCGACTTTCAAGGTCACATCGGGGTGGTGACCCGTCTCTCCGGTCGCGCGCCGGATGTCGTGCTTGCCAACACCGGCCAGCCCGAGCCGGACCTGGAAGAGGACCTGGCCCTCCATGATCTGCACATGGTGTACCCGCCGGCCATGGCCGGCCAGGATTCCGCCAGCGTCATCATCGGCAAGGACTTCCTGGCACGGTCGCGACCCGACAGGGACTGGCAGAAGCTGCACACTGCCTATCACGACATGAACAAGGTGGCCGCCGCCCTGGTTCCGCTCATTCAGGAGGGCGCGGAGTGAACCCGGCCTTCAGAGTTTGTCTGCTGGGATGGTTGCTGAATCCGGAAGCAACCTCCCGAACGCTTCCGCGGCGGTGACTCCCGGTGCACTCGTCCTCTGTACAAGCCAGAAAGGGCAGGCCGTAACACCGGCAGTATTCCCCTCCTCGAACCCCAACCCGTGGGGAAGTTGGCGGGCCGACGCAAAAGTCTTCCCGCTCCCGCGTTCGGACCTCGTGACGTACCCCACACCCGACCAGGGCCCTTCGGCTGCTATTCGGCGTCGGCATTTTCTGCTGCCCCCGGCCGAATGCCGAGCCATGGTAGAGTGACACCTGCGCAGTCGCTTTGATGGGGCCAATCTTCCTACAGGCGACGAGTCCAGCGATGGGGGAGGTGTCTGCGAGCCAGGCTCACGGCGCCGGCGGCTCGTCCCCGCATCTCGCGCGCCCTATGCCATCTACCCCGTGGGGTGGAGACCGCGCGTCCTTCGACTCACCTCTAGGAGGATCATCGAAATGGGACCTACGCGACTCATCCGGATCGCAGTCATGCCGCTCGCTCTGGCCCTCACTCTGACTCTTCCCCTGCTCGGTTTCTCGCCGGCGGCCACGGGTGCTCCAGTGACACGGCACCTGGTATCCAGCGCCGTCAAAATAGAGATCCCCTTCGCTTTGTGGCCGTGTTCATGTGACAAGCGCAGCTTCGATCCCCAGCAGATTCGGAGCCAGAGCTCGAACCCCAACGCCGCCTACCACCGCGACCAGTACCAGAACGTGGATTCGGCATTGTTCCAGTACCGCGATGTCCCTCTAAACATCGGGAGTCAGACCATCCACCAGACCTGGCTCGCCACCCGTTACGCCGGCTCAGAAAACGCCTCAGACAGTCTCGACGACGCGACTTCGAACCTTGATGGACAGGGGAACTCGCAGCAGGGGTGCACGGATCAGAACAACCAGGCCGTGTCCAACTGTGCCATTTATCTTCTGAGTCTGCGGGACGGGGACGGCAACCCCACGTCTTACGTTCTGTACGCCATATTCGCCATCGGCGCCACCGTCGGCGAGGTCAATCAGCACTACACGCTCGCCCAGTACGACGACAGCCACATTCAGGCAGCCCTGGACCGAGACTTCTTCCTGCTCCTCTCGGCGGCTTTGTCGGCGGTCCGCGCGGGTGGAAGTGGAATCAACCAGGGAGCTTGGCCCAGCCCGGAGTCCATGAACGCGCGCCTCTCGGCTGCCCAGGCTGACAGCGTCAAGATCAACCCGATTCCCTCACCCCTACGCAACCAGACCTACGCTAAGAGCGGGATGACAGCAGGTGTGCTGGAACGTGAGGTCTTGGCCGTTGGGCCGGGCAATCTCTACAGTGGGATCTGGCTCGGATCGCTGTACTCATCTGCGGCCAAGGCAGCCGCAAGATACCAGAGGATCGAGACCTACCTAGGCAGCGGATCCTTCCGTGGAAGCTGTAGCAAGCCGAGCGGGAAGAGTGGTGCCACACCAAGCTGCGCCTTTTGGCAGCTCCCACCGGGCACACGAGGCATCTCCAATGGAGTCCTTTACGGTATTTTTGCCGTCGGCAACACCGTCGGTGAGGTCGCGGTGCTCGGAAGTCCGGCTGACTTCTCCAACAGCAGCCGCTTACAAATCCTCAAGAAAGCGTTTCGATCGCTGCTCACGGGCGGACTCGAAGCTGAGTACCAAGCCAACGGGCTCCAGGTGCCCTAAGGGCAGCAACCTCCCGTCGTCGCAGAATAGACTTTTGACCAGAGCCTGAACACGCTTTGCACAGCTTGAAGCCGGTCAGTACAATGCACACGTTGCTGTGTGCACCATTGCAAATCTGCAGCAACCAGGATGGATAGTTACGTGCGTGATACCCCTCTTAGAAGAGTCGTAAGCGTTCTCTCATCGCTCGCTCTGGCATCAAGCGCCGTTTTCGGGGCGGGTGCCGTTGCTTCACTGGCGGCGTCGCCATCACACGGGGCCACCCTCAGGGGCCAGGCTGTCATTCGCGGCGAGGTCGCACCACCGATCCTCAACCATGCGGCCAGGCTGATAGGCGCTCGCAACCCGGCGTCACGCATGGGAGTCTCGGTGGCCCTGCCGCTCCGTCATCCGGCCGAGCTGGACCGGCTGATCAATCGTATTGAGCTGGGCCAAGCCCGTCCCATCAGTCAAGCTCAGTTCGATGCCCGCTATGGGCAGCCGGCGGCCCGGGTCGTCGCCGTCACGCGCTGGGCCGCCTCGTATGGACTCCATGTCATCTATCACAGTCCGGACGGCCTTGACGTCAGCCTAGACGGAACTACTCAAGCCTTCGACCGAGCGCTCCGAATCCGCGTCAACGACTATCGCCTGGGAAGCCGGAGATTTTTCGCGGCAGCATCCAACCCGTGGGTGCCGGCGAAGCTTCACATCATGACCATCGTCGGTCTCAACAGCCTGATTCACGGCTACGCTCTCGGCCTGCATCGGCGAAGCTTTCCCGCCGGCGGTTACACTCCCAAGGAGCTTCGGGCCGCCTACGACGTGTCTCAGCACGCCGGCAGTGGCGCCGGCCAGACAATCGGCTTCACCCTTTGGGGCTCACCCACCCCCGCGGCCGACTTCAACAAGTTCTCCACCGTGACCGGCGATGCCCACATCACGCAATGCGCCGCCACCACGACCGTCCCCACGCCCGCGGCCTGCCAGGGGACACACGCCGCCAACACCATCCAGTGGGTGCAGCTCGACGGCAAGAGCAACGACCTCCGCGGCAATGACGAGACTGCGATGGATGTCGAGGAAGCGCACGGCATAGCGCCCAACAGTCACCTCAAGTACTTCCTGGGCGACGACGGCTCAGGCCAGGGTCTCGTCGATGTGATCGCGGCGGCGGCCAACGATACCGACAAGACCCTGCACGCAGTCAGCAACAGCTGGGGTGCCTGCGGTCCGGGACCCGGTGCCGGAGGCTGCACCAGCCTGGTCAACGCGCAGACCAGCGAATTCAAACATGCCGTGGCTACCGGGAGAACCTTCTTCTTCTCCAGCGGCGACTCCGCCGCCTTTTCGGGCTGCCCGCGCCACGGCACCGAGCTACAGGTCACCTGCAACGGCACGCCCGAGCCGAGTTGGCCCGCCGACAGCCCGTTGGTGGTCGCCGTCGGAGGCACCAACCTGCAGATGAACAGCAGCTTCACCGCCTATTCTTCTGAGAGCGTCTGGAGCAACCTCCAGTTCGGAAACTCCAGCGCCTACTCGGTCTCCGGGGGCGGCAGCGGTTGCGCCTCCTTCTTCGGCCGCCCACTGTTTCAGCAGGGCGTGGCCGGCGTGACCGCGAACGCTACGTGCGCGGGCCGTGCCGAGCCGGACGTCGCCGCCGATGCCGACGCCTCGAGCGGTGTGCTCGAGATCGCCACCTCGACCAACCAGAACAACCAGAATCCCAAGCAGGTCCAGTTCGTCGACGGCGGGACGAGCCTGGCGGCACCACTCTGGACGGGAATGTCCGCCGACACCAACAATTTCCTGCTGGCACACCACAGGGCACTCCAAGGATTCTGGGCGCCGGAGATCTACAAGCTGGCGCAGACGGCCAGGTACGACAGCTACTTCCACGACGTGGTCTGCGGCTTCAACGGGTCTCCTGCCTCTCTCGGCTGGGACCAGGCGACCGGTTGGGGAAGCCCTGACTGGTTCAATCTGACCGAAGGCATCGCCGGCATAGCCGTGGGCGCCAAGCCGGCGCCTTCGAATTGCCAGATTCCGGCCTCAGAAGCGGTGGCGACGGCCGAGGCCAGCCTCAAGCTGCCCTTCAAGTTCTGGCCTCCAGGCACCGAAGCCAGCACCGAGCGGGTTCGCAGTGCGGGTGACAGCATCTTCGACGATGCCACCTGCGATCAAACGAGTTGCAACAACTTCTTCCGCCAGTTCCATGGGCACAGCTACGCCAGCTTCGGCTTCAAGGGCGGAGCCGAGGAGCAGGCGGTGTTCACGATCGGGGGCGACTCAAGCAGCCCATTCGCCTTTTTCGCCGGCAGTTACTACCCCAACAGTCTCGACGCGCACAGGGTCATCGAGGATGCGGTGGCGCACGCCAATAGCGCCTTTCACATAGGCAGCTTCGATTGCTCGGTCAACCTGGAGGGCGTCAGCACGCTGACGCCGGATTGCAAGGCGATGCAGTTCCAGTTCCCCGGCCCTCCGGTCGTCGACGCCACCATCTATCTCTTTGCAGTGAACAACACCGTCGGCGAGCTGATCGTTGAGGCCAACGATAGCACAGTGAGCGCCAGCCAGAGCAATACCAACACCTATCTTGCTGATTCGGACCACTTAGCCGGGTTCGAGATTGCGCAGCTCTACGTGGCCTCGAACGCTACCTCCGTGGTCTATCCGGCGCCGTCACTCCGACACCGGGCGTTAGGTCCGCTGAAATTCGATGCCGTGCCCAGCCTTCGCCTCTCAGAAGGGCCCGCACGAGATCTGCCTACCCCTTCCTCTATCAGTCGATAGCTTACAGCACAGCGAGAGGCCGGCCGCGCTCGAGGGAGCGTGGCCGGCCTATGTTTTTCATTCAGTAAGCCCACACGGTCAAAGCCCCGCCGCCTGCTTCCATCCAACCCAGTAGCCGACGGCGCCTTCCGACCCGCTCGCGACAACAGAAAATCCCGGAGCATATGCTCCGGGATTCTGTGCGACGAGTACTACTGAGGTGGTCTAGGAGCAGGGAATACTGCAGCCACTGGTGTGGGTGCTGTTGCAGCTGGTGACGGCGTGAACCTCCAGGCGGCCCCGATACACGATCGCCGGGGTCTCATACGGCTTGCGCTCCTGGGGGTTCGCCTTCTGCTCGGACGCCTTGGGATTCTCGCTCACAGGTGCTCCTCCCTATCTCAACTGGTCATGTAACAGATTACAGCAGGTGACCAATTTCGCGCTATTCGTCGGTATCCCCTCCGGCACGATCGGTTCAATTCCACTGTACCAAGGCATCTCTCCGATGTAAAGTGTCGGTCGCGGGCTCGCTCGCGAGCGGCCACCCTCAGACCCTCCTTGCCAGCCTCGAAGCAGACCGAAGTATCTTGGAAGAGCGCCTGAGCGCGGACGGAGGAGATGTCCGAGGGTGCTTCAGGGCGGGGTCTGCCGATCGAGGCTGCCGTACGGACGGTAACACGAGCCTCCGTGTGGCCCCTACGCCACCCGAATGCCTGATGCCATTTTTTGAGAGGAATGAGATGTTTGAAGAACTTCCCGAGAATGCCTCCGGAATCCTCACCTGGACCTGGCCGGACTTCGAGCCGTACTTCCTGGAGCTGCTGGCGCTCGAGCTCACACCCCAGACACTGAACACGTACCTCCAAAGCTGGACACGGTTCGGGACCCTCATCGGAGAGGTCTATCAGCGTCTCTACGTCGCCAAGACGCGTAACACTGCGGACCCCGAGGTCGAGGATTGGTTCAACACGTATCTCGAGACGACGTACAGCATGGCCGAGGAGGCGGACCAACGCCTAAAGGAGAAGCTCCTCGACTCCGGTCTTGAACCCGAAGGCTTCGACATTCCACTCAAGAAGATGCGGGCCGATGCCGAGCTGTTTCGCGACGAGAATCTCCCTCTGCAAACGGCGGAAGAGAAGATGGCATCCGAATACGATGAGATTGTCGGCCGGCAGACGATCATCTGGAACGGGACCGAGCTGCCGCTCCCACAGGCTCGAGTGCTCCTACAGGATCCAGAGAGGATGGTCCGTGAGCAATCATGGACGTTGACCATGGAGCGGCAGTTAGCCGATAGGGGCGCCATCAACGAGCTCTGGAAGCGCAAGCTGGACAATCGCCTACGCCAAGCCTCAAATGCCGGTTTCTCCGACTATCGCTCATACATGTGGCTGCAGAAGCACCGCTTCGACTACGGGCCTGAGGAGTCAGTCGCGTTTCAGAACGGTGTCGCCGAGGTGGTCGTTCCCGCGGCCGAGCGGCTGAGGCATCGCCGGCGGGAGTCCTTGGGACTCGACCGCCTGAGACCTTGGGACCTCGACGTGGACGAAGACGGCAAGGATCGACTCCGCCCCTTCGAGACTGCGACAGAGCTGATTGAAGGTACCGGAAGAATGTTCAACCAGGTCGACCGGAGGCTGGGCGACTACTTCCAGATCATGGTGGACGGCTCTCTGCTGGACCTCGACAGTCGGAAGAACAAGGCTCCCGGCGGCTACTGCACCACGTTCGCGGCCGCTCAAAGGCCGTTCATCTTCATGAACGCTGCCGGCACGCATCGCGATGTAGAAACGCTGCTGCATGAGGGCGGCCACGCGTTTCACAGCTTCCAGGTACGACATCTGCCCTATGCTCAGCAGCGGTCGGTTGGGCACGAGTTCGCCGAAGTGGCGTCAATGTCGATGGAGCTGCTCGCGGCGCCCTATCTCTCTCGACAGGAGGGTGGGTTCTACTCGCCCGCGGAAGCCGCTCGCGCGAGAAGGCAGCATCTCGAGCGAGTGATCACGTTGTTGACCTCGGTGGCCCTCGTCGACGGGTTCCAGCACTGGGTCTACTCCAACCCTGACCTGGCAGAGCAGCCCGATCGGTGCGACGAGCAATGGAGCCTGCTGTTTGAGCGCTACAACCCGGGGGTAGATTGGAGCGGCTACGAGGATGAGCTATCCACCGGTTGGCATCGCATCCTCCACATCCATCAGGTCCCGCTTTACTACATCGAGTACGGAATCGCCCAGCTCGCGGCCATCAAGGTATGGGAGCAGGCGAGGGAGGATCAGGGGCGGGCGGTCGACCGTTACCTCTACGCCCTCTCATTGGGTGGGACGAGATCCCTGCCGGAGCTGTTCCAAGCCATCGGAGCGGACTTTGACTTCACGGCCCGTGCCTTCCGGCCAACCGTAGCCCTGTTGGAGCAGACAATCGAAGATCTGCGCCAGGTCGAGGCAGCTGCCTGACCGATGGAGGCTGAAGCTTTCAGCCTGCAGGCTCAAGGGTGCGTGAAGACCTGCGGCCTCTCATTCGCCAGATGTAGATGGCGATCGTGCATGCCAGGGTGATACCCGCGCCCAGGGCAAAGGCGGCAGGGCTCCCCGCAGTCTGTGCCACCGCTCCGGCGAGAAGACTGCCAATGGGCGTGACTCCGAGAAACATCAGCGAGTACACGCTCATCACCCGGCCCTGAAGGCTCACCGGGGTCAGCTCCAGCACCCGCGTGTTGGCGGTGGTGGTGAAGAGTGTAGCGGCCAGACCAGTCGGGAAGAGAATGAGCAGTGCGACGGGGTAGCTGCGCACGAAGGCGAAGATCAGCTCGAGGATGAGGAAGCCGAACGCGCCGCCATATATCAGCCGCCTCGAGAACTCGCGCGAGGTCCAGAAGGACAAGAGAACAGCACCCGCGAGCGATCCGGCGCCCTGAAAGGCGAGGAGAACACCGAAGCCGCTTGACTGTTGATGGAGGATATACCGAGCGAAGACCGGCAGAAGCGTGGTGAAGTTGAGAGCGAAGAGGCTGGCGATGCCCACCAGAGCAAGAATGACCAGCACTCTGACGTCGCGGAAGATGTACCGTATTCCCTCAAACAGATCGGCTAAGTACGTGGCCGGCTCACGCGTCTCTACGGCGCCTTCTGCTTTCGGAGTCTTAATGAGCATCAGTCCGCCGATGACAGCCAGGTAGCTGGCGGCGTTCACATAGAAGGCCATCGCCGGGCCGACGGCCGCATACAGCAGGCCTCCTAAGGCGGGTCCGACCACTCGAGCAGCATTGAATATGGCCGAGTTGAGCGCCACGGCGTTCATCAGGTGCTGCCGCGGGACCAGCTGAGGAACGAACGACTGCCGAGTGGGGGTATAGAAGGCGTTCACCAGGCCAAGAGCTCCGGCCAAGAGAAGGATATGCCAGAAGCGCACCAGGTGAAACAGCGTGAGTGTTGCCAGAATGGTGGCCAGGACGAGCGAAGCGACCTGTGTCAGCAGTAGGAGAAATCGCTTATCAACGCGATCCGCTACCGGTCCGGTGAAGAGCACCAATACCAGCAGCGGCATGAACTGAACGGTGACCACCAGCCCAACCTGGAAGGCCGAATGCGTCAGCTGCAGCACCAGCCACTGCTGGGCAACGCTCTGCACCCAAGTACCGGTGAGTGAGATCGTCTGCCCAAACCAGAAGATCCGGAAGGGCCGGCTCTGAAGCGCGGGCAGGCGAATACGGGCGTCCGGCTCGTCCGCCTGGACGGGTTGAGTCATGAGCGACCTCGGCCGCGTACACGGGCATCACGCGGAGGGCTGCTTCAGTTTCTCACCAGCCTCGGGCGACTCTCGAGCCGCATTCGCCTACGCGAACGGCAGCACGAATATGAAACGCGAGCCGCGGCCCTCTTCGCTCACCACTCTTAGGTTGCTCCCATGAAGGCTCAGCAGATGGCGCGCGATGGCGAGCCCCAACCCGGTACCCTGATCGCGGCTCCGGCCCTCGTCGACCTTGTAGAAGCGCTCGAAGATCCGGGCGGCCTGTCCTCTCGTCATACCGACGCCCGTGTCGACCACCTCGACATGTGCGCTGCGGCCGTCTCGACGGGCCCGTACGGTTGCCGAACCGCCCGCTGGTGTGAACTTGATGGCGTTATGAACGAGATTCATCAGGACCTGCTCGAGTGCGGAAGGATCAGCCAAAATCGGAGCCAATCCCGACTGCACGTCCGCAACCAGATGCACGCCCTTCTCCTCGGCGGCCATGGCCAGGCGGCTCATGACCTCATCCACAACATGACCAAGCTCGACCGCTTCGAGCTGGAGGCTGAGCCTACCCGACTCGAGCCGCGACAGCTCTAGCAACTCCTCCACCAGCCGGTTCATGGAGTGTGTCTCCACCTGAATCCGATGGAGAAAGTGCGCCCGGGCATCCGGTTCCGCGTCGGCGCCACTGGCGAGGGTCTCGACCAGGAGATTGATCGATGCCAGTGGCGTCCTCAGCTCGTGCGACACGTTGGCGACGAAGTCGCGACGAACGGTTTCGAGGTGGCGCAGTCTGGTCACGTCCGTGACCGAAACGATGGCATAAAGGGCCTGCCCACCGGGGTCGAGGATGGGCACGATTTCGAACACGAGAATCCTGTCCGGATCGGGCAGGAAGGCTTCATGAGTAACCTTGCGCCGGTCATGAATGGCATCGCCGATGGCGAAGCCGGCGTTCACGTCACGGATGGCATCTCCCACCCGGCAGGGAACCTGTCCCTCGTACCCCAGCAGCATCCGGGCGGCTGGGTTCAGCTCCAACACGCTGCGGCGGCTGTTGACAACCAGCAGGCCGCGAGCGTCCTGCTCCATGAACTGGCGGAATGCCTGCCCATAATCGGGCAGCTCCGGGTCGGAGGTCAGGTCGACGCTGCCCTGAACCTCCTGAGCTGAACTGTGTCCTGTCTTCTCGCCGCGCCTGGCTGCGGTCGTGCTCACGATGAAGGTGAAGGCTTGGGCGCGATCTCGAACACATAGCCGACGCCATGGACTGTCCGAATTGCCTGGCTGTGCCCGGTGCCCTCGAGCTTGGCCCGCACCCTCCGCACATGCACGTCGACCGTCCGTTCGCCAACGAATTCATGGCCCCAGACTGCAGAAAGCAGGCGACCTCGGCTCAGCACGGTGTCCGGATGGCGCACGAAGTAGGCCAGGAGATCGAACTCACGCGGCTGGAAGCTGATCTGAACGCCGTCAATCACCACCTTGCGGCCCCGAGGGTCCACAACCAGCCCGTCATGTTCAATCGGCGCCTCGTCCTCCAGGCCCCTGTCCATCGCGACCCGTCGTAGGTTGGCTTTGATACGCGCCAGCAGCTCACGGAGCGCGAACGGCTTGGTTACGTAATCGTCCGCCCCGATCTCGAGGCCGACGACGCGGTCGACATCCTCTACCCGCGCAGTCATGATGATGATGGGTGCAGTGCTGAATGCGCGGATGCTGCGGCAGACATCGAACCCGTTGCCTCTGGGAAGCATGAGATCGAGCAGGATGAGATCGGGGCTCTCCTGCCGCGCCAAGATCAGGGCACTCTCGGCGTCCTCGGCCGTGATCGGTGTGTAATCCTCCCGGCGGAGGTTGTATGTCAGCGCGTCGCGAAGACTGCGGTCGTCTTCGACGACAAGGATCTTGGTCAAGCTGCTAGTACCTGGCTCATCCTACTGGTTGGATTCCTCACGTGGCCGAATTGCAAAGAGGCCGGCCTCGATTTGAGGCCGGCCTCTCTGCTGTTTCGTCGACAGCTAACCCTTGACCTGAGCAAGCTGCTTCGTGTCGTACTTCCTGATCGCCTTCGGAAGGGGCACGTAGTCATTTGGCTTGCTGTACTTCTGCCCCGTATTGACGAGCCAGCGGAACAGACCAACGAGCGCGGTCCTCTTTGCCTTGTCCGGGTTGACCTTGTAGACTCCCACCCAGCTGTACCCGGAGATGGGGTAGCTGGCTTTGCCCTTGGCATTCACGATGCTGAAGTGCGTGGCGGAGATATTCGGAAGCTTGCGGGCATCGGTGAGCACACTCTGCAGCGTGGCGTGCACGAACTTGCCGGCACGATTCTCGATGGCCGCAGTGGCAATCTTGTTCTGCAGCGCATAGGCAAGCTCGACGTAGCCAATGCCACCCTCGGTGCTCTTAACCAGAGCCGACACCTGAGAGCTGCCCTTGCCGGCGGAGCCGGTGGGCCATGGCGGAGTCTTCGACGTGCCGACCGCCTTCTTCCAGGCTTTGCTCACGTTGCTGAGGTAGTCGGTAAAGATGTATGAGGTGCCACTGCTGTCGGAGCGATGAACCACGGCAATGGCCTCATTGGGCAGTTTCTTGCCCTTGTTGAGCTTCTTGATGGCCTTGTCGTTCCATTTGGTGATCTTGCCCATGTAGATGTTCGCGAGCACCGGTCCCGACAGCTTCAGGCCGCTGACGCCTTTGACGTGGTAGATGATCGACACACCGCCGAGGGTGACCGGGAACTGGACGATGGGGCCCTTCGCCGCGTGAAGGTCGGCCTTCATCATTGGAACATCGAAGGCTCCGAAGTCGTCGAGCTTCGCTTCCAGATTCTTCTGTCCGGTCCCGCTGCCGACAGGATCATAGCTCACGGTTACGCCGTGGCCATAGTGAGGAAATGCGGCCGCGAACAGCGGCGCGTCGAACGTCGAGCCGGAGCCGTTCAGCCGGACGGTGGAACTCCGGGAATGCAACTCCGAGGGTCGCGAGGCCAACGCCGAGCTGATGGATATGCCGGCAACCGCAGCGAGAGCGCCGAGGGTAAGCAGGATCGATATGAGGCGTTTCGTCACGTGTCTATATCTCCTTTGTTTTTGCCTGATTGCACCTCATTGTCAAGAGAAAGACATTTCGGAATTGTTACCGAGGCTTTGCCGAAGAGTTTCAGCCTTCAGGATGTCCCGCACCATGTCGGAGAGCGAGACCCGCGACTTGTCATTCCCGGAGGTCTAGGAAAGGTCGAGATTGCGCGAGAGGGTCCGGGCTCGTGAGAGAAGCACCTGAACCTTTTCCGGACCGGCCCGCCCAAGATAGTGAGGCCAGGACAGAGTCACCGTCAGCAGCTCTGCTGAAGCTGCTCCGATGCGCAGTGCCTGGTCATCTATCGATCGGCCGTGTACCTCTACGACCTCCTCGACATACCAATCGAGAAGCGTCTGATCGTGGAACTGTGCACCGTCCGCTGTCGACCGAGTGAAGAATTGGGCGACATCCTCCGGACCACGAGCTCGCCGTACTTCCTGCCAGTCGATCCAAACAACGTCGCCGCCGTCGTCTCGAAGTAGGTTTCCAGCATGGAAGTCCCCGTGTCCGAGCGTCTCCGGCAGTATTTCGATCCGGTCGAGGAGAAGGGGAACCGACTCAAAAAGGCGCCCGAGAAAGTGGGATGCTTGCCTTTTGTCGACTGAGTTGGTTACCTCCGGTCTCTCAAGAACGTCTCGCCAGGCTGTCGCAGCACCTTGCGTGGCTTCCGCATCCGCAGTCCATGTCCATCTGCCGAGCCAGTCCCATGACTCAAGCTCTCGGGAATCTTCCCAGAACATCGCCTGGAGCCGGCCCAGACCTCGGAATGCGTCCTCCAGGAGGCGGTACGGCCATCGGTCGACTGACTGCAGCGGATGATATGCCTTCAAGACAAGCCCGACCCAATCCGGTTCCACCCTGAGGTCCAGGACCTCCGGCACGCGAATGGGCACGATGGGCCCAAGCTCCGAATAGAACCGTGCCTCGCGCATCGATCTGTCACGGCTGGTGCTTCCGAGTAACGGCGTGAACTTGAGCACCGCCGCGGTGTCTGCCCTCCACACCGGCACCACGGAGGCACCGGACACTGCCGGACCTGAAAGCCCTAACTCGTCCTCACGTAGACGGAGGCGCATTAGGTCGATTGCTTCTTCGAGGCTCATGCTGCTCAGTATCGTCGGTTGCGGCCGCCCCCGATATCCGCACCGAGAAGATTGAAACCGAACTGCAACCATCGCAACACATATGCAACCAGTTTTTGCCGCCGCCAGCGATATGCTTGACGTATCACGTGGCCAGAACGGGCTAGCCCAAGCGGGCCGGTGGCGGGCAGCCTCTCAATCTGGGAACCCTTTCCAAGTGCACCCGGGAGAACATTTGATGGAGAAACCGGGGGGAGACCGCATCGAACGCCGTCGAAACCCCCGTCCTTCGCGGGACCGGCAGCATGATCCGGTTGTCTCGGCGTTCGTGGTGGCCGTACGTCTGATGGAGGCGGGGAGGGCCAGCCTGCTGGTCAAGCGGAACGGTGAGCCCATCCTCACGATTGAGGCGGCGGTCGGCATTCCCCCGGCGGAAGTGCCCGGCATCAGAGTCCCCATGGGGTACGGCATAGCGGGCTTTGTGGCCGAGCACGGCAAACCGCTGCTCGGAGCTCTGGCAAACGACACCTTCGTCAGCATTCCCGTGTTTACCACTCGGGGTGTCGAAGGCGTCCTGAACATGACCGACCGTCTCGGCGGCAGACCGTACACTCGCGACGATATGGGCTCCAGCAAGGTGTTCGCCAAACACATTGGCGATGTGCTGGAGTACCGTCGGGAAAGCCACATTAACGTGATCTCGGGATTGCCGGACCGTGCGGCCTTCGAGGAGGCCCTGGAGCGAGAGCTCAACCGCGCCGAGCGCAGCGGCGCGGCCTTCACGCTGGTTTTTCTGGACATGGATGGGCTGAAGTGGGTCAACGATCATTACGGCCATGATCGGGGCGACGAGCTGATTCGGACGGTCGCCGAAACCATAACCCAAGCGATACGGCCCTACGACTTCGCCGCTCACCTCAGCGGCGACGAATTCGCTCTCCTGCTGGCAGATACGCACGATGGCGAGATCAGTATCGTCGAGCGGCTCCAGCAGGCTCCTGTCGCGCTCGACGGACGCCTGGAGTTTTCGGTGAGCATCGGAACCGCTCGATATCCTGACGACGGTATGACCGCCGATCAGCTTCTCAAGAGTGCGGATCAACGGATGTACGAGTACAAGCGGACCCATCCGAGTCCCTATCGACGGCCCGAGGAGGATCAGGACTCGTAACAGGGAGGTCACAGCCCCGTAACAGTTTGTTAACAATCGCCCGCGTACGCTCGGATGAGCGGCATGCGGGGCCGCCTGCAAAGGCGACAGCTGAAGCGGAGACGCTACAGGAGTCGGGCGGATTGGGGTTTGTAAGTATCGTACGTCTGCGCCCAGCGGACCGTAGGAAGGTGGGAGGCGTCCCTCGCGGCGGCCGGCTTCGATGACGGCGCTGAGCTCGGGGGTGACCTCCCTGGCAAGCCGGCCGAATGACGGAACATCCGAGCCGCTGAAGCAACCATCACGCCGCCCTCACGAGCAGGCTTCGAGCAGGAATTTGGGCGACCGCATCTTCGGTGCCGTGACCGGCGTCTTCGCGGCAGCGATCATTGCCGTTGCCGCTCTTATCTTCATCGTTCTGCTGGTGGATTCGCTTCAACCACTGTCTCGTTTTGGCCTCGGATTCCTCAGCGGGACCAGTTGGAACGTCGTCACCCTCCAGTTTGGACTGGCGCCGGCCCTGATCGGCACGCTGTATGTCTCCTTCCTGGCCCTATTGATCGCAGCTCCGGTTGGCTTGCTGATTGCAGTGTTTCTTTCGGAGACGGCGCCGCGCCAAATTCGGACGGTGCTCGGGTTTGTCATAGAGCTGCTGGCCGCGGTTCCCAGCATCGTCTACGGTTTGTGGGCGCTCCTCGTTCTGGTACCGCTGCTGGCGCGATTCGAGCCCACGATCTCGAGCCACTTTGGCGGCTTCTTCCTCTTCTCCGGCGCATCGCCGACGGGCCAGGGGATTCTGGCGGCGGTTCTCATCCTGTCCATCATGATCCTGCCCACGATTGCCGCGATCAGCCGTGACGTTATGATAGCCGTTCCCAACGCCCAACGGGAGGCGATGCTGGCTCTCGGAGCAACCCGATGGGAGACGACGTGGAAGGTTATAGTTCCGTACGCCCGGGCCGGAATCATCGGCGGCATCTTACTGGCTCTCGGTCGTGCCGTGGGCGAAACCATGGCGGTGCAAATGGTGATCGGCTCGTCCCAATCCCTCAATTTCTCGCTCTTGGGCCTCGGCACCACCATACCGGCAACTCTTGTCAATCAGTTCGCAGAGGCTACTCCCGGGAGCCTCTTCGCCAACGTTCTGATCGAGGCGGCACTTGTTCTGTTCATCCTCAGCGTCATCATCAACGCCTCCGCCAGACTTCTGGTTTGGCGGGTCAACCGGAAGTTCTCGGCATGATCTCAACCCTCCCGCCCAGGTTCCGCCGGCGAAAGGCGTTTGATGCCCTCGGCCGGACAGTGGCGGTCCTCGCCGTAATGCTCGCCCTCATCCCCCTCGGGGCGATGATCTTCTACGTGCTCCAGCAGGGTGCGGGAAGCCTCAACCTTAACTTCTTCACCGCCGACGCCTTGGGACTGGGGCAGCCGGGAGGCGGATACCACGCCATGATCATCGGTACGCTCCTGCTCATCGGCGTCAGCTCGGTCATCGGCATTCCCATCGGTCTGCTCAGCGGTATCCACCTGGCCGGGAGGGGCCAAACCCGGTTCGCTCAGACGGTACGATTCGTGACCGATGTGGTGGCCGGCACGCCCTCGATCATCGCAGGCATCCTCGCGTTCGCGCTCATCGTGGAGGCAACGGGAAGCTTCTCGGCTCTCGCCGGCGGCGTGGCTCTGGCTCTACTTATGTTTCCAACCGTCACTCGAGCAACAGAAGCGGCGATCGCGGCAGTGCCGTCGGAGATTCGAGAGGCCTCACTTGCACTCGGCGCCTCCGAGTGGAAGACCATGCTGCGGGTCATTCTCCCAGCCGCTGCCAGCGGGGTTGTTACCGCAATCATACTCGGTGTGGCGCGAGTGGCAGGCGAGACCGCACCGCTGGTATTCACTGTCGGCTACAGTCAGTTCACATCGACCAACATCTTCGGTCAGATCGGCACCATGCCCGTTCAGATCTGGGATCAGGCGCAGTCGGCGTACCCGAACGACATTCATCAGGCCTGGGCGGGCGCATTTGTGCTCTTCATGCTCATCCTCGTTCTCAATCTGCTGGCGCGTCTGCTCACCTACCGTCTGACGCGGCGAGTACAGAATGCATAAGAACGGAGCCCACGCTTTGGAGATGACCACCACGATGGATCAAGAGCAAGAGGCAGGAAGCGCGAAGGCTCCCCACCTCACGACCGAGTTCGCAGATTCCCCGCAGGCGGTGGATTTCGGTTTCGACACCCTCGCTCCGCAATCGATGGCGGCGGATGACGGCGGGACGGCTACCAGGGCCGCTGACCTGCCCCAGCCGCGTGGCGAAGCGGTGCGGGCCGAGCAGGTGTCGGCTTGGTACGGCAAGAAGCTTGCTATCCGTGACATCACCATCACCATGGAGCCGTTGAAGGTGACCGCACTGATCGGACCCTCCGGCTGTGGGAAATCCACATTTCTTCGATCCATCAACCGGCTGCATGAGGTGATCCCCGGCGCGCGCGTCGCAGGAGACATCTGGGTGGGAGACGAAAACGTTTATGCCAAGGGCATGGACCCGGTACAGGTGCGGGCACACATCGGCATGGTGTTTCAGCGTCCGCACCCGTTCCCCACAATGTCCATCTATGACAACGTGGCCTCCGGTCCTCGATTGAGCGGGAAGGGCCGCCGGGGGCGGCAGCTTGATCAGCTGGTCGAGCAGAGTCTCCGACAGGCAGCGCTGTGGGATGAGGTAAAGGACCGCCTCAAGGACCCGGCGACGGGGCTATCCGGAGGCCAGCAGCAGCGCCTCTGCATTGCCCGCGCGCTGGCGATGCGGCCGGGGGTGATCCTGCTGGACGAGCCGTCTTCGGCGCTGGATCCTATCGCGTCCTTCAAGATCGAGGAGCTCCTACTCCAGCTCAAGCAGAGCTACACCGTCGTGATCGTTACCCACAACATGCAGCAGGCAGCGCGGATCGCGGATAACACCGCCTTCATGCTCTCAGGCTCCGACTACGTGGGTGAGCTGGTGGAATATGGTCCCACAACACGAATCTTCTCCAATCCCAGCGATCCTCGAACGCAAGACTACATCACCGGTCGGTTCGGATAGAAATGTGGACCACCCGGCCTTCGGCTGAGGCGCATCCGGAAGTAGCCGGTCGTCGGGGCGCCGAGTCTCGATGACCCGGGAACACTACCTGGAGCTGCTCGGTCAGCTGGATCATGCCATGCAGGAGTTGGGAGATCTGGTCGAGCACACGATTGACGCTGCCATGCTGGCTCTGAACTCTGGCGACGTGGCATCGGCACAGAAGTTGATCGAGGGAGACAACGAGATCGACCGGCGGCGCCACGAGATCGACGAGCAGGCGTTCGCCATCATCGCCACCCAACAGCCAGTGGCCAGTGATCTGCGGCTCCTCACCAGTGCCTTCACCATCTCCGCCGAGCTCGAGCGCATTGGAGATTACGCCGCCGGGATCGCGAAGCTCACGCTTCAGATGGCGGCAGAGTCGCTACCGCGAAGGCTTGAGGACATCGAGAGTATGGCAATAATTACAGGCGACCTCCTGCACCGAGCAATGCGCGCGTTCAAGGATCGAGATGTTGCCGCCGCGGCTGCCGTTTGGGGCCGAGACGACGAGGTCGACGAGCTTTACGAGTCTGTCTTCAAGCACGAGGTAAATGAAATGGCCCGCGACACAGCCTCGATTCGTCGAGGAACTTACCTCCTCTGGGTGGCGCACAACATCGAACGCATGGCCGACCGGGTCACCAATATCGCCGAGAACGTCGCCTTTGTCGTCACCGGGGATGTTCCGACATTTCGTGAGGGGATCAGATCGGCTTCCCTCCCCGGCTGACCGCCACGCAACACAGTACAGAGACTTCGCGGTCAAGGCTGATGCACGGCCGGCGGCTCTGGTGAAAGCCCGTTGACGCTTCTCCAGGCGATCGTCATCAGCATACTCCAGGGCGTGTCCGAACTGTTTCCGGTCTCCAGCCTGGGCCACGCCGTCATTCTGCCCAAGCTGCTGCATTGGAATATCAACGAGTCGGGCAAGACCTGGCTGGCCTTTCTGGTTGCTCTGCATGTAGGAACGGCGACCGCCCTCCTGATCTACTTTTGGAGCGATTGGCGGGCTGTTCTTCTAGCCTTTGTCCGTAGCGTGCAGAAGGCTGAGATTGGGGCCGATCAGGATCAGCGTCTGGCGTGGATGGTGGTCCTTGGGACTGTACCGGCAGGCCTCGTCGGCTCGATTCTTCAGAAGCCGCTGCGGTCTCTATTCGCCTCTCCCTACATCGCGGCGGCGTTTCTCATCGTCAACGGCGCCATCATGTTCCTGGGAGAGTGGCTGCTTCAACGGCAGCTGGCAGCCTCGGCCGGCGCCGGCGCCACACAACCCGCTATAGCAATGGCGGGAGGCAGCGGCCAGGTGAGTCGGACTTCACCTCAGGCCGAGGTGGCCGACTCAGCCTTCGGTGGGGAGCGGTACAGAGACATTACCCAGCTGAGCTGGCGTGATGCCGCGGTAGTAGGATTCGCTCAGATAGGCGCCTTGATTCCGGGCATTTCCCGCTCCGGCATTACCATGGTGGCGGGATTGGCGGCGGGGTTGACCCACGAGGCAGCTGCCCGCTACGCATTCCTCTTGGCAACACCCATCATCGCAGCGGCCGGTCTTCTCGAGCTGCCCGATCTCTTCTCCAGTCACGCCCGTTCGATCCTTGGCTACGCCGTCATCGGCATGGTGCTGGCCGGCATCGCCGCGTATCTGTCCGTTCGCTACCTCATGCGCTACTTCGAGTTCGGGCGTCTCTACCCCTTCGCGTATTATTGCGTTGGGGCAGGAGCATTGAGTCTAATCCTCCTCAGCGCCCACCTCTAACTGACTCCGCCCGCTGACAGCGCGTCTAACCCAATTTGCTTACGAGGAAGAAATGAACCGAACTACGCTTTTTGGCCTGGCCGTCATCGCCGGCATTGTCTTCATCGTGCTGGTGGTCCTGGCATGGACGGGAGCAGCTCCTTTCGGTCATCACAAGGACGGGCCAATGGGGATACAGAACTTCAAGCACGGCATTCTCTTCGTGGTTCTGGCCATCGTCTGTTTCGTGTTCGCGGCCGCTACGCGGCCTACTAGCCGCGCGTCCTAACAGCCTGACATCGGCCGCTCCCACTCTAGACCTCGACGCATTCATGGGTTTCGTGGTTACGGACCGGTGATACCTCCCGCGGCGGCCTACCAGTGGTCTGCGGCGGCGGCCGTCTCGACGAGCAAACCTGGTTGACCACCAACCAGGAGCCAGAGGTGCGACCGGGTCACTCACGCTCCGGCAGCGACAACCGGCCTCTGGCTGTCATCGACATCGGATCGAACACCGTACGACTGTTGGTGGCTCTTGCGGTTGATGGCAAACTTTTGACGCTGACGGATCAGAGCCGCTTTGTCCGGCTTGGCAGAGGTGTTGACGCGTCCGGGAATCTCAGTCCGGATCGGCAGCAGGCAGCGCTCGTCGCAGTCCGGGAGCTGGCGGCCGTGGCTCAAGGGTACGGAGCCCGTAGCATGGTTGCGATCGCTACCAGCGCCGTGCGTGACGCTGCCAACGGTCCCGAGTTCGTGAGTAACCTCCGACGAGAAGCAGGCATCGCCGCTCGCATCCTCACAGGTGAGGAGGAAGCGAGGCTCACTTTTCTCGGAGCAAGCGCCGGGATTGAGATTCGCCAGGTCGCGCTCGTCTGCGACCTGGGTGGTGGCAGCACGGAGCTGGTGGCAGCCCGCGAGCAAGAGGTCCTTTGGGGTCGTTCACTTCAACTCGGCTCCGGCAGGCTGACGGAGCTGTTTGTCCATTCTGATCCGCCGGCCGAGAAGGAGCGACGCGCCATCAGAAGGCACGTTCTGGAGGCATTGCGTCAGCTCCCACGGGTGCGCCCCGAGATCCTCATCCTCACTGGAGGAACTGCCACCCATGCCGCCCTACTCTCAGGCCTGGAGTCGGGTGCGGGCGAGCTGCGGGCAGATGCTCTCCAGCAAGTAGAGGAGCGGCTCTACACCACCCCCTCGTCGACCGTCGCCACCGAGGCGGGATTCGGACACGAGCGCGCGCAGGTGCTGCCCGCCGGAGTCACCGCGTTATGCACCATGCAGAATCATTTCCAACCGTCATCGTCTGTAGTGACTCGCCGCGGTCTGCGGGAGGGAGCCATCCTCGATGAGCTAAGCCGGAGTGCGTGACCAACCGGCTGGGACCTGCAACTCGCGAACACGAAAACTGGACCACGGTGCGGGGGGCCATGGTCCAGTAAGGAGATGAAGCTGATGTCTGGGCGACCGTTGCGGCTGATTCCAATTGACTCTATTGCCAGAGATGTTATCGAGTTGTTGCCGGGGCATTGCGGACCAGTTTCGGCTTCGAGGAAACACACCCCATACAGAGCATCAGAATTCCTCGGCTAAGCCCTCCCGAACGGCGCACGTAGCCCGGCCCCTCTGTGGCCGGGCGTCGTCACGACTCGGCCTCGACCGGGCATCCGCAAAACCGGCGAGAACCGCCGAATGCCGGATTATGCCCAACTCGTGCAACGATCTCTCTTCCGGGTTGAGCATGCTTTCCTAACTCCCATACACCTGCGAACGGTCTCGCCACGCCCGGCCACAGAGGGGCCGGGCTACGTTCGGAACCTAAAGCCGGATGTTCGGAACGGAAACCCGGATGTTCGGAACGGAGACCCAGACGTTCGGAAAGGGGAATCGGAGCTCCCCCAGGTGTATCGGAATCGGACTTCGATCCTGCAGGTCAAGCGGATCGAGGCAGACTTCCGAGGAAGGTCACCCGAGCCTTGAATCGGTGAGCTGCACGGATTGCATGCCCAGATCCCGTAAGATGCGAGATTCCACCCGCGACATTTCCTTAGCCTCTTCGGGAGTATCGTGTCGGTATCCCAGGAGCTGGAGGGTTCCGTGCACGACCAGCCAAGCAACCTCTTCATCGACCGGGTGTCCCAGTTCTTGAGCCTGCGCCACTGCCCGGGGGTAGCTGATCACCACGTCGCCAAGCGGAGCCAGAGCCTCCAATGGGTCTCCTGTTGGAGACTCGGCGGGTTCGAAGAGGCCGAAGGACAGCACGTCGGTCGTCTGATCCAGGCCGCGGTAGCGAGCATTCAGGTCCTGCACCTCGGCATCGTCAGTGAGGACTATGGTCAACTCGTCCCTCCCGCCTCTCCCAGCTGCCTCCACGGCAGCCGAGGCCGCGCGCATCAGCCCTGCGCGGTCTATCTGAAGCACGACGTCCCGTCGAACGACCACCTCAGCGGCCAAATTAGGCGCCGACGGTGTCTCGCGGAATCGAGAGCGGCGCCGGGGCCGGGTACTCGATGCGCGGGTGATACATGCCGATCAAGGCGTCCACAAAGGATCGACGCACGGCGTCCAGATCCCGCAGGGTCAGCTGACACTCGGCCAGCTGCCCTCCGGCGACGCGTTCGTCGATGATGCGGTTGACGATGTCTCGAATTGTCTCGGGAGTATGTATCACGCTGGCCCGCACCGCCGTCTCGCAGCCGTCGGCCAGCATGACCAGGCCGCACTCCTTGGTCTGAGGCTTCGGGCCGGGATAGGTGAAGAGGGCCGCGTCGACGTTCGGATCTTCTTGCAATGCTCGATTGAGAAAGTAGGCCATGGTAGTGGTCCCGTGATGCTGCAGAATGGCGTCGCGAATTGATGCCGGGAGCCGGTGTTGACGGGCCAGATGTACACCATGGGTTACGTGCCCGCGTATGATCTCCGCGCTCTCCCGTGGCAGGAGATCGTCGTGAATATTTGCGGAACCCATCTGGTTCTCGATGAAGCACAGCGGATTGGCCATCTTCCCGATATCGTGGTAGAGCGCCATCACCCTGGCGAGAAGCGCGTTGGCGTCAATCTCTCTGGCCGCCGACTCGACCATCGATCCCAGGATCAGACTATGGTTGTAGGTACCGGGCGCCTCGGACATCAGCCGGCGCAGCAGCGGTTGGTCGGGATGTCCGAGCTCCAAGAGATGAAGGGTGGTGGTGACGCCAAAGGCATTGCCCAGCATGACGAAACCGGCGAATGCCAGGGCGCCGGAGAGAAGGCCGTTCAGTGCGGCAGCCGCAGCGTAGTTCCTGAGAGCTTGACCATCGTAACCGCCTGCCAGGAGCACGAATGCACCGAGGACGAGTGCGGCCGTGCCCCCAATGAAGGCTCCGGCCAGGATGAAATCATTCAGCTTGCGAAGGTGGCGGACGGCCAGTGCTCCGGCGACACCCGACAAGAGGTAGTAGCAGGTCAGCTCGAATGACCCGCCGATCACCCACCCGAGAATTAAGCCGAGCACCACGGCAAGACTGACGCCGGCCTCGGTCGGTAGAAGCAGCCCACAAAGCGCCGTTGCGCCCGCCACCGGAAAGAAATACGGCAGCAGAACATGCCCCGGGAGCGCGAACTTGCCCGCAACGGCCACCAGCAAGATCATGGCGTCCATGAGGAACATGAGCCGGACGTTCGCTGTGGCATCCGGGTTGAAGACGCGGAGATACCAGAGTAGCAGGACGACCACCACCCCGGTGAAGAGCACCGTACCGAGGCGCTGATTCCAGCTCGCGCCGACGCTCGGCAGTCCCACAGCCTGCAGCTCCTGCATGACCGCAGGCGTGACCTGCTGGCCGCGCCTCACCACGATCGTACCGGCGGGAACGGTTACCGTTATCGCTTTGACCCCGGCCGCTGCCTGCTGCTGTCGACGTCCCGTGGCGACGAGATTCGGAGTACGCGTGGGCACCAGGAATGACCGCACGAGAGTCGATACTGCCTGACGCGTCGACGGCCCCATCAGACGCGGCAAGCCGTTGAAGAGGAAGCGCTCGACGTTGAAAAGCTGGGAGGAGTCGAACGGCGGTAAGCTCAGACTCTCATCGAGGAGCCGGACGGTCCAATGCTGGACGCGTCGCCAGTCAGAGGCCGGCAAAGTGGGGAAACGAGTCGCCGAGATGGATGCCGAGCGCAACAGCGCGGCGATAGCCACCTGCCTCTCAGCGCGGCTGTGGTGGGTATTCACCAACTCCCCATCAATATTCTGAAAGAGCAGGTCGGCCTGTTGGATGCTGTTCTCAGCTGCGGTCCTGTTGCTTTGGTAGACCGTGGGGACCGCCGCTTCGACCTGAGCCTTCAGCCGGTTCGTCGCCGCCACGTCGATATACGTCACGCGGCTTTGTGCCCTGACCGTGACCGGCGACGGCCGGTCGAGGGCGGGCAGAGCGTTGGCCTGAAAGGGTGCGCTGACAAGCAGTGCCACTCCGCCGACGATGACCAGGCCGTGAAACACCAGCCACATCAGCTGACCGCGTTGTCCCCAGCGGCTATTCACCCGGCTGGTCCTCGTGCCCGGGCTCACCTGACCGGCACATTGTGGAGCTGCTCCGTGCGCGCTCTCGGCTCGGGAATGGCCTCAAGCGAGAGCGATCCTCTACGTCGATCAACGGCATAACAAAGCCGAATGCGGACAGGAGCTACCTCCCTTCGGATAGAGCGGAACGCGCCATTGCACTCACCGTGCCACCCTCCGCCCGGCCTCCCGTCTGCGCCATGACCTTCTTGATCAATGGACCAAGGGCAGCCCGCGGATTGTCGCGCTGCTCCGGTGTCAGCTCGGCGAGGGCCAAGTTGATCATTGTGCGGAGCTGGTCCTCGTCGAGCTCAGCAGGCAAATACCCGTTGAGCACGTCGAGTGCGGTCCGCTCTCTGGCGGCCAGGTCCTGACGTCCTCCGCGCTCGAACTCATCTCTCGATTCCCGCCGCACTTTGGCTTCTCTCCTGAGAACCGCCAGTGCCTCATCCTCGGTTAGCGGCGCACGCTTTACGATCTCGGCATTTTGGATCGCTGCCTTGAGCATTCGCAGCGTGGAGACCGTATCGGAGTCACGCGCCTTGAGCGCAGCCTTGTAGTCTGCCTCAACACGGTCACGCATTCCGGTGTCGTCGGTCATGAGGAATCTCTGGAGCTCTGGGGACTCGTCGCCAGAGCCGCAATCACTTATTGTAAATCCGCCATCGTCATCATTCCGTGTACGGGTAGATTTGGGTATGCCTGAGGGCCTCGAGGAGCGTGTTCAGGTGGCGGTGGATCGGGCAGAGTGTATCGGCTCCGGACAGTGTGTCATCATCGCACCGCGGGCATTTCGGCTGGACGACGCCATGAAAGCCGAGATCGTCGACCCCGGCGGTGAGGAGCTGGATGTCCTGTTGGAGGCTGCCTACGCCTGTCCAACTCAGGCAATCTATGTATCTCGGGCCGGGGCTTCGCTCTTTCCTTGAGGGTCCGTCCCTACAGCGACAACACGGACATGGGGGGCAAAGGAGCCGGCATCAGAGCAAGCCGCTCGCCATCTTCGTCGAGACCCAAACGCTAGACCATGTCAGGCGCCTCCGGCTCCGCCTCAACGGCGACGGTGCCGGCAGGTGAGTTGCCTCCTGGCGCGTAACCATACTTCCTCACTGTGGGAGAGACCAGCGCCACGAGGCCGGTGATCAGGACCGTGGCGATACCGCCGGCCGCCACCGCTTCTCGGGTGCCGATTGCAGCCGCCAGCAACCCCGCCTCCACGTTCCCGAGCTGCGGTCCACCGGCCACAAACATCGTGTTCACCGCCGTGACCCGGCCCCGGAGCCGGTCAGGCGTTGCCAGCTGAGAAATGGTGCCGCGCAGCGAGGCGCTCACGGCGTCGGCCGCACCCGACAAGGCGAGAAAGCCGAGTCCAACATAGAACCAGGGTGCGAAGCCGAAGGCGGCGATGGCAAGACCGTACACGGCAACTGATGCCAGGACCACTGCGCCCTGGCGGCGTGCGCGACTGAAGGCCCCGAAAATCAGTGCGCCGGCGACCGCCCCTGCGGAGCCGGCGGCGTAGAGAAGTCCAAGGCCTTGAGGCCCGACATGGTATATGGTGCGGGCGAACACCGGAAACAGCACCGCTGAGGCGGCGAAGAAGTTGGCCAGGAAATCGAGTCCCTGAACCGAAAGAATGATGCGGTTACGAAGAATGAACCTCCAGCCTTCCGTTAGGGCCGCAAGGTTTACCTGCCGGGTAGCGACATGCCCCACCCGCGTCCGCATCAGTAGGACGGCAGCCAGCACAAACCCATAGGAGACGGCGTCGAGGACATACACCGGCGTCACACCGGCCAGAGCAATGACCAGCCCTCCGATGGCCGGGCCCGTTACAGTCGCGAACTCGCGGATGGCAACATTTAGCGCCAAGGCGCTGGGGAGCGCCGGGCGAGAAACCAGGCTCGGAATCAACGCCGACCGTGACGGCTGATCCAGCCCCTGTGCAATCGCGGCGAAACCGATGGTGAGGTATATTGCCGGGGCTGAGATCAGTCCGGCAAGCGTAAGCGCCGCGAGAAAAGCCGAGGTCGAAGCCAGGATGAGCTGAGTTGCGATGAGGGTTTTGCGACGGTCAAAAGCATCGGCGAGAACTCCCGATCCGAGGCTGGAGACGATCAGAGGTAAGCCTCGCGCGACGCCGATGAGGCCTAGAGCCAGCTTGGAATTCGTCAGCAGGTATATCTGCCAGGCCACCGCGACGACCTGCATTTGAGTACCAATGTTCGAGACCAGCTGACCGCCGGCGAGAAGGCGGAAGTCTGGGAATCTCAGCGCCTGGCCGACAAAGCGGCCGGAACCGCGGGACGACGATTGCATACTTCGCTTCCAGCGTATTCATCGAGGACTCTCGACTCATCGTCTCATCCGCATCCTGGTGTA
This sequence comes from Chloroflexota bacterium, assembly GCA_035653255.1. Taxonomy (GTDB): domain Bacteria; phylum Chloroflexota; class UBA5177; order UBA5177; family JAJPKF01; genus DASRCF01. The sequence goes on from DASRCF010000089.1 coordinate 33,046, forward strand.
GGGTGAAGTGGGCTAGGCAACGGCAGACGCCTTTGCCGGACGCCAAACGATTTCCCGCCTAAGCGGGTTCGGCGACTCATCCTTTGTTGATTCGTGGGGGATGACTGTGACGACGATTACCCGCGACGAGAACACCTGGTTGGCGGAAGCCGACATCAAAGCCGTTATCGCCGAGCTGGTGGGTACCTTCTTGTTCGTCTTCATCGGCGCCGGCGCAGTGGTGACCAGCAGCTTCATCCACGCGGCGGGAAATGGGCCTGGACTCCTGATCGCCGCCTTCGCCAATGGCTTGGCGCTGGCGCTCGCCATCACCGCGGTGGGTCACGTGTCCGGCGGCCACCTCAACCCAGCCGTCACTATCGCGCTCTGGGTGAGTCAGCGTATCGCCTCGGTGCTCGCGGTTGCCTACATCGTAGCTCAGCTGGTGGGCGCAATTTTGGCTGGATTGGCTCTTCGGCTCATCTTCTCCAGCGCCATCTGGACTCCCGTGCACCTTGGTGCGCCGTCACTGGCGCCTCAGGTTTCATTCGGGACCGGTGTACTGATCGAAGCCATCATGACCTTCTTTCTGGTATTCGCCGTCTTCGGAACGGCCGTCGATCCACGGCACCCGCAGGTAGGCGGCTTCGGCATCGGCCTCGTTGTCTTTGTCGACGTTCTCGTCGCCGGACCGCTCACGGGCGCAGCCATGAACCCTGCAAGGGCTTTCGGGCCTTGGGTCGCCGGAGGATACTGGAGCTCAAATGACCTCGTCTACTGGATCGGTCCGATTCTGGGAGCGATCATCGCCAGCCTGATCTACGGCTACGTGCTCATGCCGCACGAGGACATCGATATCGGGTCGGCGCCTCAGGTGCCGGGGGATGATATCCTGCCCGTTCCGGCTCCCGAGACCAACCCCTACCTCGATGAGCTGGCCGAAGGCCAGCTGGAGGGTGGGGACACCGAGGTGATCGTCGAGGAATTCGACGCCGCTGAAGGCCCGTCCGAACCTGGTCCACCGAGCACCGGCTGAGGCCGAGGGTTATCACTTTCGCCCTCAAGGCGAGTTGCGACCACCGCTATTGACTGCGTTTCGCGGTGCTCCAGATCTTCATCAGCTCCGGCAAGCCGTTTACTGTTACGTTGGGGCGAATACGGCTGCTCGCGAGATCCTCTCTGGCCGTCACTCCGGTGAGGACGAGGATCGACGTCATTTCCAGTCGTGCCGCGGCAGCGATATCGGTGTCGAGCCGGTCACCCAGCATGGCCGTGTTGTCGCGACTACCGCCGATCCGTTCCATGCCCAGCTCGAGCAGTAGCGGCTCAGGCTTTCCGATCACGAGGGGCTTCACCCCGGTAGTGGCAACGAGGGCCGCCTGAAGCGCACCAGCTCCTGGAGCCTCGCCCTGCTCCACGGGAAGGCTGGCGTCGGCGTTGGTGGCGATGAATCTAGCGCCACGTTCCAGAGCGAAGGAGGCCATGCAGAGCTCTTCATAGGTGACGTGGCGGTCGAGTCCGGCAACCACCCAACTCACGCCCTCGGGATCGCGCACGACCTCCATCCCGGCGTTGGCAACCGCCTCTACTAGGCCCTCCTCACCAATGACGAACGTCCGCTCGCCGCGCTCTGCATGGCGTTCCAGATACCGTCCCGTGGCCATTGCGCTCGTGAAGACGGCATCCAAGTCGACATGGATTCCCATGGCGGCCAGCAGGGCCGCGTTCTTCTCGGGGCTGGCCGTCGAGTTGTTGGTGATCAGCTGAAAGGCGATTCCATGATTCTGGAGCCAGGGTAGAAATCCACTTGCTCCGGGTAGAGCCGTGCCGCCCCGGAACAGGACTCCGTCCATATCGACGAGCAGATGGCTGACCCGGCCCAGCGTGGCGGCTGCCGTGTTCGAGCCGCGGTTGAAAGGCGTACCGAGAGACCTCACGCGCCGGTGGCTGGAGTCGTCGGACTCGCCGGCGTATGCTCGTCATCGTCGGCATCGAGGAACTCCTCCAGAGGGATGCCGGCGATATCGCCGATCTTCGGCACCACCATGTCCGGTTTCGGGTTGGCTCGCAACCGAGCGTACTTACCCTGACACACAAGGACGGCGATTACCCGTGGATAGCTGGTCTGGATATGGGCCAGGATGACGGCTTTGTCGTCGATGGCCACGTAGTGCCCGGCTGGGAATCGGTGGAATACCCGGGGGAGCTCGGTCTCCTTGTGAACCGTCAGCACCACGCGCCCGTGGACCCGCTCCCAGATACCGCTCCGCTCGATCTTCATCTTCTGGTATACCGGATCTCCATCCGACACCACGATCGGAGTCCCGATTGAGGTCAGATGGTCGATCGCGGCCAGAGCCCCGGGATAGAGGTAGCCCGCGAACGGCACGTCCATGACGAGGTCCCTCAAGCGTGCGTTCGACAGATCAGGGTGGTTTGTCTCGAATCGCGCGAGCGTGGCCGGATAGTCCACGACATCTTCGTCTTCTCGCACCGTTTCGTAGGTGCGCCAGAATTCCTCTGCCGCCTCCGCGCCCATCAAGACGTGGATCTGGCGATCGAGATCGGCCTTGAGCCGGTCGTTATCGAGCAGAGTGTTGTCGACGTCGAGCATGAAGACGGTCCGTGTCATACCCATTATTCGGGGAGGAGAGCCGGACCGGATAGAGGCGCCGATGGTGCCCGTGTCGGTGGTAGGGGAGAATTGAAAAAGGAGAGAGGAGACAGAAGATGACCACCATCAGCGAATACGCCCAGGATCTCTACGGCACCACCGCGGACGAACTGCTGCGATCGCTTCCAGAGGAGGCGCAACGAGAGGGCTTGCCGGCCATTCATATTCCCGACGAGGTCGGCAGGCTGCTGCAGATTCTCATTCTCACGTCGGGAGTCAAGCGGATCCTCGAGCTGGGAACGCTTTTCGGCTACAGCTCCATCTGGATGGGACGGGTTCTGCCGGAGGACGGTCACATCGTGTCACTCGAGGCCGAGACGCGACACGTCGAAGTTTCGCGTCGGAACCATGCCCGCGCCGGCCTAGAGGGGAAGATCGAGGTGCGCACGGGAGCCGCACTCGACGTGCTGCCTCAACTGGAGGGTCAAACCTTCGATCTCATCTTCATCGATGCCGATAAGGTCAACTACTCCAACTACCTCGATTGGTCGCTGAAACTCGCCCACAAGGGCACGCTCATCGTCGCCGACAACACCTGGCGGCATGGTGACGTTGCCGCGAGTGAGGCCGATGAGTCGGGCCGCGCCATGGCGGAGTTCAATCGCAAGCTGGCGGAGGATCGGCGACTGCTGTCTACGCTGATACCTACCCGTGACTGCGGCGACGCCGTTTCTGTGGCATACGTTCGCTAGCGGAGTGCAGCTTCGAAAGGACTGCGCCGTTATGAGGCGCCGGCCGTCGCTTCCGGGGTTGGAGGAACATCTAGCGTCTTAGCCAGCTCGGGGAACTGCGCCTTCAAGGCGTTGATGATCTGCTCCAGCCGGGCGTCCTGAGCCGCCAAATGACTGTCCTGGACCAGCAGGTGGTCTTGGATCTGGTTGGCCTCGTGAAAGATCGCCTCGGCGTCGGCGTAGGTCTGCTCGGAGCGCTTATCGGACGCCTCACCCTGGATGTTCTGTCCGACGATGATCACCGGCAACAGGACCAGCTGGATGAAGGACTGGCTGATCCATGAAACGATGATGATCGGATTCTTTGTGGTGAATGAGGACGGCGCACTGACCAGAGAGATCAGGAGAAAGATGTACGCGCACCACATGGTCCCGACCACGCCGGTCACCAGAATCGCGATCTTCCCGTTGAGACCCACGTGCTCGTCTTTGACCTTCACCGGCTTCTCGTGGCGGTGGCGGAGGATATGGGGGTGAATCTCTCTGACGAAGTGGAACCGCTCGGAGAGGGACGTGCCGCTTGTCATCTCTTTTCTCCCTGGAAGGTTGCGTTCGACGGATGATAGCGCGTCCCTTTCCGTATCCGGGTACGGGGAACTCATCGCAGCGGTAGAACCTGCGTTGTCCAGTGCGCGAGTTGTGCGGGTGAGGCCGGACTCCGATTCGAGGGAAGAGGGCCGAGCCCAGACATTGACGGCCGGCTCAACCTAGGGAAGATTCGGCGTCGGAGAGCCGGCTCTCCGACGCCGCTTCGTCACTCGCGTCAGCTGCTCTTGGTGGCGCAGCCGCAGCAGGTGCACGTGCCGTCATTCGGGCAAGTGCAGTCGCAGCACGTGCAGGCATTCTGTGCCATGAGCTCAACCTCCTTATGTGTCGGTAGCCAGCATTCACAGTCTCCGATTCGGCCGCAGCCCGGACCACCGGCGCTTCCGAGTCGAGCTTGAAGCGCTTCCAGCTCAACCCGCAGTGTCTCGAGCTCGTCGATGCGGCGTTCTGTGTCGTGGAGTTTGTGTGCGATGGTATGACGCAGGCGCTGCCCGTCGGTGGCCGGGTCCGATGGCTCCTGCAGCAGCTGCTTGATCTCGCGAATCCCTAGACCCAGCGACTTCGCGCGCTGGATGAATCCAACCCGTCCCACGGCCGAACAGTCGTACAGCCTGTAGCCCGCGGCCGTGCGCCCCGAGGGAGCCAGAAGGCCCTCATCCTCGTAGTAGCGCAGGGCCGACCGGCTCACTCCGGTTTCCGCGCTGACATCCTTGATGGTCAGCTCGTCTGTTCTCATACTTCGACCGTATACCTTCAAGTGCGCTTGAAGGTCAAGTACCAGGTCTAGAGACTGGTAACGCCGGCTGCTCAATGCCCGCGCCGACGAGCTGGATCATCCGATAATCTGACAATGAGCTAATCGGCAACCGACTGACTGAAGCGGCCATGAACCGCGTACAAGTCCATTGCCAATAGTGCGGGGATAACCGATGCCGGCAGGTCTGACCATCTTTGTGGCGACATATCTCGTGTTCATCGAGGCAGGGGTCGCCGTCTTAATTCTGGGCTGGCTTGCATACAACAAGCCGCGGGGCTGGCTTGTCCGCTGGGCCGTTGCCGCAATCTTGATCTTGGCGCTCAGCTACATCTTCGCCAAGATTGGAGGTGCGGTATACCGAGACCCAAGACCCTTTACCCAGGATCATGTCAAGCCGCTCATCTCGCACGCCCGCGACAACGGCTTCCCCTCCGACCACGCGTTGCTTGCGGCCGCTCTGGTGGCACTCCTCCTCTTTACCGGCGATTGGTGGTGGGCCGTGCCCTTAGCAGTTATGGCGGTGCTGGTCGATTGGGCCCGAGTCGGCAGCGGTCTTCACCATGTCGTCGATGTGGTCGGAAGCTCGCTGTTCGTGCTGGTCGCTATCCTCATCGCGGTGGCCGCCACACCATTCGTCGTCTCGCTGCTTTATCCGCATCTCCCCGCGGCGTTTCGGGAGGGCCTGAGCCCGCAAAGAGATACTTTGAAAAGTGGGACCTAGATGAGTGGTTGAGCCGGGACTCGGCGAGGGCGTACTGCCACGCGACACGGTGAGCCGGCAGTAGGGTTCGGCTGGCGGGGATCCGTGGACGGAGGATAAGAATGGACGAAGCTTTAGATCGTTGGCCGGAGTTGCCGTTCGCCCGCTGGGAGGATACACAGGCCACGCTCCACATGTGGTGCCAGGTCGTCGGCAAGGTCAAGCTGAAGCTGACGCCGTTCCTGAACGAGTGGTGGAACGTCGCCTTCTTTGTGACCGCGCGGGGAATGACGACGGGGCTCATTCCCTACGGGCGGGGAGCCTTCCAGGTCGACTTCGACTTCATGAACCACTCGCTCGCGATACTGACGGATGCCGGAGTGAGCGAGGTCACGGCGCTGGGCCCACGCAGCGTAGCCGAGTTTTACCGCGACTTCATGGCGCGCTTGAAAGCCGCCGGGATCGATGTGGCCATTGATCCGGTACCGACGGAGGTACCGGCCCCGGTTCCATTTGACGTCGACCACACCCATGCTTCATATGACGCCGATTCCGTGAATCGCTTCTGGCGCATCCTCCTGCAGACGGACCTGGCCCTCCAGCGCTTCCGCTCCTCGTTCGTGGGCAAGAGCAGCCCCATCCACTTCTTCTGGGGCTCGTTTGACCTCGCCTACACGAGATTCTCTGGACGTCCGGCACCGAAGCCCGAAGGCGCGCCGCACTTCTTCCAGCTGGCCGAGGACCAGGAGAACATCGCCTTCGGGTTCTGGCCAGGGAACGCAAACATGGCCGGGACACGGCTGGGAGAGCCGGCGTTCTACTCTTACATCTATCCGGCTCCGGGCGGGTATTCCAGAGCCACGGTCCACCCCGCAGGCGCCCATTTCAACGCCGCGCTGGGTGAGTTCATCCTGCCCTACGGCGACGTGAGGCAGGCTGCCTCTCCGAACGACCACCTGCTCACCTTCTTCCAGAGCGCCTACCAAGTGGCCGCGGACCTCGCCGGCTGGGACCGACCGGCTCTCGAGCGTCAAGCCGGCTGAGCGACCCACTGGAGGTCAGCCAGGTGGGATCCCGCCGCTAGGATGAGCTTCGGAGGCCGTTGTCGATTCGGAGGTCAGCCGCGACTCAATCCTCCGATCGGGAATGAGCCAGAGAAGCGCCACGCCGACGTAGATGACAACCGATCCCCAGGACGCGACGAATGCCAGCGGAGCGGCGACCAGATACGCAAGTGCCGATAACTTCCCCTTGAAGTCGCGACCCACCGCTCTGGCCAGATCCGAGTCCGGTTGCTGTTGCCGAAGGATGACCCGCAGCAGGATGAAGTAGGCGATTGCCGCCATGAGCCCGACGAAACCGTACGCCGCCGTAGGAAGCGCCTCGAGGCCTTGCTCACCCAGCCATCGGGTCGCGAACGGAATGAGCGAGAGCCAGAACAGGAGATGGAGATTCGCCCACAGCACTCCTCCACTGATGCGTTCGACCATCGTGAACAGGTGATGGTGGTTGCTCCAGTAAATCCCCAGGAACACAAAGCTCAATAGATAGATCAGGACCAGTGGAAGCTCCCCACGGAGCGCCGTCCAACCCGCTCCTTTCGGAGTGGCCAGGGATAGCACCATGATGGTGATCAGAATGGCGATGACGCCGTCGCTGAATGTCTCCAGCCTGGCTGAGCTCAACTCACGATTCCCCGGCGAAGTTTCCACTCAAGGCGGGGTTCTGTAGAAGCACCATCTACTCAGACCGACGGCTGGGGGTCGAAGATTTGCTGTTCGGCCATGGCCTCCCAGGTCCGGCTGCAAAGCTCGATGGAGTCCGGGGTAGGAGCATCTGTTCGGCCCCGCAACAAGGAGTCAACAACACAGACGGGGAAGCCGACCACGTTGAGGTGGCAGCCCTCGACCGCCTTCACAAAGCTGCCGGCCAAACCCTGGATCGCATAGCCTCCGGCCTTGTCTAGGGGCTCGCCCGTGGCCACGTAGGCCATCAGCTCATCTTCGCGAATCGGCCGCATTGTGACCTCCGTCGTCATCGAAACTGCGACCGTCCGGCCATCCCGATGGACGGCCACGCCGGTGATGACTCGATGCGTACGCTCCGACAGCCGTCGCAACATCCGTGCGGCCCCTTCATCGTTGAGCGGCTTGCCCAGAGACTCCCCGTCCAGCTCGACCACCGTATCGGCGGCGATGACGACGGAGTCCGGCCGCAAAGCCGCGACGGTCTCAGCCTTCGTTCTTGCCAGGGTCAAGGCCTGATCGACGGGCTCCAAGTGATCGAAGCGTGATTCGTCGACATCACTTGCTACAGCCACAAAGGCTAGGCCTAACCAGGACATGATCGTTTGACGACGAGGTGACGTCGAGGCCAGGATAAGACTCCCGTGGTCACGCTTCACCGTGCATCCTACCCCAAGCGACGGCGGCGGTCCATCCGATCGTCGGGGGCGGCAATCATAATCGATGTATGGGTCTTCCGGTAACCTCTGTGCCGTCGCGGACGCAGCGACGGCAGCCCCGGCCGGCATCGCTCGAGGTGGGGGAGTTCGACGACCACGGCACGGCACGCGCGCAGCTCGAACATCGATCGGTCGAGGTCGAGCATGGTATCCCCGGCGAGACCGTGGCAGCGATGGTCTACGGGCGAAGACGGCAATGGGCGAAGATCCTGGAGATCGAGGAGCGTTCCCCACATCGAGTCGAGGCTCCCTGCCCTCACTTTCATCAAGGTTGCGGAGGCTGCCAGTGGCAAATGCTCGACTATCGAAACCAGCTCGAACGCAAACTGCAGAGATCCAACGCGGAGCTGAGGCGTGCAGGCATTGGCCTTGACATCACCCGGCTGCACCCCATGGACCATCCGTGGCGATACCGTGTGACGGCCGGCATCTCACTCGGCCACGCTGCCGGCTTCCGGCGGCACGGCAGCCAGAGCATTGTGGGGCTGACCGACTGCCCCATCGCGCACCCACTCATCGGCGACGTGGCGGCCCATATCAACCGTCAGCTCGAAGCCGGTGCCCTTCCCAACTTTCGAGGCGACATGGTGGTCGAGGTGCGTGTGCTCGAAGCCGGCTCGGCTGACAGTTTGCACCTGGCCATCGTTCCCAGCCCCGGATCCCAACATGCCTCCATCGACCAGGTTCTGCCACTGGCCAAATCCCTCGCGCGTCTTCCGGCTGTCGCGGGCATCGTGTACCGTCACCGTCAGGAGCTGCCGCAGCTCATCTTCGGTGAGCCGTATGGGACAACCGTTATCGAAGGCCGTCGATTCGCCGTCAGCGCCGCCACCTTCCTACAAACCAACACACGGATGCTGCCCGCCCTGCTCCGGTCAATGAGCGAGGCCCACCGATCGGTCTCCGGTGAGGTGGTCGTGGACGTCTACGGCGGCGTGGGGTTGTTCGGGCTGTTTCGGGCCCACGATGGGGCTAGGGTCATCGAGATCGAGCTCGACCCGGTCGGTATCGAGGCTGCCCAACTCTCGGCACAGTGGCAGAACCTCGACAGCGTCGAGTTCAGGGCGGGTACGGCGGAGACGGTGATGGGCCGGATTGAGCACGCGGACACGGTGATCGTCGATCCTCCACGCTCGGGCTTGACGCCGAAGGTGGTGGATGCCATCGGCCGGCTTCGGCCTCACAGGATCCTGTACGTGTCATGCCTGGCCAGATCGCTGGCCCGAGATATCGTCGACCTGGCGCGCTTCGGCTACCGGCCCGGATGCGTCGAGGCCTTCGATTTCTACCCGCAGACCTACCATGTGGAGCTCTTTTCGCCGCTCGAGCTGGTTGATGGCTGAGGCCTCGGAGCGGGCCGTGCCGGCGCCCAAGGCCACCCTCAGATCCAGCCTCCTGGCGCCACTCAAGAGTCCGGCCGTCCGCATCCTGCTCACGATTGCACTGGTCGCCGTCGTAATCTGGCGATCGGAGCCGCAGCGGCTTCTCGCTGACGCGCCAAGGTTCGGCATCGCAACATTGGCCGTGGGGCTATTGCTGACGGTGCCCTTCCTCTACCTCAAATCCTTGCGCTGGATGTACATGCTCCGCTACGCCGGTATTGAGGTCGGCTTTCGGGAAGCCAGCCTATCTCTGCTTGGCGGAATGGGACTGGCGCTGCTCACGCCGGCAAGGCTGGGTGAGGTCGCTCGGGTGGTCTACCTGCGCGACCCTCGGAAGCTGCGCCTGTCGGCGCTGGTGATGCTGGACAAGCTCTTCGACGTCCTGGTCCTGGTATTGCTCTCAATTGCCGGCGCCTGGCGAATCATAGGCTGGCCCGTGGGCGCGGTGTTTGCGCTGATAGGACTGACCGGGCTTGTCGCCGTGCTGTTTCCACGGACCCTCCACCGCCTGTTCGTCCCTGTCGAGGGGCGGTTCCCCTGGAATGGCCGCACGCGAGAGATCGTCGCCTCGCTCGAGAGCCTCTCCTTCGCGGCCTCGCTGCTCTACCTCTCACTCACCGTCGTCGCCTTCGCGGTCGTAATGCTGCAGTTCGGGATCATCATCCACGGCAGCGCGCACGTGAATCCGGGAGTCGGGCTGCTCACCTTTCCGCTGGTGATCCTCACCAACGTCATTCCGCTGACCATCGCCGGCGTCGGCATTCGAGAGGGCGCCGCGGTCCTGCTTCTGGGTCAGTTCCACGTTGCCGCCGCCATCGCTGCCATCTCGGCATTTGCGATGTTCTTCCTGAACACGGCACTGCCGGGAATCGTCGGCGCGCTGCTGGCGCCCATCATGCTGCGCCGTCGCGTCGACCCGCTCCCGGATACGGCTCTGCCTCGATGAGGGTCACGCACGCGGCGATGACGTTCAACAGCGTCTGGCACAACCTGACTCAGGAGCCTGGCCTCTACGTCTGGAGAGTCGCCGGCTCTCTCATCATCGTGGCACTGAGCCTCTTTCTGGGCAGGATTGCCGAGGGTCGGGTGCGCCGGAGCAGCCATCTCACCACTCTCGGTCCGAATCCATCCGTCCTGCTGGCGCGCATGGTCCGGTTCACCATATGGCTCCTCGGGCTGCTCTGGATTCTAGCGATCTTCAGTGTTCCATTCACCGCCCTCGCCGCGGTGGTCGGCGTAGCAGCCCTGGCCCTTAGCCTTTCCCTGCAAGACCTGCTGAAGAACCTCATCGCGGGCATCTACATGCTGGCCGAGCGGCCGTTCCACATTGGCGACGTCATCAGCGTTCAGGGCGTCACGGGGCTCATCGAAGACATCCAGATGCGGGTGACCTATCTCCGGACCGACCAGGGAGAACGCGTCGTCATCCCCAACCAGGTGGTGTTCACCCAGGTGGTCGTCAATACTACTCAGATGGGCAGTCAGGCCGCCTGCGTACAGGTGGAGGCGCCTCGGTCACTCAACGCTGATGATGTGAGCCGCCGCGTGCTCCAGGCGGTAGCCGGCGCTCCAGACGTGGTCAACGATCCCTCACCACGCCTCGAAACCACGTCCATAACGCCGGAAGCCGTGACGTGGGCCCTGCATGTCTGGCTCAAGCCGACCGGCAATGTTTCCGGTGTCGTCCTGGCGCTTGGACAGGCCATTCCCGAGGCCACGATCGGTCCTCCACCTGCGTGAGCCAGGCAGCAATGGCCCTCACTGGTCGACAACCACCGGAGCCTCAGGGGTGTTGACCTTCGAGGTTGTGCCCGGGCGGCGGCGAGTTGGGGTCTTGGGCGGCACCTTCGACCCCATCCACACGGGTCATCTGGCGGCGGCCAACGAGGTTCGCCATCAGCTCGGCCTGGAGATTGTGCTCTTCATCCCCAACCGCATTCCGCCGCACAAGCTCGATCGCCCCGTTACCAGGGAGGAGGACCGAACAGCCATGGTGCGGCTGGCGGTGGCCTCGAACCCCACCTTCGACCTGGACACCGCCGAGCTCGACCGGGCGGGCCCTTCTTACTCACTCGAAACGCTCAGGGGGTTACGGCGCCGGTATGGAGAGGACGTGGATCTCGTCTTCATGGTCGGTATCGATGCTCTGCGTGAACTTCACACGTGGCACGAGCCTGACGCCATTCTGGCGGAGTTCGGCCTGGTGGTGATGGACCGGGCGGATGAGGGCAGAGATGGGCAGGTCGACGCGTTCAACGAGGTGGCCGCTCACTTCTCCAACATCCGCGAGCAGACCCGGATCGTGCACGTCCCTCAGCTGGCGATCTCATCGGCCGAGATCCGGCGGCGAGTACGAGAGGGAGCGCCAATTCGCTACCTGGTTCCCCTGGAGGTCGAGGACTACATCGGCGAGCGCGGCCTCTACCGGTAAAGCCAGATCGAGTTTGAACCGGTGACGAGGACGGCCGCTCTATTTCTGTCGTCGAATCGGTATCTCGTACAGCTTGATGAGTCCGATGGTTTGGAAACGATCGGCCCGTGCGACCACCTTCTGAGTGGCTTTCGGCCATTTCCGTCGCGGCCAGGAGCCCGGCTCGACGATGAGGAAGACCGTTCCCGCCTTCGAGACCGGCGGATGACCGAGCCGGCTCAGGACGTAGTGGTAGCCCGCCGGATAGTTGAGATATGACGCCATGCGCAGCTCGAAGGGGCGCCCCTTGGACCGGCTCACGATCTTCCGGTCGACTCGCAGCACGTGGCCGTAGGTATCGTCGGGCTGGAGATCGTTTCTGGTGATCGCGGCATCGGCCACGGTGGACTTGGGGGTGACGAAGCTGTAGGTCCAGGTCTGACGAGTGCCCACTACAACAAGGGCCGCCACAAGTATCACTCCAACCGCTTTGCCGGCACGGTACCGGCCGACCAGCCAGAGCAACGCCCCCAAGAGCACAAACGGAATCACGAAAAGGCAGACCATGTACTGCTCGAACACCTGCTTGCGATAGATCTCAAAGCCCACGGCGGCGACGACCAGGAGCAGCATGGCCAGCCTCACTTCCCAGTTGGCCTCGCCGGACAACGACCGCAACCCACTGACGGCAAGCCCGGCAGCGCCAAGGCAGACCGTTAAGACCACCGTCAAGGGTACATTCGGAACCGACAGCGCTCGGTAGAAGAGGTTGAAGAGCAGCTTGAGGCTGGAGGCGCCCCTGCTCGGCGCGTTGCTCTTTCCATGGATGAGCACCGCCAGCCAAGCCTTCAGATTCGCCAGGTTGTGGGTTCCGTCGTAGATGAGCAACGGCGAGGAGATCACGACGAAGATGATGACTGCACCACAGAGAAGTGCGGCCGAGGGCCGTGGGGGTCGAGCCCAAAGAATGAAGACCAGAGCGACCGGAATCACGAAGAGGTTGACCGGCTGAAGCTGAACGAGACAGGCGAGAGATGCGGCCACGACCAGAATCGATTCGGTTCGTCCTCGCTTCCACGAAACGAGCGCCCATAGGAGCGCCAGGGTGAAGAAGGGGGTGATGGTGGGGTTCCAGGGCCGTCTCGAATACTCGACCATGAGGAAGGAAGCCGCCATCACCAGGGCTGCTCCTCCGGCCGGCAGTGATCCCAGAGGTGCTTTCAGGTACAGAAAGAGCATGACCGTGGCGGCCACGCCGAAGATCCCCACCAAGATGGTTGGACCGACGGGCGAACCGTTCGACAGCCACATCGGTATCGCTTCCAGGTAGTAGAACAGCGGGCCTAGGTGCAGAGTATGGCCGATGGAAAGGCTGGGACCGAGCAGCGGCAGTTTCCCGTGGATGAGGCTCCATTCGGCGGCGCTCTCTCGCCCCTCATCGCCCATGAAGTGGAAGTCCGTGCCGATCATCCAGAACCGGAGGACCGAGCCGAGAGCCACCACCAGGACGAGGAGGGCATACCCGAGATCGAAGTTGCTTGCGGGTCGCCGGTCACTGAATCGGCGGATCATCGACGAATGTAGAGGGCGTCGCAGGATGCGACCTGACCGGGGGGACAGAAGTAGGCCTTGAGCAGCCGGTAGTGGGTGTGAACCCAGGTGGCGAATGGAGCCATCTCAACCGACCGGAACCGCGGCCACATGGCGACGACCGCCGGCCGGTACCGGCGCACATCCGTGATTGCCTCGGTCGCGCTCAACTTACCAGTCGCCATCCGCACGTAGGAGGTGTCGACGAGGTCGGGAACGCAGAGTCGGTCTGCTTCGACGCAGATCAGAGGGTCGGCGGTTGCCACCATCTGGTCGGGCGCCGTTCGGCTTCGGATCACCGCCGCGGCCAGACTCCGGTCATCGATCCCCGGTTTCACCAGAAGGCCGCTGTAGGAGCTGACCAGCCGGGGTAGCAGCAGGAGGTAGACAACCGTCGCGCTCACCGCCAAGACCCGTAGGAGTCGGCCCGAGGCTAATGGAAGTGCCGGACGCCGTGATGCGTCCCCGGACGCCGGCTCGCCTTGAGGCGACTGAAAGGGCGAGACGGAGCGCCGATAGGCGTCCGGCGTGTGGACGCTGCCCGTAGCCGGGTTGCCCAGCTGGCCAGGCAAGACGAACGCGACCGCGATGCCGGCGAGGACGGCCGCCGGGAGCAACACGATGGCCGGATGGTGGCCCATGAGCGGATGGTACGCCGCTAGGAGGATCAGCGTTCCCAGGGCCCACGTGTCGAGGATGAGTCCCATCCGCCAGTCCCACACCAGCAGCAGCAGTCCACCGGCCAGCGCGAGCACCACCAAACCGATATCGGGCGACAGGAAGCTGAGCACCATGTGCACGTTCGACGCCGACTGAAGCCCGGCCGACTGACTGCTGGCATGGAGGCGATCGGACACCATCTGGGACCACTCCTGGGGTCCGAACCATAGCAGCGATGCCACAAATGGAGCGGCCGCGACAATCACAAAGGCCAACGCCGACGACAGCACGGGCATGACCGTATCACGCCGGTCCCGCGCATCCCACAGCACTATCAGGAGCGTCACGCCGAGCGGGGCCAGGAGCGCGAAGGCAAAGAACTTGGTGAGCACCGCGAGAGCGAAGAAGAGCCCGGATGCGGCTGACCAGCCCAGCTTGCGCTGCCTCAGCCAGAGCAGCAGGAAGGCCATGCTGAGGCCCGAGAGTGCCATCATCGGCACCTCCTCCTCGACGGCATGGCTATACACCAGAAACTCCGGCGAGACCGCCAGGACGAGGGCGGCCCCGCCGGCCGCGACCGTGCCTCTCGCGAGTCCTGCTATCCCGAACGCTCCCAGGAGCGCCAGCACCGCGAAGATCAGCACCGCCAGTCGCGCCTGCCAGATTCCCTCACCAAGGAGGCGGTAGGCTGCCAAGATAGCGGCGACGAAGAGCGGAGGCTGCGCATTGTAGATCTGGGTGTACAACCGGTACCCATGGGCCATGAGCGCTGCGGTGGCCATGTAGACGCCCTCGTCATAGTCGTTGACGGCGGCACTGCCGAACGTGAAGCCCGTCAGGTGAAGGCTCTCGTAGGCGACGACGATAGCGACGCCGGCCAGCAGCATCAGCAGCGGGAGCCAGATGAGGACCGGCCGCGCGAAGGACGGGAAGGCTTTGGCGGCGCGTTCAGACGGTGCCAGGATCACGCTTCTCGGCCATCCCTCCATCGAGGCGCCGAGACACCGCCGCCGCACCCCCTCCTGTGGCTCGCGCCGCGTCATTATAGGAACCCGAAGACACCTGGGAGGTTCCGAGCTCTCAAGAGTCTCAGCGACCGGTCGACGCACGAGTTCGGGACCGGAGATGCGTCGTCGTAGGGGAGGACGAACCGTAGCGGAAGGCAAGCAGTGGCAGCCGGCTTGGGTATAAGTGGGGCAATGCTAACGAATGTGACGGCAGGCGGACCACCACCGACGTTCACGCATCCCCGAGGTGCCCTTTGAAGCGCTGGCTGGCCCTTCCGCCCGCCGTTTCGCTGACCTTGCTCTCGTTCGCGGTCTACATGCTGACCCTGCCGGCTGATCTTCGTAACAATGCCGATACCGTGGACCGCTTTTTCGTCACCCGTAGCCTCCTCCACGGTCACCTCAGCATTGTCTGCGGTCAGCTGAAGAACGCCGACACGCGACTTGCTTTCGGACGGCACCACTGTCTCTACGCCGTCTACGCTCCTGGCCAGTCGCTGCTGATGGCGCCGCTCTATGTCGCCGGCAAGATCGCTGCCCTCATCACCCAGGCTCCGTCGGCCTTCGCAGTCGCCATCTCGGTCAGATCTCTCGACGCCGTTCTGGCTGCCCTCTGCGTCGCCGTGTTCTTCTTCCTCTGTGTCGAGGCCGGCTACAGCCGTCGCACCGCCATCATCCTTGGATTGATCCTGGCCTTCGCCTCCACCCTCTGGCCGGATCAACAGAGCGGTCAGGAGCACACCCAGGTAACGCTTGCTCTTCTGGTCTCGGGATATGCCGCGCTGAAGTCAGTACGGCTGCCGCGCTCACGCCCCTCCGAGCGCGACGCACCGCCGTCTAGGTGGCGCACCTCGGAAGTCTGGACCTATGGCTCGGGGGCCGCGGCTGGGTTCGGCCTGCTCACCCGCTACGACTTCGCGGTTTCCGCGGCCATCGTCTTCCTGTTCTTGGCCTGGGCTTCAAGTCGTGACTCGTGGCGAACCACGGCGGAGACCGGCGTCCGTTTCATGGTGGGAATGCTGCCATTCCTGGTGGCCGACGGGCTCTGGAATCTCGTTCGCTTCGGCTCTTTCTTCAGCACTGGACGTGCGCCCGCCGACCAGTTCGGCTTTCCCATCTGGCAGGGCATCGCCAACCTGCTGGCGAGCCCAGGCAAGGGGATCATCTGGTATGTCCCGCTGGTTTGGTTGCTACCGCTGGCCGCGGCGTCGTTCTTCCGGCGCTCGCGTCCACTGTTCTGGTTGTGCGCGGGTCTGGTCGCGAGCGCGGTGCTGTTCTATGCCAACGTCATCTACTGGCACGGAGATCCGGGATGGGGACCGCGGTACCTCTTTCCCGTCGTTCCATTTGTCGTCTTACCCCTCGGTGAGCTGCTGGAGCGCTGGAAGAAATATCGAGGTTGGCTCAGGGGCTCCATCATCGCTGTTGTGGGTCTGAGCCTGGTTCTCCAGCTGGCCGCCGTCTCGGTGGATCCCTGGCGGTTCTGGTATCACCTGATTCACCAGCGCCAGAGCCAGGGGCAGGTCTGGGTCTGGAGCCCGACGCACTACAGCTACTACTGGAATCTTGCCGACGCTCCCGAACTGTACCAGTTCGTCGCCGCCAAGGACGTGCTCGATATCGCGCTCGGCAACAAGCAGGCCTACATTAGGCCGGTGGCCGCCTGCTTCTCAGGCCGAAACACCGGCACGCTCGGCGGCGTCTCGTGCCGGCCGCTCGATACCATCAGTCCCATCTGGCTCAACGACCGTTACCAGTGGGTGACGCCGGGGCCGGTGGCGCTTTCCCTGCCCGAACGCGTCATCATCGTCGGCGTGCTGCTCCTCATTGCCGGATACGGAGGGCTAGCCCTTGGGCTGTACGGGCCGGCAAGGACCGAAGCGTCGAAGCTGAACCGTAGCTCAAGGGTATTGCAGCCCGGTCCACCGGCCTGATACTGTAAAGCGACCGGGAGGGCAGTGATGTCTGCGATTGTGATGCCGATACGTGTGCTGGTCGCCGCACTCGCGGCTTTTCTCGGGGCGACATTGCTCGTACAGTATGTTGCGCCATCTACCCGCGGCGCCGCTCCGGCTCGCTCGCGGCCGGCGCCCGGCTCGGCTGCCGGCCTGGTGCAGCACGGAACGGGAGTGCTGTCGGCCTATCGAGACCTCGGCTCCGTGACCAGAGGTCAGGTGTCACTGGTCTTGACCATGCGCACGCGACGATTCTCGAGCCGGTCGAAGGGGTCAATGCTCCACGTCGATCCCTTCCGTTCGCGGTACGCTCCCTCCGCCCATTCTTTGCGGCGCGTCGAGCGCTACCTCCGACTTCGTGGGCTCGGGGTTGCGCCGCAGCTCGACGGCGCGTGGCTCCTTGTTCGCGGGGCGGTGGACCGAGTGGACCGAATCTTCCACATCGACGTTCACCGCTATGGACGGAGACATCTGCCGGCGTTCGAGTCGAGCTCGCCCGGCACCGTGCCCACCGATATTCGAGGGATGGTCTCCGGGGCGGGCCGCATCTCGACGATGCCCATCCGGACCGACATCGTCCCGGCCGGCGGGTTCAGCCCCTCCGGAATCCAGGCGGCCTATGACATCACCCCGTTGATCAATCAGGGTATTGACGGCCGGGGCCAGACCGTCGTCTTCGTCGAGATCGACGGGCTCGACGGTGCGTCGCTCAAGGCCTACGCCGCTCGTTTCCACCTGCCACCCTTCCACATCACCGTTCACGGACCGGCCTTCCAGCCGGGAGATGAAGCCACCATGGATGTCGAGGTCGTTCATGCCATCGCGCCCATGGCCAAGCTTGTCGTGTACAACATCCCTGGAAATACCAGCAACGCGGAATGGGACAGCAGGACCGCCCAGATGATCTCCCACGTCTCCGGAGACGTCATCAGCGAGAGCGTCGGGCTCTGCGAATCCGACTGGAGCGCGGCGGATTTGCGGGCCCTTCAGCTCGCGTATGTCAAGGCTGACCTCAGTGGCGAGGCGCCGTTCGCTTCCACCGGAGACAATGGCGCCTTCGGCTGCATTCAAAACGGGCAGGTTCCGTCGACCTCCAATCTCGGCATCCAGGTTCCCGCCGGCTGTCCCGGCGTCACGGCCGTGGGCGGAACGCGTCTCAGCGTGACGTCAAGCGGCTCATGGTTTGATGAGACGGCGTGGGAGGATCCCATCGAAACGGGCGGAAGCGGCGGCGGGCCCAGCATCTTCTTCAAGCAGCCGGGCTGGCAGAAGGCGCCCGGCGTAGCCGCTCAGGACATCCTGAACAATCCGAGCCATGGACGCATGGTTCCGGATGTCTCCGCCGATGCCGACAACGCGAGCGGCATGGACATCAATCTCACCGGAGGGCGGAGCGAAGGCGGAGGCACCAGCCAGGCGGCGCCGATATGGGCGGCCATCACCGCCCTGGCCGACGAGTACCTCGGGAGCCATCACCACGCCCCGGTCGGCTGGATGAATCCGGCGCTCTACCACTTGGCCTCGACGAAGCAACCCTTTCCGCCATTCCACGACGTCGTCACGGGGACCAACCTCAACTACCCCGCGGCGACGGGCTATGACATGGCCACCGGCCTCGGATCACCCGATGCCTACAACCTGGCCCGGGACCTACTTCATTACTCGCCGGCCCACCCGTGAGCGAGCAGAGCCTCCCTCCCACCGAAAAGATCTGCCCCGTCTGTGGCCAGGACGTTCCCGCAGGCGAGTACTGCGGCGCCTGCGGAGCGTACCTGAGAACCGGTTCGGCGGCGCGTAGCCACGCTTTCGCCGCTCACCCCGAGGAGCACCTCTTCCATCCGGGAATCATCTCCACGCTCTTCCCGCATCTGCCCAGGCGGCATGCAGCCCCATTCCGGCTGGCACTGCTCGCCGGCGTCGTCGTTCTGGTGGTCTTCGGACTACTTGGTTTGACCGGTGCCGGGATCGCTACAGCGGCGCTCGTAGTGCCCTTGCTCTATCTCATCTACCTGTACGAGGTGGACGTCTACGAGGACGAGCCGCTCATCGTCATCGGGTCAACTTTCATTTTGGGACTCCTGATCGGGATTCCCTGGGCTCTCTACACGGGGCATTTCAGCACAGACACCCTGGTTGCCAACGCCACCTTCGGCGCTCCGCTCTGGAAGATCCTTGCCTACGGCCCCGGTCTTTCGCTGGCGGCTCAGGCCCTAATGCTGGTCGGATGCCTGGTCATCTATGCCCGCAAGCGCTATGACGAGGTGCTGGACGGCTTTGTCTTCGGCGCCGCAGGAGCGCTCGGGTTCACGCTGGCGGTCACGGTGGTCGAGCTGTGGCCGCAGCTCAGCCAGGGAGTCAGGAGCGGGGCACCGACCGTCGACAACACCCTGGCGATCCTCGGCCGCGGCCTTCTCCTACCCTTCATTGCCGCCACCGCGACAGGGTTGATCGGCGGCGCCCTCTGGCTTCGCCGTGGCAAGACCAGGCCGGCAACGGCCTTTGGCTGGACGACAAGAATCGACTCCGTCGTGCTGCTGGTGATCTGCCTCTGGGTCGGCCTGGGCCTGGTCAATGTATTGGTGACCTCGATCGTGGTCACGGTGTGCATCTACGCGGCTGTCGCGATGGTGTTGTTGCTAGCGGCTCGGGTCGCGCTGCACCACATGCTGCTGGCCGAGGCCGTCGATACCAGGGTCGGGCCTGACACCGTCTGTTTTCACTGCCATCATTCCGTGCCACGAATGGCGTTCTGTCCCCATTGCGGCGTCGCTACCAGAGCCACGCCGAAGACCGGTCATGGCCGGCTGGAGAGGGCGTACCGATGAGCGGTCGAGGGATGCTTGATGTGCGCGGTCCGATGATACCCGGAGCGAGCGCATGAGTGTCGCCGCTGCCACCCTTCCTGTTCCGCAGAAGGCGCACCGCCATCATATTTGGCTGACTGCCGGTGGAGTACTGGTCGCATTCATCGTGTTGTTGAACATCCTCGCGGCTCTGGGTCAAAGCGCCAACAAATGCGTCCACTCGTGCCGCATCCCACCGCCGCCGGTCTCGTCTCCGGCAGCTGCGTCATCAAGATTCCACAGCTCGGGACTGGGCTTCACTCTCTCCTATGACAAGAGCGTCACCGGCTCCCCCAGCAACCAGACCGGCAGCTCCGTGGCCTGGCAGTGGCCGCTAAAGAGTGGCGGCTATTTCGACGCGCAGTTTCAGGGCAGCCGTGCGCGGGGAACCTCGCCCCTTCAGCTCGTCAACGCCCTCCACGGCAGAAGCTTCTCGCAGTTCCAACCCATATATCCGGTGGCCGGAGCCGAGATCGGATACGTTCTTGGTGCCGGCGAGGTATACGAGGGCCAGTGGACACCGCTCCAGGGTCAGAGCCAGACTGAGCGCATGGTGATCATGGCCGCGATCAAGGGCGGCGTCGGAGTGACCTTGGTGTGCGAGGGGCCAAAGACGGCCGATAACGGGTCGCATCCCAATCCGGCCCAGATCGGCGTCGGCGCCGACCAATGGTGCGACCAGACGCTGAATACGGTCACGTGGCCGGGGGAAAAGCCTCTCTAGCGCTTCTAGCTCCCACGCCCCACCGTTTAGCGCGCATCTTCGCTGAGCTCGCCAGCGGGCACGGTGGCCGGCTCAGCGGAGAGTGGAGGCGACGGCCGGAATCGAACCGGCGATAGAGGTTTTGCAGACCTCCGCCTTAACCACTTGGCCACGTCGCCGAAATAAAAATGGAGCGGAAGACGAGGTTCGAACTCGCGACCTTCTCCTTGGCAAGGAGACGCGCTACCACTGCGCCACTTCCGCTCGCGGGCGCTCTCCGGCGCCGCTTCACCCTCTGTTGTACCATCGCCGACCGCCCCGGTCAAGCACCTGAACGCTTCCGACGTTGCCGAGGGCAGCGTCTTCGCTGTCGACTGGATCATGCCTCAGTCATACGACCGCAGATGAACTTCAGGCTGAAGGTGGTCATTAGGTAGGCAACGTAGAATGAGGACAGCACCGACCCGCAGAGGTCGTGGCCATGTCCTGAGCTTGGCCGCTCGAAAGGACATGACATGAGCTCGATTTTCTTCCGCCCTTCGAGCACCTTGCTTGAGACGCACGGCTGGGACGGCACCTCGGTCTTTGCCCTGCTGTCTCCGGGGCGCCTGGCTCGGCTGACCCAAACCACTCCAGATGCCCTTCCCAGCGAGTGTGGGCCTGGAGAGTGGCTGCCCTCGACAGAATGGCGGCGGGAAGACGCGGACTTTGCTGCCGTTTCCACGGACGAGCTGTTTGACTGCCTGCCGAGATGGGAGGCTGCCGTCCATCGGTGCGCTTTCGAAGGCCAACGAGGAAAGTATGGGCGCCCCGCGGCGGGTCGCCTCCGGCTGCTGAGTCGCGTGGAACGGTGGAGCCGTCGGGACCTGTGGCTATGGTGCTGGCAGCAGGTGCAGGCCTGTCTCGATCATCTCAACCCTCAACCGTCCGACGACGGCCGGTTGATCGCCGCGGTCGAGGCGGCCAGAGACCACCACGAGGGGAGGACCAGCCTCGACGCGCTGGCCGAGGCTCGGCGCCGGGCCAAGGAGTTCTACGCCGAGATCCCTCCGGAAGACTATTCAGAGCGGCGTTCATGGATCCCCATGCGCCGGGCGGCCTATGCTGCTCGTGCCTCCATCCTGATCGCCACGCCGAATCCAGGCCACTACCCGTCGGGCTACACGGCCATGGCCGCGGCCCAGATCGCCCACGACATGCACAACCAGCATCCAGAGGGGTATATCTCGACGAAATGGCTGGGTGTCAGCCGGATCGCCAGCTTCCTCGACTGGCTGGACGCCGGAGAGCTTTGGGAGCGCGACCTCATCAGGCACGACCTGTGGCCGGATGGCCAGGGTCGCCGGGCGCCCATCGACCTGCCTATTCTGCCGGGTGATCCGGCGATCCGCTCTTTCGACTGGGAAGCCGGGCACAGCGCGGTTCAACCGATTCGAACCGATCAGTACGAAGGCGTGCTGCAGCCGCGGTCTTGCATCGCCCCCGAGGGCAATTCCTATCTAGAACAGGATGGCGTGCCCGCCACCCGACGCTACCGACCCGGCCTCTTGGCGCTCGACCTACAGAGATAGCGCGGTCAACGGGTGCAGGAAGTCGTAGATGGGAATGCCACATTCCAAACACCTGTCCTCAGCAGCCACAGCTGGCACTCCCACCTCCGACCCCACTTCTGGACGAGGCCCAAATTACGCCACCCTGTCCAAGATGTAACTGCTTCCTTGGCGAACTCGCGAGATGCCATCCCGGGGCTGCTGACCAGGATTGGACGTGGAAGAACTTCTCTATCGATTTGGTCTCGACTAAGAGTCTGCGTGACACTACAGCACGCTGCATCCGAGTCGTAGCGGCCTCCAAGCGGAATAAGGCTTCCGCACGGGGTCTCCGTCAGAAGCCGAACTCAGCGCCTGGATGCCTCGTCCGCCCAACTTTCGCTCCTCGAACGGGAGTTAGCCGTAGTAAGAAACGGGGAAAAGCCCGTATCATGACGCAAACGTCCAACCTGACCCGCTCGCCGAGGAAGTAGCAGAGCGTTTCAGCACGCGTTCGGAAGGGCACAAGAACCCAATGAAGACGCATATCGACAACGCCAAGTCGGCGCTTGACGCCTCGCTTCCCGAGCGGGTGCGGGAGCGAGCTGTCCTCGCGCTATCGAAGTAGTAGCGCCCCCCGTGAATCTCGGGCTGGCCGGGAAGACCTCCCGAAAGTAGCGTGAAGAAGAAGTTGACGAAGATGAACAGACCCAGACATATGGTTACGACACGAATCGGTCTCGGCAGCGCGCTGAGCAGCTGGATAGGAGACATCGCACGCGCCCTCCATCGCCCACCCTTCGTTCCGCTGGGACGGGACCGGCGCCACAGGAGCATTGCGAACCAGACCGGAAACAGCGCTGCGAACAGCGCTTCCTAAGTCCACGGTATGCAGCTGACGTCAACCGGCAGCCACGTAATCGCCGTCAACGCGGCGGCCGCGGCAAGCCCTATACCGCCGGCGGCCTGGAGCACCCAAAGCAGCACATCATCCCCTGTGGGCGGATCCTGTCTCTCTACTATCGATCAAGTCCAACCCTAAGCGGGTTACGTCCAGCCTGCCACAACACGCCACAAGGATTGTCTTGGGCTTTGTTGGATGGGGCATGCAGCCGAGATAATCCGTTAGACGGATGCCAGGTTGGCTTCGACGTTAGTTGAAAAGAGGCTTCCGGCACACTAGCGCAGCCTACCTAGGAGAAGACGCCCCACTCGGCCATGGGGTCTGTGTCAGGGCGGAATATCGCGACGGCGAGACCTGGGCTGAGCGTAACATCTACATGGCTCAGCTACGATTGGCTCGGCCCCCCTCTCTCGCTTCTTCCAAGGTCGATCGCCGGAAGCCGTTCTGGCACGGTAGTTGCGCACCATGATGCGAGCGCGAGTGCCTCATGAGTCCACTCGCCGAGGTCGGCAGCAAGGTGGCGAATCATGACGTCGTGGTTTCGAGAGCACGTACACCCGGCGGCCTGGGGGGCAATCTTCGGGTTCGCGGCCACGATCCCTATGACCGGCTTCATGCTGCTGGCCCACAGGCTGCTGCCAAAGACGCAACAGTATGCCCTGCCACCCCAGCGGATCACCAACAGGCTGGCCGAACGAGCCGGCTTGCGAAAACACCTCGACCGCCGCCAGCTTCTGCTGGGCACGCTGGCATCGCATTTTGGATACGGAACGACCTGCGGCGCCGTCTACGGTCTGCTCCTGAGCAGGTTTGGGCGGTCCTGGCTCACTGCTCCGCTGTTCGGCCTGCTCGTTTGGGCCGTGAGCTATCTCGGCTGGCTGCCCGCCTTTCACATCCTGCCTCCGACGACCCAAGAGCCTCCGGGCCGTGGCCGGCTGATCGTCGGCGCCCACCTCGTGTGGGGCGGCTCGATGGGCGGCCTCTGGATGTTCAGGCGGTCTTGAGCACCGGCTCCAGTTTCGTCAACGTGTCCTTGATAGCCGGAAATGCCGGCCGTCGGTACTCGATCCCTCTGCAACATTGTTAAAATTGCCCATTCCACGGGTCCCGAAGCCAAGGCCGAGGTGAGACCGCCCGGTCGAGGCGCAGCTAACGTTCGAAGCTCTCCTTTCGGTGACGCATATCGAGGGCAGCTTGAGCCTGACGGTGAGTCCATCCACGCCGCCGGCCGGCGTCCGTAACTGAAGCATTCAGACTCGGAGGACGCAACCCCCTATCGAACGAAACGTACGTCAACGTCGTCGGGCTGAGCTATCGCGTCACCTGCTCCGTGCACGCGATTTCATCGATACGAACTACGACCGGGCGCTGTCGATACCAGCTATCGCCCGGGCAGCCCATCTGTCGTCAGCGCACTTTGCACGCCAGTTTCGGGCCGCGTTCGGCGAAACGCCCCATCAGTACCTCAGCAGCCGGCGACTGGAACGAGCCGCCTCCCTCCTCCGTAACACCGATTACTCGGTCGCGCGCGTTTGCATGTCCGTCGGCCTCACGAGCGTGGGCTCATTCGCCTCCGCCTTCGGACGGGCGTATGGGCTTGCACCGACCCGCTATCGGGCTCAGCACCTGCCGGCGCTGATGGCCCGGGTGATTCCCCCGTGTGTTCTGGAGGCGGTCGAGCGCCCGCAATTGAGCAGGATAGAAGAAGACAGAGCCACGGCCCGACGGATAGAAGTGGGTGTAGCTTAATCCGTCAAAGGAGGCTGAGATGACATTGCAGGTGAGTCACGCGACATTGTGGGTGCGCGACCAGAACGAGGCGCTGGAGTTCTTCAGGAAGCTGGGCTTTGAGGTCCGGGAAGATGTCACGAACGGCGACTTTCGGTGGCTCTCGGTCAGCTCGAAGGATCAGCCGGGCATTGCCGTCGTTCTTTCGAAGCCGGGGTTTCCGATGGATGAGGCGACGGCAGAGGACGTGGAGAACGCGGTAGCCAAGGGGATGCTGAGCTCCATAGTGTTCACGACCGACGACTGCTTTGCGTCCTATGAGGAACTGAAGGCGAAGGGCATCGAATTCACGCGGCCCGCGGAAGACCGCGGATACGGTATCGATGCCTCGTTTCGAGATCCGTCCGGGAACGAGTTCCGAATCCTGCAGCAGACGCGGCACCCGGCACAGGCATGACTACGTCCGATCCGATACTTTAGGAATAGATATTCGGGGTCACTCTCGACGATTGACACCCGGAGGTACACCGGCGCTCCTGGACACGGGATTCCCAAGCTCTTCCCCGCGACGGCGCCAATACCGCTAACCGACGCGACCAAGGCGAAGATCTCCGCACCGGCGAGAAAAGCCGGGAACTGAGGTAGAAGAGCCGGCAAAATGGCCGGCTCTTCTACTACCAGCGTCGTTTTGCGAACCTCATTCGGGCGTCGGGCCAAACCTGCACTGGACGACGGGATCTAGGTGATGGGAGAAGGCGTCCTTGTCCCGAAGGACGGCGGAAGTACCCCTCTCACGACTCCGGCTCCAACTCCCAACTCCAAACTCGAAACTCGCCCTCCCTGTCATCAAACCATCATAAATCTCTCACCTGCCCGCCATGACCCGACTCGAAAATGAAGGTGTAGGGCGGGTCAGCCACCCACGTGTCTGCGAAGCTAGGGAGCTGGCCGCCGGCCCTAGCGCGCACTTCCTCCCATTCAGCGGCCGCGGGCCTTGGTGACCGGTCTGCGGCCGCCGCCACTCTCACCGTCGAATCCAACCCTGTGAGGCTGATATCGCCCGGCAGACGGCAGAACGTACCAACGCCCGCGGGACCCGGAAGCCGGTTCGCCAATCAAGCGGGACGCCCTATCGTCAGCGCCCCTCAGGCTCGTCAGTCCCGGCGCGGAACGAAGGCCGGCGCCTAGCTCGCTTGGGCGTGACCCGGCTGGTGCAGGGATTGCTCCTTGCCGGAGCGCTGGTCATCATAACGCTCTGGCTCCACGACGGCGGTATCTCGGGGGTCAACAGCGCCGCTACAGGGCTAAGCAGTGCCGGCCGCCTCACGGGCTTGCTGGCGGCTTATCTCCTTCCCGTTCAGGTGCTGATGCTCGCCAGGCTTCCTCTGCTCGAGTGGATTGCCGGTTTCGACCGTCTGACTCACTGGCACAAACTCAACGGCAAGATCGTTCTCTACCTGATCCTGGTGCACGTGGTCCTGATCACCGTCGGCTATGCCATGACGCGAAAGGTCTCGGTCCTCGCCGAATCCTCGATCCTGCTGTCGCAGTATTACGGGATCGTGGCCGCGCTGGTAGGAACGCTGCTAATCATCCTGGTGGTCGTGTCATCCCTCTTCATCGTGCGCCGCAGGCTGCGGTTCGAGACCTGGTACGCTGTCCACCTTGTGGCCTATGCCGGTGTCACCCTCACCTACTTCCATGAGACCCGGACGGGCCTCGATTTCATAGCCAACCCACTGGCCGCCGCCTACTGGCTCGGGTTCTACCTCGTCACCCTACAGCTGGTCATCATCTTCCGGATCCTCCAGCCGGTCTTCCGTAACGGGTTTCATAAGCTTCGGGTGGGCCGGGTGGTGAAGGAGCCGGGACAGGCAACCTCGGTCTACGTCACCGGCAGGCACCTTGACTGGCTTAATGCCAAGGCGGGCCAGTTCTTCATATGGCGGTTCGCGACACCAGGACGGGTTTGGGAAGCGCACCCGTTCTCGCTCTCGGCTGCTCCCAACGGCCGTTGGCTGCGCTTGACGGCCAAGGCTGTCGGCGACTTCACCACCGGCCTCAACCGGCTGAAACCGGGTACGAGGGTCATCGTCGAAGGCCCGTTCGGCTCGATGACGGACGACATTCGGAGCCGGGACAAGGTTGCGCTGATCGCGGGGGGAATCGGCATCACTCCCCTACGCGCGCTTGCCGAAACCATGACCGGCGACGTTGTGCTGATATACCGAGCCATGACCGATGCCGATATCGTGTTTCGCGAGGAGCTGGATGCTCTAGCCGAGAAGCGTCACTTCAGAGTCCACTACATCGTCGGGGATCACCGCCTACCGGAGAATCGCGATCTGATGTCTCCGGCCCATCTGCGCCGTATCGTCCCCGATATCTCCGCTCGCGAGATCTACCTCTGCGGGCCGCCGGCGATGGTCGATGCCATCGAGGACGGCGTGCGGCACCTGGGGGTGCCGGACAAATGTATTCACGTCGAACGCTTTGCGTTCGCGACCTAAAGGAGAACATGATGATTGCCAGAAAAGTAATCCCCGGGCTGCTCACGGCGGTGGGACTGGGGCTGCCCCTCGCCGTGACCGCCGAAGTGATCTCGCATAACTCATTGGGTACCGTCGGAGGCGCCGCGCCTCCGAAGTCGACGCCGGCCACACAGACAGGCTCGGGCTCCGGCGCAGGATCGTCCGGAGCCTCAGGCTCGAACAGCTCGTCCGGATCGGGATCAAATTCGTCCGGGTCGGGATCAAGCTCGTCCGGCTCCGGATCAAGCTCGTCCGGATCCACGGGAAACTCAGGTACATCTGGGAGTGGCCACAGCACGCATCATCAGACTCGACCGAGCGGTTCGACGCCAACCCCCCAACCCACCAAGGCGGGGAAGACGGGCACGTTTACCGGGCCTCCGGCGCAGGGCATGTTCGGGCCGGTACAGGCCAGGCTCATCGTCCGCAGCGGACGGATTACCGACGTCCAGATTTCGGCGCCGCAGGACAATCCCACCTCCGCCTATATCAATCAGCAGGCCGTCCCGCTGCTCCGCAGCGAGACACTTCAAGCCCAGAGCGCCAACATCAACGCCATATCCGGCGCGACCATCACCAGCGACGCGTACTATCAGTCATTGGTCACGGCACTCAAAGAGGCAGGGATCTGAGCTTCGACACGTCCTACGTAGCAGCGTCCGACCGCTATGAGTCGATGGACTACCGACGCAGTGGCAGCCGGGGGCTGAAGCTGCCGGCCGTCTCAATCGGGTTGTGGCAGAACTTCGGTGAAGCTCAGCCTCTCGAGACACAGCGGGCGGTGCTGCGACGGGCATTCGATCTGGGCGTCACCCACTTCGATCTCGCCAACAACTACGGCCCTCCCTATGGATCGGCCGAGGAGAACTTCGGCCGCCTGATGGCCAGTGACTTCCGTCCCTATAGAGACGAGCTGGTGATCTCAACCAAAGCGGGGTACGACATGTGGCCGGGCCCCTACGGTGAGTGGGGCTCTCGCAAGTACCTCCTATCTAGCCTCGATCAGTCGCTCAAGCGCATGGGCCTCGAGTACGTCGACATCTTCTACTCTCACCGCTTCGATCCGGAAACGGACCTGGAGGAAACGATGGGTGCGCTCGACACGGCGGTGCGGTCCGGACGAGCACTCTATGCCGGCATCTCCTCGTACTCCGCCTCAAAGACCCGAGACGCAGCCCGGATCCTGGCATCCATGGGAACACCTCTGCTCATCCACCAACCCTCGTACTCGATGTTTAACCGGTGGATTGAGCCCCACCTGCTGGAGACACTGGGAGAGTTGGGTATAGGTTGTATCGTCTTCTCCCCACTGGCACAGGGATTGTTGACCGATAAGTACCTCAATGGAATCCCTGAGAACTCACGTGCCCGGGGAGGTGGCTCCCTTGCAGAGAGCATGCTGAGCGAGGAGAACCTCTCCCGGGTAAGGGCTCTCGACCAGATCGCGCGAGCGAGGAGTCAGTCGCTGGCACAAATGGCCATTGCCTGGGCGCTGCGAGACAAGAGGGTAACGTCCGCGCTCATCGGGGCACGGAGCGTAAGACAGCTCGAGGATAGCCTGGGCGCTCTTCGCCGCCTGGATTTCTCGGACGAAGAGCTGCGGCAGATCGATCAGTATGCCGTCGAGGCGGGAATCAATCTCTGGGCCAGATCCAGCAGTGAATAGCTAGATTGCCCCACGGCCGCCGAAGCGCTTCACCGACTGGCGATATTCCCACTCGATGGCGTCCTTCAGGGCATGGGCGAGGCGACCACCAATCGCAAAGCCGCGTATTTGAGCCACTCCGCTCCGGCCGACCGAAACCACGAACCCTCGGTCTCGGTAGCTGAACGGGCTGAGGGAACCTCCCTCGCTTTCCGCCTGCAGATTTTCTGCGACAGAATCTGCCTCCGCCAGTGCCACCTGTGCCAAGGGCGGTAGAGCCAGCCCGGTCTCCTCGTCGACCACTGAGGCAAGATCACCGACGACGTAGATGTTGACATAGCCGAGAGCTCGCAGGTAAGGGTCGACTTTGATACGGCCGTTGTAGCCGACCTGGAGCCCGCAACCGGCGACGACGGGGTTGGCCTTCACGCCGCCCGCCCACACGTATGTGCCGGCCGAGACTAGCTCCCCACTCTTCAGTCGGAAGCCCTGAGGCAGGGCCTCGGCGATCACAGCATTGGTTCTCACCTGAACCTTCAGTTGCTGAAGGATCTGGCTGGCCTTGGCAATCAGCTCAGCTGAGGAGCCGCCAAGAATTGTGTGTCCGGCCTCGACGAGGACGACGCGGACGAGAGCCGGATCAAGGCCGTGCTCGATCGCCAGCTGTGGCAGCTCCTCGGCAAACCCGCCGGCGATCTCTACCCCGCTTGCGCCTCCACCGCCGATTGCGACCGTAAGCAGCCTTCGACGTTCCGCATCGTCGGGTGCCTGGGCCGCCGCGGACACGGCGTTGTTCACCGCCTCCCAGACTTCACGGGCGCCCTCCGGAGTGTAGGGATAAAGCACCTGCTCTGAGAGTCCGGCGATGTTGAAGTCATTCGGCCGGCTCCCGAGCGCCAGGACCAGCCGCTCATAGCCGATGCTTCCGGTCGTTGACTCCAGGCGGTTCTCGGCCGGACATATGGCGGTGATCTCGCTCTGCTTGAACTCGACCACAGTGCTCAGGACCTGCTCCAGATCGACCTGAACCTGTCCCACGGTTCGCTCGCCGCTGGTCACTCGCGGAAGCTCAGTGATGAGCTGGTGATAGGGATTCTGGTCCACCAGCATCAGCCGGATGTCGCTGTGCCGTCGAAGGAACGGCGCCATCCGCTGGGCCACGTGCAGACCGCCATAGCCGGCGCCGGCGATGACGATGGAGTGGTCTTGGTCCGAGTGAGTCTGGGTCACGGGCCTCGCCGATGGCTTGATAGGCTACCGGATTGTAGGGCTGGGGCCAAGGGTTTGAGCCTCAGGGCGCTGTACAGGTTGCCGTGCCGCATCGCCTGTCGAACGCGGAGAATGCGGCATGAAAGTGCCGGAAATGGGCTGATCGTGGTAGAGTAAAGAGGCAAATCTAATACCGCATTCAAACGAGAAGTGGGATTGGTGCCCACTTCTTTTGCTATGCGGTGGATTGCCGTCCGGGCGCGGTCTTTCCGTCTCCGGAGGCTGGTAAGGAGACCACCAAGGTGGCGAACGAGCTGAGTACGGCCATCCGCGCCATCACCGCGGAAAAGGACCTGCCCCGCGAGGTCGTGGTCGGAGCAGTCGAGGAGGCACTGGCGCAAACCTACAGGAAGCAGTACGGGACCGTTCCCGAGTCACGCGTGTCGATGGATGTCGAGACCGGACAATTTCGGGTGTTGGGCCAAAAGACCGTGGTGATCGACGTTCGCGATCCGCGAACCCAGATCACCTTGAAGGAAGCCCAGGCGCTCGAGGATCCGGGTGGCTTGGGTGACACGGTTGAGGTCGACATTACCCCTGGGGATTTCGGCCGGGTCGGAGCGCAATCCGCCCGTCAGGCGATCATTCAGCGCATCCATGAGGCTGAGCGAGACCTCTTGTACAACGAGTACGCGGGTAAGGAGGGTGAGCTGCTGACGGGAACGATCCAGCGGATCGACTCACGTGGGGTCATCCTTGACCTCGGCCGTGCCGAGGGGGTTCTCCCGCCCGCCGAGCAGGTTCCCCGCGAGCGCTACCGCATCGGTCAGCGCCTCAAGGTCTATGTTGTCGAGGTGAGCAGAGGACCGCGAACGCCGGCCATTGTTCTGTCTCGGAGCCACAAGAACCTGGTGAAGCGGCTCTTCGAGCTCGAGGTTCCGGAGATATTTTCCGGCATTGTGGAGATCCGGTCCATTGCGCGCGAGCCCGGCAGTCGCTCCAAGATTGCGGTGGTCGCGCGTCAGCCGGGCGTCGACCCGGTCGGCGCCTGCGTCGGTCTTCGTGGCGCACGGATCCAGACCGTGGTTAACGAGTTGAGCAACGAGAAGATCGACGTGATCAACTACAGCGACGACCCGGCAACCTACGTGGCCAACGCCTTGAGCCCGGCCGAGATTACTCATGTAGGCATCGATCTGCCCAACAAGCGTGCCGAGGTGGTGGTGGCGGATTCCATGCTGTCCCTGGCCATCGGCAAGGAGGGCCAGAACGCCCGGCTGGCAGCCAAGCTTACCGGCTGGCGGGTTGACATCAAGGGTAAGGATGCACTGGAGCGAGCGGCACAGGGCGCGGGGATTACGGTGGAGGAGGCAGCGAGCTGAAGCACGTTCCTCTTCGAACTTGCGTCGCGTGCCGGGAGAGCAAGCCCAAGCGTGAGCTGGTGCGCATCGTCCGCGTGACGCCTGACCTGGTTGAGGTCGACGTTACAGGACGCAAGAACGGACGCGGGGCCTATATCTGCCCGGCCCAGGAATGCTGGCATCTCGCCCAACGAAAGCGATCGTTGAACCGCGCACTGGAGATGAGCGTCCAGCCCGACAACTGGACCGAGCTATGGCAGTACGCCACCGGCCTGCCGGAGCACAAGGTTTTGACGCGGGCCCAGCGGGCAGAGTTGGAGACGGCGGGTGCCCCGGGCCCGGCCGGCACCCCCTTGATAGCAGAAGCGGCCGGCTGAAGAAGGAGAGTTTATGACAAAGACATCGGTAGCGTCGCCGGCAGGCGGCGAGGGCACAGGACCCATAATCCTGCCGGGTGAGCTGACGGTTCGTGAGCTGGGAGAGGCTCTGCACGTCTCCCCAATTGAAATCATCAAGACCCTCATGAAAAACGGCATCATGGCCACCATCAACCAGCAGCTCGACTTCGACGCTGCCGCGGTAGTGGCTAATGACCTAGGTATCGACGTCCTCGAAGAGGGCGCGGTTGTGGAGCCGGAGCCCGAGCCTGAGCCTGAATTCGATCACTTGCGCGAGTTTGCGCTCGACCTTGAGGAGCCGCTTGACGAAGCTGTGCTGCCCGAGAGTGACGTCGAGCTGGATGAGGCGCCCAAGCGGCGGAAGCGGCGCCGGGCCGCGGAACCGGCGGAGAAGCCGGTCCCCGTGGTTGAGGTGGCGGAGCCCGCGACGGTTGTCGCGCAGGCGGAGATCGAGGAGCCGGAAGAGCCTCCGGATCCGGAGGAGAGTCTGGTCAAGCGTCCACCCGTGGTGACTGTGATGGGCCATGTCGACCACGGCAAGACGGCTTTGCTGGATCGTATCCGGTCGACCAACGTGGTGGCGGGCGAGGCCGGTGGGATCACCCAGCATATCGGCGCCTATCAGGTCGAGCACAACGGTGAGAAGATCACCTTTCTCGACACTCCGGGGCACGCCGCGTTCACGGCCATGCGTGCCCGCGGCGCCAGGGTGACCGATATCGCCATCGTAGTGGTAGCGGCAAGTGAAGGCGTGATGCCGCAGACCCTGGAGGCCATCGACCATGCCAGGGCGGCTCAGGTTCCGATCATCGTGGCTCTGAACAAGATGGACCTCCCGGAAGCAAACCCCGACCGGGTCAAGGCGGAGCTTGCTGAGACCGGCCTCGGCTTGGTCGAATGGGGAGGCGACGTCGAGCTGAGGGCAGTATCGGCGAAGACGGGCGAGGGCATCGACGACCTCCTCGAAACCATCATCCTGACGGCCGAGCTGGCCGATGAGGGCAAGGGGCTGCGGGCGAATCCCAATCGCGACGCTTCCGGAACCGTAATCGAGGCCAGGATGGACCGTCAGCGTGGACCGCTGGCGACGCTCATCGTGCAGCGAGGAACTCTCAAGGTGGGCCAGTTCGTGGCGGCGGGAGGGGTGGTGGGCAAAGCTCGAGCCCTAACAAATGATCGTGGTCAGCAGGTCAAGGAAGCAGGTCCCTCGACGCCGGTCACCATCCTGGGACTGGGAGAGATTCCGGAGGCCGGCGACCGGTTCCGAGTGTTTGCGAGCGAGCGCGAGGCCAGGGCCACGGCCGGGAGCCGGGCCATCGTCATGCGAGAGGTCTCCCTCTCGCGCCCGCAGCGCACCGGTGCCGCCGTAACCGATATCTTTGCCCAGCTGCAACGAGGCGGCGCACGGGAGATCAACCTCGTGATCAAAGCCGACGTGCAGGGCTCATTGGAGGCCATTGTCGGCGCCCTCAACGAAATCGATAGGGACCACCAAACCGCCGCCCAGGACGGCGTTCCACCACCGAGGCTACGCATCCTCCACGCGTCGGTCGGCCCGATAACTGAGTCCGATATTCTCCTGGCCACCGCTTCAGATGCGATGGTGATCGGATTCAACGTCTCGCCGGACCCGGCCGCTCGAAAGACGATCAAGGCGGATGCGGTGGACGTCCGCCAGTACAACATCATCTACAAGCTGACCGAGGACATCGAGGCGCTGCTTGCCGGGGCAGTCGAGCCTGTCTATCAGGAGGTGGTCTACGGCCATGCCGAGGTACGGCAGATCTTCCGCATCGGGCGCTCGGCGGTCGCCGGCGGTTACGTTA
The DNA here is from genome assembly GCA_035653255.1 of Chloroflexota bacterium. Lineage (GTDB taxonomy): Bacteria > Chloroflexota > UBA5177 > UBA5177 > JAJPKF01 > DASRCF01. The sequence continues at coordinate 66,578 of DASRCF010000089.1, forward strand.
CCGACGGAAGGATCACCCGCAACTCGACCATACGCGTGATCCGCGGCGGCGAGACTATCTGGACCGGGCAGGTCGCATCGTTGAAGCGCTTCAAGGATGACGTTCGCGAGGTGGCAAACGGCTACGAGTTCGGGATCGCTCTGGACGGCTTCATCGACTTCGAGGAGCAGGATGTGCTCGAGGCCTTCGGCCAGGAGCGTGTCTGAGCGTACGACCTGGTGGGCCTAGGAGGTCTCCCGGGGCATCCGTGGCAAGACTCAGGTGTGGAGGGTGAAGGGTGAGCGAGCGCCGGCAGGGCCGGGTGGCCGAAGAGATTCAGCGATATCTCAGCGCGCTGATTCCGCGGGAGGTGAAGGACCCAAGGTTGGGCTTCCTAACCATCACGCGGGTGGTGGTCAGCAGCGATCTGCAGCATGCCACCGTCTATATCAGCGTTCTTGGTGACGATGAGGAAGAGCGCCGAACGTTCCAGATTCTAGAGCGGGTAAAGGGTTACCTCCGACGGGAAGTAGGGCATCGGCTCGGCGTCCGCCTGGCGCCGGAGCTGAGCTTCAAGGTGGATCGCTCGGTCGAGGAAGGAACTCGCGTCCTGGAGATCATGAACAACCTGCAGGAGACCGCCGGTGAATAACACTAGCCCGCCGTCCGGGAACGATGGCGTACAGGCGGCCGCTGACCTCGTTCGACGCTCCCCGTCGATCGCCATCTTCTCTCACGTCAATCCGGACGGCGATTCGATCGGCGTTGGGCTGGGTCTGCAGAGAGGCCTGCGAGGAGCCGGTCATGAAGCCTGCTTCGCCATCTCCGACCCGGTGCCGCAGATCTTCGAGTATCTGCCCGACGTCGATTCGATCGCCACCGATCTGCCGGATAAGCGGTTCGATCTCATGCTGGTCGCGGATTGCGGGGACATCCAACGCATCGGCCGTCTCTACGACGAGAATGAGAGCCGGTTCCAGTCGACGCCCATCCTCAACCTCGACCACCACGACAGCAACACGATGTTCGGGACGGTCAACTACGTCGACGTCACCGCGGCCTCATCCAGCGAGCTGGCCTTCAAGCTTCTGGAAGAACTGCCAACCGCCATCGACGCCGCCACGGCGACGCACTTTCTCACCGGCATCATCAACGACACCGGCTCGTTTCAGCACTCGAACACGGATGCCCGTGTACTGCAGATTGCCGGTGCACTCCGTCACTACGGCGGCGACCTGGAGCAGTCTGCCTATGAGATGTTCCGCGCCAAGCCGCTCAGTACGGCAAAGCTATGGGGACTCATTCTCAGTACACTTCACCTGGATGAGAGCAGAGGCATCGTCTGGGCCTTCATGACCCCGGATATGGCCCGGGAAGCGGCCGCGGCCACCGACGAGAGTGAGGGCGTGGTCGATTACATGTCCGGCATTCGTGAGGCCGCGATCGCGGCCTTCCTCAAGGAGCGGGAGCCAGGCGTGGTTCGGGTCAGCCTGCGGTCGCACGGGCTCGACGTCTCCAAGATCTGCTCGGCCTTCGGCGGTGGAGGTCACATCCGTGCCGCCGGCTGCACGATTCACGGCACGTTGCGAGAAGCCCAACAACAGGTGACGCAGGTGTTCGACGAGCTGTGGTCGACGGTGTCTCCGGCGTCCTGAGTGTCGACAAGCCGGCCGGTCTGACGTCGCACGACGTCGTGGCCCGGACTCGGCGCCTGAGCGGACAGCGAGCGGTCGGACATGCCGGAACGCTGGACCCTCTGGCGACCGGAGTCCTGGTGCTGCTAATGGGTCGCGCCACCGCTCTGGCTCCCTATGCCACTGCTCAGCGGAAGATCTACGCCGCCGAGGTGGTACTCGGCTGCGCGACGGAAACCGACGACGCCGAGGGAGCAGTGACACGTACGGCTCCTGTGCCCTCATTAGAGCCAGGCCGGCTGGAGGCCGTGCTCAAGTCCTTCGTCGGGAGCCAGATGCAACAGCCGCCGGTCTATTCGGCCGTGAAGCAGGGGGGCGTGCGCGCCTACGCCCGTGCCCGGGCAGGCACACAGGTCGAGCTGCCGGGGCGGCCGGTCATCATCCACTCCATTGATCTGCTCGATTACTCAGACGGTCGATTGACGCTGCGGGTGGAAACCGGTCCGGGGACGTACATCAGGTCGCTGGCCCGGGACATCGGCCACCGGCTGGGCACGGCGGCCTATCTGCACACGCTGGTCAGGCTGGCCAGTGGGCACTGCCACCTTCGTGACTCGGTCGCGCTCGACCACCTGAACGGCGACAACCTCCGGCACCACGTGCTGCCGATGGATTCCGTGCTCACATCTCTGCCGGCGGTTTTCCTCCAGCGCGAACAGGCCAGGCAGGCTCGCCATGGCATGGCGGTTCCAATGGCCAGGTTTGAAGTTGTGCCAACGATGGGCGCGGTACGCCTCTACGACCACCAGGGAGCCTTCTTCGCCCTGGCAAAGCCGTCGGGCTCACGCTGGAAACCGTTTCGCGTTCTGGATCCGGCATGAAGGTCGAGTGGCTCGACGGCCTGGATAGTGGCCCTGAAGATAACTCTCGCTCTGTCCTCAGCATCGGCGGCTTCGATGGGGTGCATCGCGGCCATCAGTTTCTTATCGGATGCGCTGCCAATGAAGCAACGGAAGGTGCACTAGAAACCGTCGTCATGACCTTCGACCCCCTCCCAGCTCTCCTGCTGGCTCCGGGATCAGGCGTCAAGGCATTGACGGACATCGAGGAGCGCCTGGCCCTACTGGCCGCTCTACCCGTGGATACGTGCGCGGTGCTTCGCTTCAGGGACGAGATCGCACACGTCGAAGCAGAGGATTTCCTGCGCTCAATCGTCTCCCGCTTCAACGTCGCCTCGCTATGGGCCGGTGCAGACTTTGGATTCGGCCACCGACGGAGTGGGAATGTCGATCTCCTCCGACGCCTGCAGTCCGATCTGAGGTACCAGCTTCATGTCGTACCACGACAGACCTTTGCGGATCAGCAGCTTAGCAGCAGCCACATCCGGCAGCTGGTGGAGGCGGGAGAGATCGTGGAAGGGAACCGGCTGCTCGGGCACTGCTTCACCGTCTCAGGGACTATCGTGCGTGGGGCGGGTCGCGGACGGGAGCTGGGCTTTCCCACGGCCAATCTGGAAGTGGAGCCGCATCACGTCGTACCGGCAACAGGCATCTACGCCGGGCACGCCACGCTGGGATCGAGTCGACATGGGGCGGCCATCAGCGTCGGCTACAATCCAACCTTTGGGCGCAACCCACTCAGCGTCGAGGCCTATCTGCTGGACTTCGACGAGGACATCTACGATCGGCGTCTGCAGCTCGACTTCGAGGACCGGGTTCGTGACGAGCTCACGTTCGGCTCGATCAAGGATCTGGTTCAGCAGATGGGTCGGGACGTGGAGCGCGTGCGTGAGCTGCTGCAGGTCGAGTCGCCGGCCAGCGCCGAGTGGGTTGGCTCGCTGGAATGAATATCGGCGCAAGGAGCGCAGCGGGGTGAACAGCCGTGGGTCGGAGATGGGTATCGGAGAGAGCCGAGGAGTGGGAAGGGAACACACGCCCGAATACCAAATCGGGGTGATCCGCGGAGACGGCATCGGACCCGAGGTTGTGGACGAGGGACTGAAGGTGTTGGAGGCGGCGGCCGCGCGCGAGGGATTCAGCTACAGGCTGGTCGAGTATCCGTGGAGCTGCGCCTATTATCTGGAGACCGGCGAGGTCATGCCCGAGTCGTCGCTGGAGGAGTACCGCCGGCTGGACGCCATCCTCTTTGGCGCTGTGGGGGATCCTCGTGTCAAAGGTGGCGTCCCGGAACGGGCCATCATCTTCACGCTACGCTTCGGACTTGACCTTTATGTCAATTTAAGGCCGGTCACGCTGATCGACGAGCGGCTGTGCCCGCTCAAGGGAAAGACACCGGAAGACGTCGATCTGGTGGTGGTGCGGGAGAACACCGAGGATGCCTACACCGCCATCGGCGGACAGCTACGACGTGGACAGCCGGGCGAGGTGGCCATCGCGGAGATGATCTTCACCAGAGCCGGGGTGGAGCGGGTTATCCGCTACGGATTCGAGCTGGCCCGGCGGCGCAACGGGAAGAAGCACCTCACGGTCGTAGACAAGTCAAACGCCATTGGTGCTATGGACATCTGGCGGCGTGTTCTGGCGGAAGTTTCTCCGGAGTACCCCGATGTTTCGACCTCCGCCATCTACGTCGACGCCGCTTGCCTCTATCTGGTCGAGCGGCCGCAGATGTTCGACGTCATCGTGACCAGCAACCTCTTCGGCGACATCATCACCGATCTCGGGGCGGCCATTCAGGGCG
>DASRCF010000090.1:0-3254 GCA_035653255.1 Chloroflexota bacterium
TATGCTTCACTTACTGCACACCATCCTGTCGACGTTCTCCCGCTTCGGGATATCGAGCCTCGTCGACATCGTCATCGTCGGCCTGATCTTCTATGGGTTGCTGATGCTGGTGCGAGGAACGAGAGCCGATCAGATCCTGCGCGGGCTGATCGTGGTCTTCATCGTCCTGGCGGTGGCGACCTCGATCTTCCACCTGACGATGGTTGATTGGCTGCTACGCAATAGCCCACTGGTGCTGATCATCGCACTGCCGGTCATCTTCGCCCCTGAGCTGAGACGCGCCCTGGAACAGGTGGGACGCTCCAGCGCTATCGTCAACCATCCCCTGGCGGCCTTCGGCCCGCCGGCCGTCAGGACCACGGCCGTTGAAGAGATCGTTGTGGCGGCCCGGCGCCTCTCGGAACGACGGTACGGCGCCCTCATGGTTATCGAGGGAGTTACAGGCCTGGAGGAGTTCGTCCGGAGTGGCCGGAAGATGGATGCCGACATCAGCGCCGACCTGTTGATCAACATCTTCTTTCCCAATGCCCCGCTCCACGATGGCGCCGTCATCATCCGCGGCGACAGGGTGCTGGCGGCGGGATGCGTGCTTCCCCTGAGCGACAACCTCAGCAAGGTTCACGGCACCAGACACCGTGCTGCCGTGGGCATCACCGAGATGACCGACGCCGCCTGCATCGTGATCTCTGAAGAGAGCGGCGCCATCTCACTGGCACGCGCCGGCCACCTCATGCACGACGTTACGCCGGAGCGCCTGCCGCGGTTCCTAAACGCCTACTACCGCCGGCAGATCGTCGAGGCCCCGGTCTCGGTGGCGGAGTGAGGCCGTGAGACGCGCCGGTATCGTCGACGTTTGGCGTGGTGCCTCGCAGCGGGCCACGCTGCCACAGTCCCGAGTTTTTGGAACCCCAAGATCGACACTTGCCCAGCGTCTTCAGGGCTTCCTCTCGATCGAGTCGGTGTTCCGGCTCATCCTCGCGTTTGTCCTGGCCATCGCCCTCTGGCTTTATGTCAATAGTCGGAACGCGCCCGACGCCTCGGTTGTCTACCCCCAGGCGATCGCCGTCGCTCCCGAGAACATCCCCTCCGGCCTAACGATCCGGAACGTCATCCCCTCGGTCACAGTCTCCATCCGCCCAAGCCAGCTCGGCGTCCAGATCCCCCCGTCAGCCTTCGTCGCCAGCATCGATCTCCAGGGGCTCGGGCCGGGCCTGCACCGAAGCGTGCCTGTGCACCTGAGCTGGGACCCCACCGTGTCCGTCGTCAGCTACCGGCCACGGTCCGCGGCTGTGGTTTTGGAGCCGGTGGTCTCGAAAGATGTGCCGGTACAGATTCGGGTACTGAGTGCTCCTGCGTACGGGTACGCACTCAAACCGGGAAGCCTCTACGTTACTCCCTCCACCGTTCGGATCAGCGGTCCCAAACCGTTCGTAGCCCAGGTCGCCAAGGCAGCGGTATTCGTGGCCCTCGGCTCCGACCGAACCAACATCCACAGCTCCTTCACCCCCTCACTCGAGAACGCGCAGGGCCGGGCCATCTCCGGGCATGTGTCCGTCAGCCCCGGAATCGTCCACGTTCACGCCGTCATTCAGCAGTTGGCCGCCATCAAGACGCTGCCCATTCTGGTAAGTGTTCGCGGCGAACCCGCGGCCGGGTTCGGGGTGACCTCGATCCAGGTGCTACCTTCCGGCCTCACCGCCTACGGGCCTCCCCGGTATCTGGGTGCGTTGGATTCCCTGGATACGCGGCCGGTGTTTGTGGGAGGCATGCGAGGAGGGTGGAAGAGAATTCGCGTGAGGCTCCGTGTTCCCCGTCACGTGTACGTGCCCAGGCGCAGGGTCACGGTCACCGTCCACGTCGGACCCGTAAGCGGGGCGGCCTCGTTCACCGCGGCGGTGCGCCCTGTGGGCAACAGCACCGGATACAACGTGACCCTCTCGCCGGGATCGGTTCTCGTCACCATCGACGGTCCTTCCCCCGGCCTGGGCTCGGCCGCAACCCACGTGGTGGCGACGGTCAACGTGGTGGGACTCTCGCCCGGGACCTACAAACTGCCGCTAACGGTTTCGGTGCCCCGCGGAGACCGCCTCGACAGCGTGTCGGTGCACTCTGTCCAGGTTACGCTGCACCCTCACGGCGGCTAGCACCCTTCGGTGACGTCGCCGGGCCGAGCCGAGGAGGTCCACCGGCATCCCAGCGACCTGATCGGGTCCGTGATTCTGGGATTGAACGACGGCATCGTCACCACCCTGGTGTTCGTGCTCTCAGTGGCGGCGGTCAGTGGGAGTGGCCGGCATGCGGTGGTCGTAGCCGGGCTGGCGGAGATGCTGGCCGGGGGAGTTTCCATGTTCCTCGGAGGGTACAGCGCCGCCAGAGCCGTCAAGGAAGCCTACCTCTACCAGGTCGAGGTCGAGCGGCATGAGATTCGGGAGGAGCCGGAGGAGGAGCGGGCGGAGGTGTCTCGCATGTACCGGGACAAGGGCTTCGGCGGAGCGCTGCTGGAGCAGATCGTCCGCCACGTCACCAGTGATCCGGAACGGTGGCTGCACGTCATGGTGCGCGACGAGCTGGGCCGGCCGCCCGAGGAACAGAGCGCCTCCTGGCAGGCCGGGGTGGCCATAGGAATGTCGTTCATGGCCGGAGCACTGGTGCCGCTCATCGCCTTCCTCGTGGGGGTACCGCAACCGCGCTGGACGGCCGTCATCCTCTCGATCTGCGCCCTCGTGGTCACGGGTGCGGCGCGCTCGCGCTTCAGCCGCAAGACGTGGCTCCGAGGGGCAGGCGAGATGGTGGCCATCGGGCTCCTGGGCACACTTGCCGGCTACCTCATCGGCACTGTCCTGGCAGTGGCATTTTGAGGGAGTTTGGGGTTCGAGTTTCGAGTTGACAGGTTGGAGCTGAGAGTTTAGAGTTTAGAGTTTCACCCGTGAGCTTGGAGATGAGAGTTTAGTGTTTTGGGACGCCTTGACGGAGGCAGGCAACCATCAGCATCCAGACCTTGAGTTGCTGGACGACAGAGAGAGCCGGGAAGATTCAGTCGCGAGGGCCAGCGACCTCCCTCGTCACCTCTGAAACTCCAGCCCCAACCCTGAGGCTCGCAGCTCGTGCTATCAACTCTCAACCCTCAACTCTCACCTCTACATTCATAAAAGGACGGGGCAGAGCGAAACAGTGGACGCGAAACCCGAAGCTGGAAACGGGAAGCTTCCCTCGGTCGAGGTAAGCTGGACGGGCGCCGGCGTGCGCTTCGCCGG
>DASRCF010000091.1:0-10732 GCA_035653255.1 Chloroflexota bacterium
AACGGATCGAGTCGCGCGGCTGCTGAAGGCCGTCGACATCATTCCGTCCGAGGTCAGAAAGCCGGCCAAGGCCGCCACGGCAGTGGCTTCCGCCGGAGTCGAGACGACCGCCGTGGAAGAGGCGACGGCTCCACTCCCGACCGACGTCGCCGAGGAGCTTCCCGCGGAGAAGCCGAAGCGGACGCGCAAGAAGACTGCCGACGAACCGCCGGTCGAGTAGCCCCGAGACACGCAGTATGCAGGGGTTGAGGCGCACGTTGTGAGCGGAGCCCGAGAACCGGGAGACAGCACGGGGGCCGTCGGAGGCCTGGTCGAATTCATGGCTAGGTCGGTCGTCGACGAGCCCGATGAGGTGCGCGTCGAGCAGGAAGAAGACGAGGGCTACATCATCTACCAGCTTCACGTGGCGGAGGACGACGTGGGGAAGGTGATTGGCCGACGTGGGCGCGTGGCCAAGGCCATGCGGACGCTGCTCAAGGTCGCCGCCATCAAGAACAACGAGCGCTCGATTCTCGAGATCGAGTGATCCGGCCGCTCTACGCGGCCTCCCTGGATGAGTTCTAGGTCCCAGCCCTTGGAGGTAACGTGACCTCCGGCCGGTCCGCAACAGGAGCGCCGGGGGACGACTGGATGCTCGTGGGCCGCGTCGCCGGCGCCTTCGGGGTTCACGGCGAGCTGAAGGTCGATCCACTGACCGACTTTCCCCGACGCTTTGAGGAGCTGGAGGTGGTGTACACGGGCGAGAAGCACTTCCCTCGGACGGTGCTGTCGGCACGCGTGGGCCGGCGTATTCTCCTTCGGCTGGAGGGAATCTCCTCGCGAGAGGACGCTCAGGCCTTGCGTGGCACTTCGCTTTGGGTGCCTCGCGACCAGGCCGTCGGACTACCTGAGGGTCAGTATTACCGGGATGAGCTGGTTGGCCTTCGAGTGGAGACCGAGGAAGGAGAGGCTCTCGGCTCGATCGACGACATTCTGGAAACCGGCGCCAACGACGTCTACATCGTGCGCTCCGAGGGGCGCGAGCTTCTGGTCCCGGCCATCCAGGACGTCGTCGTCGCCATCGAGGTCGGCAGAGGCAGGATCATCATCCGGCCTCTGCCCGGAATGTTCGATTGAGCCCATTTCGCGTCGACATCGTGACGCTATTCCCGGCGATGTTCGCGCCGTGGCTCGAGCATGGTGTCGTATCGCGCGCGCTCAAACGGGAGCTGGTGACCGTGAACCTGGTCGACCTGCGGCCATTTGGCCTGGGCAGGCACTTCCAGGTCGACGATTATCCCTTCGGCGGAGGCCCGGGAATGGTACTCAAGCCCGAGCCGGTGTTCGCCGCGGTCGAGTCGATCGAAGGAGCTACGAGTGGTCCAGTCGTGCTCCTGTCGCCTCGGGGCGCGAGGTTCGACCAGGCCGCGGCCGCTCGATTGGCCTCGGAGCCGAGAGTAACCCTCATCGCCGGCCACTATGAGGGAGTCGACGCGCGCGTATCGGAGCACCTTGCGACCGAGGAGATCTCCATTGGCGACTACGTGCTGAGCGGCGGCGAGCTGCCCGCCATGGTCGTTCTCGACGCTGTCTCACGACTACTGCCCGGCGCCATCGACGATGAATCGACGCTGGAGGAGTCATTTTCCACCGGGCTGCTCGAGTACCCCCAGTACACCCGCCCGGCAAGCTTTAGAGGGTGGTCTGTTCCCGACGTTCTCCTCTCCGGCAACCACGCGGAGATCAAGCGGTGGCGCGCCGAGAAGGCTATCGAACATACCCGCCGGTTCCGACCCGATCTTGCCGCCGGGGTGACTGATACTACCGACGGAGGCTGATCCGCCCACCACGACGGCAGGGTCTAACTACGCCGTCATCCCCCGCGGGCGTTCAACCCGTTCAAACGTTCCATAGTCGGGCGCGGTTCGGCCGGCGTACCGAGTGCTCATCGTCCGCTGTGGGTCCGGCTTCGTGCCCGTAACTGGCCACCGCCGGCTCCCGTGGCTGGGGAGCGCACTGCTTCGCAGGAGGGCGCCGCTGGTTGGCCTCGACTCGCCGTTGGGTTTAGGCAGCGGGTGGCGGGTCCGGAGGGTCTAACTGCCGGCGGCGACGGGCAGCATGGCCGCTGCGGCTTCGTCGATCTCGCTCTCGTACTCGTAGGCGGCCAGGAGCTGCAACCACTGCCGGAGCATCTGGTCGTACCGGCGGCTTGGTAGTCCGTCCGACTCCATACGGGACAGGAGCGCGGCGCCCTTCGCGAGTCTGTGTTCCAGTTGTTTGAGCTGGATGTTCATCGGAGATTCCCTCCATCCTACGGGTGTTAGGCCATCTGTTCTAGCTTTATCTAACTCCATTAGAACATATGTGCGCCGTCGTGTCAACACCCTAAATCCGCGAAGTGTTGACTCGCGTGGGTGGTCCTCACCCAAATGGGTCATGCATTATCTGGTTTCATGCGCCACCATGACGACAGCAACGGCAGGAGGGGTTCCATCCATAAGCTGACCCGGCCGATTACCGTAGCCGGCCTGAGCATCCTGCGCCATCGAGGAGCCAGCGGCGTAGCTGTGGCTACGCTGGCCTTTATGCTCACGGCTCTGATCCTCTTCATCGCGCTTGCGAATGGCGTGAGCACCGCCGCCTCGGGCCTTGAGTCCAAGGCGAATCTGATCGCCGACCTCAACAGCAGCGTCTCGCGCCACAGTGCTCTTGAGCTGGGTTCCTTGATCCAGGACCGTTGGCCGCGAACTCGAGTCACCTACATCGACCGGGCGCAGGCACTGGTCCAGTTCAAGAAGACCTTCGCCGGAAACTCGGCCATGCTCTCGGCGCTGGACGGCAATCCCTTGCCGGCCAGCCTCAACATACACACGGCCGACGGCCGGACGCTATCGCGCATAGCAGCCTCCCTTCGCACCAATCCCGAGGTTCGGCATCTGATCTTCAATCCGGATCTCACCAAAAAGCTGGTTCAAATCAATACCTTTGTTCGAGTGATAGGCATCGTCTTGATCCTGGGTCTGGCGTTCCTCGCGACCGTGATCGTCGTCAACACGACGCATCTCACGGTGCAAGCCAGGGAGGAGGAGATCGAGATCATGCGGCTCATCGGGGCCAGCTCCGGCTTTGTCCGCAACCCCTTCATAGTCGAAGGGATCATGCTGGGCCTCGTTGGCTCCCTCGTGGCGACGATGGTGGGTGCATTTCTCTCCCTGCCCTTGCTCAAGGCGATTCTCGCCGGTACCGGCTCGGCCGCCGCTTCCCTGCTACCCATCAACACCAGCCCGGAGTTCCTCGGTCTGCTGGCCCTGGTCGTATTGCTGACGGGGGCATCCGTTGGGGCAACCGGCTCGTACATTTCGGTGCGCCGGTTCGCACGCCTGTAGTCTCAACATGATCGTCGTCAAGGGTTTGACCAAGATGTATCCGGGCGAGACTCTAGCCCTCGACAACGTCACGTTCACCATTCCCCGAGGACAGATGGCCTTCCTCGTGGGACCGAACGGTGCCGGGAAGACGACGCTGTTCAAGCTCCTCATTCGAGAGGAGCGGCCGACTTCCGGGTGCATCCTCTTCGACGGCGTAGACGTCTCTACTCTGAAACGCCGCCAGCTGGAGCGTCACCGCCGGCGCATCGGCGCCATCTTCCAGGACGTTCGGCTCCTACCGTACAGAACAGTCTTTGAGAACGTGGCGCTTCCGTTGGAAGCCGACGGGCTTCGGGGCGAGGCCGTCAACGAGAAGGTCGCCGCTACACTCTTTCTCTCCGGGCTGGAGGCGCTCGCCGATCGCTTTCCCTCAGAACTCTCAGGCGGCCAGCAACAACAGGTGGCCGTCGCGCGTGCCCTGGTAAGCCATCCGGAGGTGATCTTGGCGGACGAGCCGACGGGCAATCTCAGCCCGGACTCCACACAGCGCGTGATGCGCCTATTTCGGGTTATCAGCGAGCTTGGCATCGCGGTAATCGTCTCGACCCACAACCGAGAAATCGTGGACGACATGCGTAGGCGGGTTCTGGTGCTTGAGTCGGGCAGGCTGGTCGACGATATCGCCAGTGGCGCATACCCGCTCTCACTGATCGGTCAAGCCGCCTAGAGTCACAACAGAAGTTAGCCGGCCCTCACGGCACCGAGAGTGTCGCCACGACGTGTTGAGCCCAGCCAGGCTGCTCCTGACCCGGCGACCGTCGCGTCGAAGGCGCTGGTCTCGGTCTTATCATGGGACATGTGGCAGCGGCGGACCACCTGATGCCTGCCTGGCTCTACCTTGCGGTCCTGGTGTCCCTCTTGGTCGCCGTCGTCTACCAGATCTTGCGGGCATCCTCCCTCCGACGAGTGCCGCTCTACTGGCTCGTCTTGCTGGCGGGACTGCTTGCTGCAGAGGGCGCGGCCGAGGCGGCACATCTCCGTACTCCGCATCTGGGAGAGCTTCAGCTCATCCCTGACCTCGCCGGCGTTGCTCTGGCAGCGGGACTCCTTAGACTGGCGCGACTCTAACCACCTCCCTCTAGGTAGAGGGGAAGTGCTCTAGGATCACAATCGCGGCCAGCACTGCCACCGCCGGGAGGATCATGATCACCAGGGCGGGCGACGGCGCCCAGGTATTGCGCTCAAACGCCACACCTACCCTGACCCCCCGCAGCGCCGAGTGGCCCGGGCCCCGGACAAGTGCGCCCGAGGGGCAAATAAACTCCGTGAGCGCGATCAGTCCGATGAAGAGCACGACGACGGCGATGAGGATGGCTGCTACGGGCGATGCCCGCAACACCACCAGCTCGAAGATAGCCGCCGCGAGGCCCAGCACAATCCCGATCGCAGCGGGCTTCAACAGCGATCGGATGTGGCCGATAGGCTCGGGTGTGAAGTGCCGGGCGGTTTCCAGGGGCGGATAGACCGTCATGTCCCGGCCGCAGTGCGGGCACCAGGGGGCGCCGTCCGCCACTTCCTCGCGGCACCGTGGACATGCAGTGACACGTACGATCACGATGCGGCCAGCATTCGGGAAGTCCTCCCAAACCGACCTAGTCTCTTTCGAGTATAGGGAAGCTGCCACCGCCAGTCAGTGCGTTGGAACACACAGAGAGGCTTCCGGATGAAGGTGTGGGCAGCTCAACCCACTCGCCGGGCCGAAAGTCGCCACGAGAGCCAAGCCGCAGTGTGAGTGTGAGCCTATGCCGGTTCCATTTGCCTACTGCGTCGAAGGTCCAGCAACAGGCTGCAGGTGAAGACAGCGCACACGGCCGGCCGGTCATCGTAGATCCGGCATCCACCGGATTGCAGGGGCTGGTGCAGACGGCGAAACGGGCAGGGGCCAGTCATGAGCTGCCATCCGGGATTAGCCGGATCGGCTCTGAGGCGAAGCACGTCGATGCCCTGCAGGGTGCGCTGCAGTTCCAGTAGACGGGTCGCCTCACCGTCAGTGACCGACAGCTCGGGGAAGTGACAGCAATCCGTACATCCGCCGCAGCCCCGGCGTCCCGGCTGCCCTCCGTGCACCGGCTTTTCGCCGCCGGACACCGGACCGGCGGAAAAGACGTCAGCCGCCATTCAGGATCCGCTCCTGTGCCCCCACGATTGCGGCGAACTCCTGTGGTTTGAGGCTGGCTCCGCCCACCAGTGCCCCGTCGACGTCCGGACAGCCGAGCAGAGCCGGTGCATTTGTGGCGGTCACGCTGCCGCCGTACTGAATTCTCGTGGCTTCCGCGACTGCATCGTCGTACATCTCAACCAATACGAGGCGGACGAAAGCGTGGGCCGCCTGGGCCTGCTCTGGGGTGGCCGTCACTCCGGTTCCAATCGCCCAGACAGGTTCGTACGCGATAACTACGTCACGCATTATTTCGGCCGGAATATCCTCGAGTGAGCGTCGGAGCTGATCGGACACAACTGATTCAGTCTTACCCCCGTGTCGCTCGACCTCGGTCTCCCCGATAGCCAGGATGACCTTCAGCTCGCCCTCGAGTGCGCTCCGGACCTTCCGGTTCACAATTTCGCTCGATTCGCCGATGACGTGCCGGCGCTCGGAGTGTCCGCAGATGACGTGCTTGCAGCCGACGCTGAGCAACATCTCGGCCGAGACCTCTCCAGTGAATGCGCCGCGTTCTTCCCAGAAGACATCCTGACCTCCGAGACCGATGCGTGACTCTCCGAGCGACTCGCGAACTGCTTCCAGGTTCGTGAACGGGGGAAACACCACCACCTCCGTCCATCGCTCGGGAGGCAGGGACGCTGCCAGCGCGCCGGCCAGCTCGACCGCCTCAGAGAGGGTTGTGTTCATCTTCCAGTTCCCGCCGATGATGGGACGGCGCTGCGGACCGGTCACGCGTGCTCGATCCCCGAATAGATCACCGACAATGTCTTCTCAACCGGCTTACCCTTGGCTTCGAATCGCACGGTGACCTCTTCATCTCCACTGGAGAGCCGGCTGCCGACAACCGTTCCCGAGCCGAAGTGCCGGTGGTAGACGCGGTCGCCCGGAGCGAAGATCTGCTCGCTGATTTCCGGGCGGTGTGACTCAGCCGGCTCCGGCTCGCGGGAGAACCAGTTGGTCTCAAGAGCGCGATTGACGGCGCGGAGCGGGGGGTTGGAGTCAGGAGTCAACAGCTCCTCCGGGATATCGAGCATGAAACGCGAGGGCGGGTTGCGATGAGTTCGGCCCATCAACGTCCTCGCGACAGCATACGTCACATACAGATGCTCCTTGGCTCGGGTGATGCCAACGTAGCACAGCCGTCTCTCTTCCTCGAGCTGCCCCCCGGACGAGTCTTCGAGCGAGCGGGAGTGAGGGAAGACGCCGTCCTCCATCCCTGAGAGGAACACCACGTCAAACTCGAGCCCCTTGGCCAGGTGGAGGGTCATCAAGGTTACAAATCCCTCTGACGCCTCGACCTCATCCGCATCTGAAACCAGGGCGGAGTGCTCCAGCATGGCCTGCAATCCCTCTCGGGGATCCAGCTCGTCGAAATCCTCCGCTACCGAACGCAGCTCGAGCACGTTCGACCAGCGATCCTGCCCCTCGGGATCAGCCTTGATGTAGGCCTCGTAGCCGGTCGCATCGATGACGTGCTCCAGCAGCTCGAGCACGGTGTGCTCGGCGGCGAACTCCAGCATCTCCTCGAACAGCTCGACCGCCCTGGACAACTGTCGCTTGCCGGCGCTTCCGATGGCATCGATGGTCGAAGCCGAGCGCACCGCCTGCCAGAGGGAGACGCCCTGTCGGTCGCTCCATTCAACCAGGGCCCTCACGGTGGTCGAGCCGATCTTCCGTGGCGGAATATTGATGATACGAGCCAGGCTGGCGCTGTCCGAGGGATTGGCGATGAAGCGCAGGTACGCCAGGATGTCGCGGACCTCACGCCGCTCGTAGAACCGCGTGGCGCCTACGAGGCGGTAGCGAATGCCCTCGTGGATGAAGGCCTCCTCAATCGCCCGCGACTGCGCGTTGGTCCTATACATGACGGCACAGCTCCCGGCGGTTGCCGTGCCCCGATGGGTTAGGCGGCGGATCTCACGGGCGATGAAGTGAGCCTCATCCTCACTGCTGCGCCCTTCGAACACCCGGATCAGCGAACCGCGGTCCTTTTCCGTCCAGAGCCGTTTCTTGGGACGCGCGACGTTCTTGGTGATCACGGCATGCGCGGCGGCGAGGATGTTCTGGGTCGAGCGGTAGTTCTGATCGAGCACCACCAGGCGGGCTTCCGGATAATGCCGCTCGAAGTCCAGAATGTTGCGAATGTCGGCTCCCCGCCAGCCGTAGATGGCCTGATCGGCATCTCCCACTGCAAACAGATTGCGGTACTCAGACGCAAAGAGATTCATCAACACGTACTGGGCGTGGTTGGTGTCCTGATACTCGTCCACCAGGACGTGCCGAAACCGAGAGGAGTAGTACTGCAGCTTCTCCTCGTCGGACCGCAGCAGCTCGACGACCTTCATGATCAGGTCGTCGAAGTCATAGGCATTGCTGCGCGCAAGTTGTTCCTGATAGACGGGATAGACGCGACGTATGAGCTCCTCCGAATAGGTGCTGGGCTCGAACGTCTCGGGGCGGATCAGCTCATTCTTGAGGCGCGAGACACCGGCCAAGGCGCCGCCCACCGACAGGCGTGACTCACCGATCTGGGCCTCGGACAGTGCTTTCTTCATGACGGACTTCTGATCGTCCGCGTCGTAGATGGAGAAATCACGGCCCTCTCGACGGAGGATCCTGGTGCAGATGGAGTGGAAGGTGCCGAGCCACACTGCGGAGCCCTCATCTCCCGTCAGCGCCGTCACGCGCTCGCGCATCTCAGCGGCCGCCTTATTGGTGAAGGTCACCGCCAGGATGTTCCAGGGCCGAACGCCCTGACGCCTGATGAGATACGCTACCCGCCGTGTCAACACCCGGGTCTTGCCCGAACCGGCCCCGGCGAATACCAGGACCGCGCCGTCACCTTCCGCCACGGCGCCGGCTTGCGGCTCGTTCAATCCCTCGAGGAGCGGGTCCACCTCCCGTGTAGGAGATGACGTGGACGCCTCAGGAACCAATACACTCTTAGACACGGCTTCGCCTCCCGCCCTTGCCCACCATTATCAGGCGTCTATCTACTGGAGAACCCGGAGCCTGGCATGTCTAACGCTGATTCCCCACCTTGGAACTCGTGCCCCGACATCGGGCATACTGAATTGACACGGGCAGCCCAGGGAGACATACCGTGTCTTTGTGCCAGGGAGGCAGATCTACATGAAACTGTTGCTGAAGGCATTGGCGATCATCATAATCGGCCCCATTTTGCTCGGGCTCCTGGTGGTCTTGGCGGCGGCAGCGGTAGTCGCAGGCCCAATGCTGCTGGAGAAGGCCCGAGAGTTCCTCGGGATGAGCTCCGGCACCGATACGGAAACACAGACCACGTAGTCGAAGACCGATTCACAGCCAAGGGGTCGGGACGAAGGCCCCAGATACACGCCGTCGGTGCCGGCGCCCGCATGCACCGTGATCGGGGAGTGGCGCAATCCGGTAGCGCACAGCGTTTGGGACGCTGGGGTTGCAGGTTCAAATCCTGTCTCCCCGACCATGCTCGACAAGGCAACAGATTCAAAGGCTTCGATGCTTCCGGTTCTCGAAGCTCTGGAAACGCAGCCCTGCCGCCGGCCGCCCAATAAGAATTCGGACTTAGAACCCTAGCTGTAGCTTCGGTATGCCGTCCCTCCGGCCCCTTGGGTCGCGGCAATCCGCCACATCTCCCATCTCAGAACCGATCGATCTCACACATCCTGACTCGGGAGATTTGGAATTGAAGGCTCAAGCATGAAGAGCGACCGGCTCTACGCGAGGCTGGTAGCCGTAGCCGGCACCGTCTTCCCGCCGCACCGCCTCCGCGGCGTGTTGGCAGTGGCCACCGCTCTGGCCGGGCTGATGAACATCCTGTCGGCTCTCTACCCTGCCTTTCATTGGCGGTATCTGCTTCTGCGGGACCTAGTCCCGGTGCGGGTGATCAACGATTCCCAGATGTGGACCATCCTCATCGGCCTGGTCTTGGTACTGCTTGCGGACGGCCTTCTGAGGAGGCAGCGCCGGGCCATGCAATGGACTCTCTACCTGCTCCTGGCCTCGGCTGTTCTTCACCTGGCCAAGGGCCTCGACTACGAGGAGTCGCTCATCTGCCTCGGCCTGAGCCTGGCACTGTACTCCCGGAGGCAGGACTACGTGGTCGCCTCCAGGCCGATGACCCGCCGGAGGACCGCCGTCACGCTACTCTCGTTTGCCCTGCTCTATCTTTCCTATGACCTGCTTGGTTTTAGAATTCTTGCCCACTGGATTACTCCCCGGCCGACGTTTACCGGGGCCCTTCTCGCTCCGCTACAGCTTCTGACGGACTCCGAGACATATCAATACCACGGCTATCAGGCCCACTGGTTCGGCACGTCACTGCTTCTGGTGGGCTGCCTGGCCGTGGCCGGTTCGGCCTTCATGGTTCTGCGACCGCTGATAGCAGTTCATCTCTCAAGTGAGTCGGAACGGCGGCGCGCTCGAGACATCCTCCGTCGCCACGGCTCCGACACGCTGTCGTACTTCGCACTGCGGGATGACCGAGCCTACTTCTTCCACCCAAACGCAGACGCCTTCCTCTCGTACAAGATCTGGCGGAACGTCGCGCTCGTGGGCGGCGATCCGATCGGACCGCGCACAGCGATTCCGGATCTCTTGCGCGAGTTCTTGCTCTTTTGCGAGGAAAACAGCCTAAGACCCTGCTTTCTCGGGGCGGGCGACCGCTTCCTGGCCGCCTATAGGGCCCTTGGGCTGCGTGTCCTGAAGATCGGGGAGGAGTCTGTCATCCGGCTGGCAGAGTTCGACGTTGCCGGTCTCAAACGAAAGGTTCGCCGCGCCGAGCGGCACTGTGTCGATCTGGGGCTGGAGGTTGAGATGTATCAGGCGGCCGAGCTTCCGCACCAGTACCGGGTGAAGGCACAGCAGATTTCGAAGCGCTGGGTTCATGCGCGGGGAGGAGTGGAGCGAGGCTTTTCCATGACTCTCGGCCGCCTCCCTAAACCCGATGACGGCGAGGCTCGCGTGTTGGTTGCCCGGCAGGGCGAGGAGTTGGTCGGCTTCCTTACGTTCGTGCCCGTCTTCGGAGCCAATGGCTGGTCGCTCGATATGATGCGCCGCGCCGTTGATACACCGAACGGTCTCACCGAGTTCATGGTCATCCAGGCGGCCCGCCGCCTCCGAGCGGAGGGGGCAGAGTTCATGAGCCTGAACTTTGCCGCCATGTCCG
>DASRCF010000092.1:0-19316 GCA_035653255.1 Chloroflexota bacterium
CACCGGCACCTGGATCTCCCATAGCCTCCAAGCAGCGGGCGACGATAGTGTCGGACTCATCCGGGCCGGCCTCCATTTGCCTCCATTCACCCTGACCTGTACGCCGGAAACGCCGCGGTTGCCGGCAAAGGCGATCCCTCCCAGCCACACGCCTCCGGCGACGATTCGATGGACGTCGATGCGGGTGGTCGTCTGCACGACGGCCGGCTGAGACCAACCGCGCTGCTGCCACATCCCCATCTCTTCCGTCGAGGCCACGGTGATCCGGGAGAGCCACTTTACACTCTTCAAGCCGTAGACTCCCGGCACCAAGAGCCGGATCGGATAGCCGTGGTCAGGTGTCAGCTCCCAGCCGTTCATCCCGTACGCCACGAGGACATCAGGAGAGCCGGCGGCAGCCAGGCTCAAAGACTCCACGTAGCCGTCAAGCCCAGTCAACATCACCGCGCGACCTTCATTGGTCACTCCGGCGAGATGGAGCAGTCGGCGCAGCTCCACGCCCGTCCACAGAGCATTACCAATGAGCGGGCCGCCTACCGGGTTGTCGATGCATTCCAAGGTGACGTAGCGGTCGTCGCGCGGCAGCCGGCGGAGCGTGTCCAGGTCGAAACGGAGCGGCCTCCGGACCAGACCTTCGATGGTGAGATTCCACCCGCGCGGGGACGGAGGAAGAAGATCCTTGCTGTTTACATAGAAGCTGTCCAAGGGAGTGACCGGCGTCGGCATCCCGGGGTAGGAGAAATCAGGCAGCGCCGGATCACGAAACGAAAACAGACGCCGGCCCGCAGGCGCCAACAACCCGGGCAGACCAAAGCCTATTCCAATGAGCAAACCCATTCCGGCCAGCACGATGCCAGTATCGAATAGCGCCTCAAACCGGGAGAGGGTGGATGCCGACGAACTGGAACGCTTAGGCTTGCTCGCAATCCAGCCACGATCCGAGAGTGCCAGCCCGAGCCCGTAGCCGGCGAGAAGCAAGACCACTGGTCGCCAGTCATAGGGCTGAAACAAGACGAACGTCGGTACACCGACTAGGACGGCAGCCAAGGGAGCTGCCAGGTGGCCCGGCAATCGCCAGGTGAATCCTCCCGCCAGGCCAGCCAGAAGTAGCATGACCGCGGCTCCTCCAAGCAATGCGGCCACCCGAGCTTCGCCTTGTAGATTGAGCAGAAGGAAGGTGGCAATGTTCAGTGGGGTCCACTGCATGACGCGCTCGGCGACGCCCTCGAGCGGTGACATCCACCCTAGCCAGAAGCTCAAAGCCTGGCTGAACACCAGAGCAGCCACCATCACCAGAACTCCTCGACGGTACGCCCGGCGGAGACGGCTATGACCTACCTGGAGTTCCTGGCCCTCTTCCTGGGATGTCCACTGCTGGTTCTGGCGCTCGCTCTGCATGATCGGCTTCGACGTGCTGACCTCCTGATCCTGGCGCTGCTGGCGATTCTTGCCCTAGCCTATACGGCCCCCTGGGACAATCTTCTGGTCGCTCAGGGCGTGTGGACCTACCAGAAGAGCGGAATCCTGGCCGTCATCGGTCGGGTTCCTCTGGAGGAGTACGTCTTCTATCTGTCACAGGTGGGGGTCTCAGGCTTGTGGACGTTTTCCCTGCTAACACGGTCGAGGCGCCAATAGGTGCCGCCTCATCTGACGTACCTGGTCTTCGAGCTGGTCTGGGCACTGCCGGTGCTGGCGCTTCAATGGCTCGCAGGGGCCGGTACGCTGCGGCGCTGTTGGCGAGTGCTGCTTCTGGGCGTAACGGTACCTACACTCTATCTGTGCTTCGCCGACGCGGTGGCGATCCACATGGGGATATGGAGAATACGACCACAACGCACCTCTGGTCTCAAGGTCGCGGGACTGCCGATCGAGGAAGTGCTCTTCTTCCTGTGCACAAACCTCATGATCGTGCAGACGGTCATCCTTGTACGAAACGCCAAAGAGAACGCCCGCATAGTCGGTCTGCTTCGGCTCTGGCGCAGGTGGCGCAGACCCCTGCCCTCGAGCCTGTCTGACGTCTGGAGCGCGCCCCCATGAAAGGATCGGTCGCCGTGATCGGCGGGGGCATCGGAGGCCTGGCGACCGCGATCCGGCTCGCGAACCGCGGACATGCGGTCACTGTATTCGAGAAAAACGCGAGTCTGGGCGGCCGTTGCAATCTCTTTCAGCGTGACGGGTTTACATTTGATACCGGCCCGACCCTCCTGCTCATGCGTGACGTCCTCGACGACTTCTTTGCCTCAGTCGGTCGAGACACCAGCTCATATGTGTCCCTTCGCCGAGTGAATCCGAATTATGACATCATCTTTGGGGATGGGTCAAGACTCCAAATCACGGGGGACAGGGACGAGCTGCTCGGAAGTCTCGAACGTCTCGCACCCAACAGCTCCAGCGGGTTCAGCCGATACATGGAGGATGCCGGGTTCAAGTACCGAGTAGCTCGCGAACGCTTCGTCGAACGCAATTTCCGCTCGCTACGAGAGTTCGCGACTCTGCCCAATCTGCGTCTGCTGATCGCCACTCAGGCACTGCGCAAGCTGGACGTGCACGCGCGCCGGTACTTTCAGGACGAGCGGCTTCAGGCCGCCTTTACCTTTCAGGCAATGTACCTCGGCCTATCGCCATCCAAGGCACCGTCGATCTACTCACTTCTCTCCTATACAGAGCTGAATGAGGGCATCTGGTTTCCCATGGGAGGAATGTATCGACTGGTTGATGCTCTGGTGCGACTGGCAGCGGAAATGGGTGTGAATGTACGCACGATGTGTGCAGTCGACAGGATCCTCGTCCGCGACCGGCGCGTGCGCGGTGTTCAGGTGGCTGGGGAAAAGGTGGCGGCCGATATCGTGGTCAGCAACGCCGATCTTCGACACACGTACTCTTGCCTTCTGCCGCCACAGGTTCAAGGGCCCAGGCTGCGTGCCCGACTCGCAACTCTCCGTCAAGGTTCGTCGGCCTATCTGCTCTTCCTGGGAGCTCCTCGCGCCTACACCCACGCCGGCCACCACACCGTCTTCCTCTCAGCCGACATACGAGGCAATTACCGTACGGTGTTCAACGAAAGGCGTTTGCCACACGATCCGTCCATGTACCTCTGCATAGCTTCCCGCACCGATCCCTCACTGGCACCAGCGGGTCGCGATGGCATCTACGTGTTGGTGCCCGTACCGCATGCCACCACTCGTGTCGACTGGCGGGTATCAGAAGGAGGGTTTCGTCAGACTGTCCTCAGGCGGGTCGAGTCTCTCGGCTTCCCGGACGCATCTCGAGGCTCGTTCATCCACGCCCTCACCCCTGAGGATCTGGCCTCCGCCTACAACCTGCCGCTCGGGTCGGCCTTCGGGCTCGCGCATAACTTCCTCCAGGTGGGGTACATGCGGCCCGCGAACCGAGCTCCGGGGCTGGAGAACATGTACTTCGTCGGAGCCAGCACCGTACCCGGGGGTGGAGTGCCGATGGTGATCATCGGATCTCGGTTGACAGCCGAGCGAATCATAGCGGAGCAGGACACTGGCTGAGCTTCCGCCGGCCTTGATGCGAAGAAAGTCTCGGACGTTCTTTCTCGCCTCACGCCTCTTCCCGCCGGGGCTGCGAAGCGACGTCGAAACCCTGTATGCCTACTTCCGTACAATCGACGATCTTGTCGACGAGCCGCGCGGCATCGACGCGGGCGCCAGACTCGGAGATATCCGCCGACAGCTACTTGGCAGTTCGCCTCCCGATGACCTGGTGGGAGCGGTCAGGGCTGTGGCCCGGCGGCACGAGGTTCCTCTCCACCTTTTCTTGGAGGTTGTAGACGGCGCCACCTTCGACCTCTCGCGTCCGTGCTTCGCGACCTTTTCCGATCTCGAGCGCTACGCCGACCTGGTCGCCGGCAGCGTCGGCGCAGTCCTCTGCCATCTCTTCGGAAGTGCCACTCCCCCGGCACTCGAGAGGGCGCGGCAGCTGGGCGTCGCCATGCAACTTACGAACGTTATTCGGGACGTGCCGGAGGATCTGCATCGTGGTAGGCTATACATTCCGGCCCAGGAGCTGGAGAGCTTCGGCTGCTCGATCAGTCAGCTCCGATCCGGGCTAGTCAATCTGAATCTTGTCCGGCTACTCCAATTTCAGATCGCCCGCGCGCGAGCCATCTATGCTGAGGGCCTGTCCGGACTGCCGTACCTTCGACGCTCCGCGCGGCCGGGTGTCCTGTTCGCCGCCGCGATGTATGCCGCCATCCTGGAACGGATTGAAGCTGCCGATTACGACATCTTCTCGCGGCGCCCTGTCGTCGGAAGGTGCGAGAAGCTTGGCCTCCTACCTCTCGCGCTGCGGGCCGCATGGGGGCCTGCGTCGGTCCGGTCTTCGCTCCGTTTAGAGGACGTGATGGGTATCAGCTCCGCCTGCCGGACGGGAAAGCCGGGTCACGGAACCATCAGCGTGGCCGATCAAGGCTTGGGCGGCGACTTGCCGGAATATGCCATGATCCACCACGCCGGTCAACGACTTGAGCTGCTCGACGCACTCAAACAGGTCGGATCCCCGGGACACCTGGACGTCGAGGATCATGTTTCCTCCATCGGTGATGTAGGGCGAGACCTGGCCTCCGCGAACGGTCACGGTGGCGCCGGTGGCTTCAATACGGCGAACAGTGGACGGCCAGCCGAAGGCGATCACCTCCACGGGAACTGGAAGCGTCGTGCATAGCTGGGACACAAGTTTTGACTCGTCGGCAATGATGACAAGCTCTGACGAGGCCAGCGCGACGATCTTCTCGTGTAGAAGTGCACCCCCGCCACCTTTGAGCGCATTGAGTTGAGGATCGATCTCGTCGGCGCCGTCGATGTCCAGATCGAGCCGTGGCTCCGACTCCAGTGAGCTGACCGGGATCGCAAGACGCGAGGCCAGCTCCTGAGTTCGCCGGGAGGTGGCCACGCCCGTGATCTTGAGGCCGGAGGCGACACGGGATGCCAGAGCTTCCAGAAACAGGGTGGCGGTACTGCCGGTACCCAGACCCACGACCATTCCTTCGCCAATCAGAGCCGCCGCCGCCTCGGCTGCAGCTTGTTTTGCGGTGCCTCGCCCCTCGTGCTCCGGTTCGTCTCGGGTCAATGCGACTCCGGTTAGGATTCGAGCGGATCCGTGCCAAAGGTGTGCAGGTCGGGGAAAGAGGTCGCGAACCCATACCCGGAGCCGGCTACCAGGGGTGCGGTGACCCTGGGCGATGAATGCGCAGGTCGCGGCGGATTGACGGCGTTGTACACGACCAGAGCAATGATGACTGCCGCGACGAGAATCAGGACCGCGACTATCAGGCACCCGAGCTTACTGAGCATGCGAGGTCTCTTCCGCTGCGGGATCTGAAACTTCGGAGTCCTGCCTGGTTCTGAAGGGAATGGAATAGGCCAAGACTACGACCCCGGCCCCGGTTGCCAAAACCGCCGGGACACTAACGGCGGCGAACTCTCGGTCGGAAAAGGCCATCACGAAGAGCAGGCTCACCCCAATCCAGACCGCCGCCCGGGCACACCATGTCACCTCAGACCGGCGCACGTCCGGCGACCTCTCCGGCGAGCTTGACATGAGTCAGCAGATAGTCTCTCGCAGTTGATGCACTTTGGAGCTTCACCATGAGTCGTGCCCAGGCCGCTTGCACCTTCGCGTACTGGGAGATGCCCTCCCGGGCACGGTATCTGGCCTCATTCATGAACGAATCGATGGAACTCCCAAGACCCAACCGCTCTCTGCTGCCGGGGTCAAGGGTGGCCCAAATTCGATCGAGAACCTCCTCGGCGTCGCCATCAAGTCGCGAGGTGAGGAAGGCTCCGGGGTAAGGCATGAGATCCTCCACCCTGAGATTGTCGGTCCCAAGTCTGGGAGCCGCCGCTACCTTTTCCCGTTCGTAGACGAATCTCAGCACGTCTTGAACCACCTTGTGATAGGCAACGTCACGATAGGAGCCTCCGGACGGGGGCTGGTGCAGGATGCTCAAACGCTTGTTCATGAAGAACCATCGGCCTGTGAGTCGGGCATTGATCAGGTAGTCGACGTCTTCTCCACGGGTGATAAATGGGTCAAAGCATACCGAGCTGAACAACGACCGTGAAAATATCATGTTCCCCCCGAAGCAAAAGGGCGTCGGCACCAGGCTACCGGCACGCCTTTGTAGCTTCTCCGTAGCCTCGTTCATCAGCTCTGCCTTGCGGTCGAAGATGTTGCCTGTCGGGTCAGACTTCGGGCCGGTCTGCAGAAATATCGTTCCCGTGTCCTCTTGCAGGTAGTAGCCGCCAACGCCCTCGACAATCCGTCCGTCGACGGTCGTCTCCAGATGCCCCAACGCCTCATCCAGAAACCCCGGATCGACCACGACCTCGTCGTCGTCGATGCCTACCACTGCTCTGGTGCCGAGGATCTGCGGCACGGCGAGCTGGACATTGCGAACCCGAGAATACTGCTCCATGCCCAGTAGGGTTGACGCCAGATCCTCGTCCGAGTCACCGATCATGGCCGGCAGGTCACGC
This sequence comes from Chloroflexota bacterium, assembly GCA_035653255.1. Taxonomy (GTDB): domain Bacteria; phylum Chloroflexota; class UBA5177; order UBA5177; family JAJPKF01; genus DASRCF01. Next base: position 6,504 of record DASRCF010000092.1, read on the forward strand.
TGGGAAACCACCAGCGTCGTTAGACCCGTGACGGCCCCAACGATTCCATCGACCTTCGCGCGGGCCTGATCTTCGACGAGCGGGTCGGTGACCGCGACCAGGATCAGAACGTAGAAGCGGTCGGTATCCAGCCTCCGCAGGCTGCCAAGCAGCCGGCCAAGTGTTCCGTCCTGGTCAACCGCGGTTGGATGGTCGTACACCGCGTCCCCAGCCCTGGCGACGCCGCCTTCCCGCGTCCAGTAGGTCGGGACGACCACGGCGATGTCAGGAAGCATGGCCGTTCACGCGAAATCCTAGCACGGAGGACGAGGGAAGAGGGTGCAGCTACACTGTACGTATGCATGGAGTCGAAAGTTCTTCCTGGAGGCAGTGCATATCCTCCAAGGTGAGCTGAGGAGTCTGCTCGTGCCGGCTCTTAGTGTCGCCCGGATTCGGATCTTCCACGGTGTCTTGCATCATCTCTTCCGGTTCGGGCCTCATCCTCGGTTCATACTGCTGGGAATCGGCGTCATCGTGCTGGTCCTCCTGGGGGCACTGGCAGTGATGCTGGTGCGACAACGCCCGGTACGCGGCTCCTAAGCTCGCATATTCGGCGTCGCCACCATGACATCAGTCCAGTTCGCATCGCGTACCATCGACCTGCCCACTGTGCGCCTCCACTACGTCGAGGCGCCGGCGGATGCTCCCATCTTGCTCCTATTACACGGCATAGGTGTTGATTGGCGGGTATGGCAGTCGATTGGACGCAGGCTGCAGCCCTACTTCCACCTGTACGCGCTCGATCTTCGCGGTCATGGCCAGAGTGAGAAGCCTCTTCACGGGTACAGTCTCGCCGACTACGCCGCAGACATCGAGAGCTTCCTCGATCAGCTCGAGCTGCAGGACGTCACCCTCGTCGGGAGCTCCCTCGGAGGACTCATCTCGTGCGTGGTCGAAGCGAGCACGGCTGTCATCCCCGGGAGGATCCTCGTCGACCCTCCCTTGACATGGAGGCCGGCTGCCTCGCGTGCTCTCTTTGAGGCCATCCTCCGAATCAAATCTGAGGAGCTCGCGCCCGAGGAGCAATCCCGCCAACTGTCGGACGCCCTGACCGAAGACAATCCGCAAATCGGGGGCCTGCAGCGAGCTTACCTCACCAAGACTTGGAGTGTTGTCCCCCCGGTTGTGTTACGGGACATGCTGGCGGAAAGTGCGGGTGGCTGGCTGCCGCGCTTGCTCCCGCACCTCGAGACCATTGAGTCGCCGGTCCTCATCATGCGCGCCAATCCGGAACTCGGCGGCGTGCTGATGGAGGAAGCCGCCGCGACCGCGGCCGCAGCTCTGCCCCGGGGCAGCCTGGAGTACTTCGCGAAGGCAGGTCATGCCATCCATGGAACCCGTCCGCTCGCGTTTTTAGACTCGGTCCTTCGCTTTACCCAGGAAGTCCAACGTCCACCAACACAGCCTCTTCCCGCGTCTGTCAAGGCATGAGCCGAGTGCCGCGCGACCTGGGCGCTTCCATTCGGGTGGAGGTGCGAGGTCTCTCGCGCGGGAATCCCGGCCTGAGCGGTGCGGGGGTCATCGTGCGCGACTCGAATGGACGAATCCTTGAGCGGGCGGCCGATTTCCTGGGAGCTTCGACACCGATCAGGAGCGAGTACGAGGCTGTTCTGAGAGGGTTGATGGCCGGACTGCGTCTGCGGCCGTCGAGCATCACGTTGGTGCTCTCAGACGAGGCCGTGTGGAGGCAGCTCACCGGCGTCAGTCACGCCTGCCTTCCCGAGACAGCCTCGCATCTCAGCGACATCGGAGGGCTGATCCAGGGGGACACTCCAATCGAGATCAATCTCGTAGATCCTGAGGAAGTTGAGCAAGCCGAGCACCTCGCTAACCTTGCAGTTGAGTCTCGCGGCCGTCGCTTGGGAGGTGATGATGGCATCCTGCTGTAGTCAAGTGGCGAAAGCGATCGCGAGGGAGGCTGCAATGCCGGCTGTTTCAGCTCCCATAGGAGTGTTGCCGAACGGGTACACCGAATTGACCACTCCTGGCTCACGGTCGTAGACTTTTGTGGGTCTGAGCAAGCGAGGCGATCGCGGGCGTGGTGACACGCTCGAGGAAAGTCCGAGCTCCGTAGAGCAGGGCGCTGGGTAACGCCCAGTGGAGGCAACTCCAAGGAAAGTGCCACAGAAACATACCGCCCGGCATTTGCCGGGTAAGGGTGAAATGGTGAGGTAAGAGCTCACCGGCAGTCAGGTGACTGGCTGGCCGCGGTAAACCCCGTCTGGAGCAAGACCGCATAGGGAGACACGGCGCCCACTGCGCCTAAGGGCTGCTCGTCCGAGATCTCCGGGTAAGGTCGCACGAGGCGGCGGGTAACCGCCGTCCTAGATAGATGGTCGCCACCGTCTCGTCCGCAAGGGCGAAAACGGAACAGAACTCGGCTTACCGCCTGCTCAGGCCCGCTCACCTTGAAAATCGAAGATCCGCCTCTCCGCCGCGCCTAGGGTCAGCTTCAGCATCCTCGATTGTTCGAGCCTACCGCTGTTAGCTGCGGGTGTACTCCCGGTATGCCGCGCGCCAGCGCTCGCGGGCCAGCTCGACCCTAGCCACCCGGTTCTCGCGCTGGTCGAGCTTCTCCACCTGTGAGAGCCGAGCCAGGATTGCCTCGACCGCGAGCTGAGCAGAGGTGCCGCCTTCGCGGTACTCGGCCAGCCGCATGACGTCCAGAAGCACGATGGAACGCTCTCCCTCGTCAATGGCCAGCACGCCCTCGCGCTTCCAGGCTCCCAGTGCCATGGTGACACTCTCACGTCGAGTTCCGGCCAGCGCGGCCAGCTCCTCGTGAGTCATTGCCGGGTTAATGACGAGACCTCGGGCGCTAGCCTTGCCTTCCTTGTACGCCAGCAGCAGCAGTGCATGGGCCACGCGTCCGCGGACATCGTGGAACGCCCGCGTCTCCGCCTGGTCCATCAAATCCTGGGACTGTGACCAGAGCGACCGGACGATGTGGTTCATCAGCGAGGGGTGACGCCCCGCAACATCGCTGAACTCCTGTTGCGGCATAGCAATGACGACCGTCTCGTGGTCGATGGCCTCCGCGTCGTGGCCCCACTGCCGGCCGCCGGGCTCTCCGTGGGCTATCGCATCGACGCCGAACAGCTGTCCCGGCTCGACCAGGTATAGGGTCACGTCTTTCCCCTGCGGCGTCACCCTAAGGGTCCTCACCCGTCCACGATGAAGGGCGTAGACGTGGTTGGTCTCATCGGTCTCGCCGTAGACTCGTTCGCCTCGTTGGTAGACGCTGCACCGGATCTTGGCCCCGGCGACCGACATGAGCTCACGCACACTGTCTCGAAGCGGCGGGATTGAGCCCAGCACCGACTGGCGGTACTCGAGGTCCAGCACGGCGTTCACGTGTCCCTCGTATGCATGGCGCGGTCACTTATTACGACGCGGCAGAGTAGCCAAGTGTAACAATCCGTAACCCCCGACCGTCCGCTTAGAGCTAGGCCGAGAGTCCCGTCTGCAACCACGAGACCAGCCGGTTGGCCATCCGGATGCTGTAGTTCTGACCTCGATCCTGAGGGTAGATCTGAAACATGTTTGCCATGAACAAGCCCGGGAGCGGGGTGACATGAGGTGGAATCGTCCGAGCGAACTCCCGCGTTACGATCGGCTGGGCAAACGGCGCTTTGTAGAGCCATGATTCCCTTACCCAGTCCTGACGAAAGGATGGATTGAGCGCTGTCAGGTGAGGCAAGAACTGCGCCAGCACCTCCTCCTTCGAGGCGCTCATCAATTCGGAGTCCATGGGCAGATAGTTCCCTAGATACAGAAGGTGGTAGCCGTGGTAGTCGGCGGAGGGCATGAGGTTGGTGTGCTCCACGAGCGGCTGAAACGGGTAGCCGGAGTCGCCGATGTTGATCCAGTACGCCCGCGTGAGCCGCTCGGAGAGTGCCAGGATGAGACACATGGCTCCGTACGCCTTCGCTCCTCCGAACCTGTCGCGGTAGCCTTCGGGTAGTCCGGGCGTCAGCTGCATCGTGATCCGGGTGGGCAACGTCGAAACCACACGGTCGAAGATCTCATGGCCGTCATCGGCTTCCACGTGGAGCCGGCCGTGCTCGCGCCTGATTGCTCTGACCTCGGTGCCCAAGCGGACCTGAGCCTGGTGAGCGGCCAGCCGGAAGGTCAGCGAGTCGTAGAGCTGCTGGAACCCGCCTCGCAGGTAGCCGAGTGAAGCCGTGCGGTAGTGAACGCGTGCCCAGAACCAGGGCATAGCGATATCGTTCTGGAAGGAGCCGAACTTGGAGGCCAGCAACGGCTGCCAGACGGACCGAAACGCGGCGTCACCCATCCACCGGGAAAGCCACCAGGAGGCGGTGTCCTCTTCCAGGACGCGATACCAGGGCCAGACTTTGAGCAGGGCGGTGACGGCCCCCATGCGAAGCCGTTCTCGAAGTGGCAGAGGGTCGAATCGCAGCACGGCTCCCGCAGAGTCGAGCGGCCAGAGCCGGCCGTCTCGCAGCATCACAGTCGAGGGCCGACGCCATACCAGCCGGTCTCCCAGCCCCATCTCATTGATCAGCTCGACGGCGTCACGGTCCGTCTTGAACAGGTGGTGGTAGAACTTCTCCAGGTAAGCATTTCCCAACGGGAACCCGGCCGCCAGCCCGCCGGGGACGGGTTCGCGTTCATACAGCACAACCTCGTTGCCGTGCTGTGCCAAGCGTACGGCCACAGTGAGGCCCAGTGCCCCACCCCCCAGAACTCCGTACCGCAGAGGTCTCTCCTAACGCCCGCGCACTCCCTGATTGTCCATGCTCCGATCTTCTCGCGACTTGGAACATTTGTTATAATTGCTGGCTTCGATGCTAGGAATGGAACGACCGCACGGTTCATCGGTGCGAGGGCGGCCGGTGGTGGTTGAGAGATGACGCGCGAGACGATTTTCGTTCGTGGGGCCCGGGAGCACAACCTCAAGAACGTCGACCTGGCCATTCCCCGGGACGCCCTGGTGGTCTTCACCGGGATCTCCGGCTCCGGGAAGTCATCTCTGGCGTTTGACACTATCTTCGCAGAGGGTCAGCGTCGTTATGTCGAATCGCTTTCGGCTTATGCGCGGCAGTTCCTGGGGCAGATGGACAAGCCCGATGTGGAATACATCTCCGGTCTCTCGCCCGCCATCTCCATAGACCAGAAGAGCGCCTCCCACAACCCGCGCTCGACCGTGGGCACGGTCACCGAGATCTACGACTATCTGCGCCTGCTGTACGCCCGCATCGGCCAGCCGCACTGCCCCAATTGCGGACAGCCAATCTCCCGTCAGACCATCCAACAAATCGTGGACGAGGTGATGGACATGCCGGGAGGGTCCCGAATCCTCATCATGGCGCCGGTCGTCCGCGGCCGCAAGGGTGAATACAAGCAGGTCTTCGAAGACGCCCGCCGTCAGGGCTATATCCGGGTCAGGGTCGACGGAGCGGTTCACGATCTGACCGAGGACATCCCACTCGAGAAGTACGTCCAGCACGACATCGACGTGGTCGTCGACCGCCTGATCCTTCCGGCGTCCGACGCGGATTCGGAGGTCCGACATTCTGACCGGACTCGTCTGGCCGATTCTCTGGAGACAGCGCTGAAACTCGGCAACGGGCTGGTACTGGTACAGGACATGGACCGACCGGCCGACAAAGCGGCGGGACGCCTATTCTCAGAGCACTTCGCCTGTCCTGATTGCGGCATCTCCCTGGAGGAGATCGAGCCGCGCAGCTTCTCCTTCAACAATCCTCACGGCGCTTGTCCCGAATGCACCGGGCTGGGCACCCGCCTCGAGCTGGATCCCGACCTGGTCATCCCCAACCGCCATCTGTCACTGTCCGAGGGAGCCGTGCAGCCGTGGGCGCGTAGCGGAACAAGCAGCCCGTACTACTACCGCCTGTTGGAGTCCGCGGCTGAGCACCTGGGCTTCAAGATGGCCACGCCTGTCGAGCAGCTGTCGCCGGAGGACCTCCACGGCATTCTCTACGGACTCGGGGAGACGTTGATGGAGCTGAGGTCCCGGTCGGGCAGCCGGCGCCGGCATCACATGAACGTCCACTTCGAAGGTGTGATCCCGAACCTCATGCGCCGCTATCGTGAAACCACAAGCGATTGGATGCGCGGCGAGATCGAGCAGTACATGACCACCAGACCGTGCCCGAGCTGCGGCGGCGCACGGCTCAAGCCGGAGTCTCGGGCTGTGACCGTGGCGGGACGATCAATCGTCGATGTGGTTCGCATGCCTGTTCTCGAAACGGGAGATTGGTTTGCCGAGATCACGGGCGACGGCCACGAACCGGCATTGAGCCAGCGCGACCTGACCATCAGCCGGCAGGTGAGTAAGGAGATCCGAGCCCGCCTCAAGTTCCTGGTCGACGTCGGTCTCGACTACCTGACCCTCGATCGCACCGCCGCGACCCTCGCGGGTGGCGAGGCCCAACGCATCAGGCTGGCCACCCAGATCGGCTCAGGACTGATGGGCGTGCTCTACATCCTGGACGAACCCAGCATCGGTCTTCACCAGCGGGACAATGCCCGTCTCATCCGGACTCTGAGCAACCTCCGCGATCTCGGCAACACTCTCATCGTGGTCGAGCACGACGAAGAGACCATCCGGACGGCCGACTACATCGTCGATATCGGACCAGGTGCCGGCGAGCACGGCGGCGAGATCATAGCCACCGGGAGCCTGCAGGACATCCTCGACTCGCCGAGGTCCATCACGGGCCAGTTTCTCTCCGGACAGAGGGAGATTCCCATCCCCCCTTCGCGGCGGCCGATTTCTCAGGACAGGCTGGTGGTGAAGGGAGCCACGGAGAACAACCTCAAGCACATTGACGTGGCCTTTCCGCTGGGAGTCTTCATCTGCGTCACCGGAGTTTCGGGTTCGGGAAAGAGCACTCTCGTGAACGAGGTGCTCTACAAGGCTGCGGCACAGCGCATCCAGCGGCGGAGGGAGAAGGCCGGTGCGCACGATGCCGTCGAAGGGCTCGATCTTATCGACAAGGTCATAGACATCGACCAGTCCCCGATAGGCCGTACTCCGCGGTCCAACCCGGCCACGTACACCGGGGCCTTTACACCCATCCGCGAGATCTTCGCCAAGGTGCCTGAGGCCCGCATCCGCGGCTATAAGCCAGGACGGTTCTCCTTCAACGTCAAGGGTGGTCGTTGTGAAGCCTGTCGAGGTGAGGGCATCGTTCAGATCGAGATGCACTTCCTGCCCGACGTCTACGTCCCCTGTGAAGTCTGCAAAGGCCGCCGCTATAACCGTGAGGCCCTGGAGATTCTCTATAAGGGCAAGAGCATCGCCGACGTGCTGGAGATGACCGTGGACGAGGCCGTCCCGTTCTTCGAGCGCATTCCCGCGATCGCGGGTAAGTTGAGGACTCTGGCCGAGGTCGGGTTGGGCTACATCCGGCTCGGGCAGCCGGCGACCACGCTGTCAGGGGGCGAGGCGCAGCGGGTCAAGCTGGCTACGGAGCTGAGCCGGCGCGCTACCGGCAAGACGCTGTACATCCTCGACGAGCCCACCACTGGCCTGCACTTCGCCGACGTCGAGCGGCTGCTCCAGGTCCTGAGCCGGCTCACCGACGCCGGCAACACCGTCGTCGTCATCGAGCACAACCTCGACGTCGTCAAGTCCGCCGACTGGATTATCGATCTCGGACCAGAAGGCGGCAATCGTGGCGGTGAGGTCGTGGCCGAGGGTACACCGGAGCACGTCAGCCTGGTTAAGTCTTCGTTCACCGGCCAGTTCCTACAGCACGTCCTGCCGGCCGAACAAGCGGCCATCGCCTCATAGACTGCAATCCGCAACTGCCGCTCAGTGCGAATACACTGCCATCGCCGGGCGCTCCCACTAACTCAATAGCCGAGGGCGGCGCCGTCTCCCCGGGGATCGGCTGCCCCGAGACGGAGACCTGTTTCCCGATCTAGCCGGATCGCCTGGGCATGTCCCATCGACGAGCTCCAACCTTCGACGATATCCACGTCGTGCCCAAGCGTGCTGAGATGGTCAGCCACCTCGGAAGGAAACCGAGACTCCAGCAGGATTCGCGAGGTTCCATCCTTTGAAGGTGCAAACACAAAGCGCGGCGCCTCGATGGCCTGCTGGATTTCCATCCCGAAAACATAGTGGTTGAGCAGCATCTGCAGGTGGATCTGTGGCTGGGCGTCGCCTCCCATCGAACCAAAGACCAGCTCGAGCCGCCCTCCCGTAGACGCCATGCCTGGGATAAGGGTATGCATCGTCCGCTTGCCGGGCTGAAGACTGTTAGTATGCTCGGGATCGAGGGAGAAGAATGCGCCCCGGTTCTGCAGTCCGATGCCCGTGCCCTGGGCCATCACCCCGCTCCCAAATCCCATGAACAGGCTCTGGATCAGGGACACGCCCATACCCTCTGCATCCACTGCGCAGAGATAGATGGTGTCGCTCGCCTTCCCCAGGAGTGCCTCCGGTGCCGGGCGGCTGAGACGGCGACGGGCGTACGGTTTGGAGATCAGCGTCTCGACGGGCGCCTGAAAAAAGGCGGGGTCGGTGATGTAGCGTTCACGGTCCTCGTAGGCGATGTGCATGGCCCGCGCCAACGTGTCCACGTACTCGGCCGAGTTGTGGGCGAGACGGGCGACATCGAGTTCTTCGGCGAGGTTCAGCATCTCCAACGCCGTAATGCCCTGGCAGTTCGGCGGGAGCTCAAAGACGGTCCGGCCACTAAACTCGGTCGTCAACGGTTCTACCCACTCCGGCCGGTGGGCGGCCAGGTCTTCCTCAGTGATCATCCCGCCGGCTTGCTGGATTCCTTTCGCCAGCAGGCGAGCCAGCTCGCCTCGGTACATGGCCTCGCCGTCGCTGGTGCCGATCTCCCGGAGACTGGCCCCAAGATCCCGATTGACGAAGACGTCCCCCTCCTCCAAGGGCTCACCCTTGCGGAAGAAGATGGCTCGGAAGCTGTGGTCACGCTCGAGGAGTGAGCGACTGCGGGCAATCGAGCCGGCCAATTTGGCCGTCACGGGTGCTCCGTGGTCGGCATAGTCGACGGCCGGCTGGATGCAGTCGAAGATTCGGCGGGTCCCAAAGCGCTCCAGGAGGACAGCCCATGCCGACACCGCTCCCGGGACCGTGATGGTAAGTGGCCCCAAAAGTGGCACGGTGACGTGACCCGCCTCTCTGACACGCTCGATGGTCGCTCCGAAAGAGGAGCGGCCGCTCGCGTTGAGGCCAACCGGGCTCATCGCTCCCGGCGGCCAGACCTGAGCGAAGACATCGCCGCCGATGCCGTTGAGGTGCGGCGCTACCACCGCAATAGTGGCAGCCGTCGTCACCGCGGCGTCCACGGCGTTCCCACCCTGCCGCAGCATCCAAACTCCCGCCTGGGAGGCCAGGTAGTGGGCGCTCGAAACCATGCCCTCGGGAGTCCGGGCCTGCGGATAGCGGGAGTCTTCCATGCAATGCCTCCACCTGGAGCGCGTCCCGAAGCCCAGCCTCAATGATGTTCATGGCGTCGGGGATGACCGAGGAGGCTCACGCCCGACTCGTCACACTCCACTCACGATTCTCCAATGCGCCGTGGCTATGCTGAGATACGAGGCTACCCATGGCCATAAGACAGCGAGTGCTCTTCATCTCCTTCCTCGTGGCGGCAGTTCTTGCGGCTGTCTGGATCACGACCGCGGGCACCACCGACCCGAAACTTCAGGCGACGTCGCAGCCACCGCGTCAGAGCGCCGCGGTTGGGACCGTATCCACTCCCCCGGCCGTGCCCGCCGTGCTGCCCATCGTAGAGCCTGCCTCAAAGTTCGTCAGACACGCGCCCATCAATCCGAAGGCTGCGCCGGTACCTCGAAAGCCGCCTGCCAGAATCCTCCGCGCCTGGCACCATCGTATGTCCGCGGGGTCCGCCCACCACCGGAGGCCATCTACCCTCAGCTCGAATCCATCAGGTCACCGGGCCCAGCCGTCCAGGCGCCGCCCCCACCCCTCTCAGCCGCAACAGCCGGCGGCTCACCATCCGGCCACACGATCCAACGATCCCCTCGCATCTCCATGCTGCACCGGTTTCCCGGGCTGGATGAGAAACCGCCAGGATAAGCCGGCCCGACTGATCATCTCCAAGATTGGCGTCAATGCTCCCGTTGAGGACATCGCGCTCACATCGGTGGCCGACGAGCATACGCCGCGCTCATGGTGGGATGCCGCTTGGTGGGACCGCGGGCCGCTGCCGGGCGCACCCGGGGTCGCCTTCATGTATGGCCACCTCGATTCCACCACAGGAACGGCCCTTTTCTGGTACTTGCACACGCTGGTCCCAGGCGACCGTATAACCGTGGAATACTTCCACCATCGACCGGTGACCTTCGCCGTCGCCTTCAGCCGCTACTATTGGGACTCGCAGGTCCCCCTCGGCTATCTGGGCAGCAAGAGCAAGGACCACATCCTGGTCCTCATGACCTGTGCCGGGACATGGACCGGCAGCAGCTACGATCATCGCCTCATGGTCTTTGCGCATCAGGTGGCATAGCGGTTCGGAAAGCTCAAGACGCTGAGCCCCCGGCTTTCTGGCGGGGTGCAGGCACTTACTCGGATCGCCGCTCTACGCGCACTCTTAGGATTCCCACTGCTCCGAGTGTAAACAGCAGGACCGCCAACCCGAAGACGGCCCGGTAGCCCGCGGTCCCAAGCCCTGCGAGAGCGCTCACCGCGATCACCGCGCTTCCGAGAGCAGGCGCAAGGAACGCGGGCAGGGTCGAGGCGATGCTCCACAGGCCCATATCCTTCCCGGCTTGCCGAAGCGAGGGCAGGACATCGACTGCAAGGGCCCAGTCGACACTGACATAGGCCCCGAATCCGGCGCCGAACAGCAATCCCAGCGGAATTAGTGGAGGCTCACCGGGCCAGACGCTGAAGCATAGCGCGGCCGCGGCCATGCAGAGGCTGGCCACGAACACCAACTTGACCCGATCCAGTCGGTCTGAAAGGATGCCACCCAGCAATGCGCTGGCAACAGCCCCGCCAAGTGATAGAAAGGCCACCAGCGCAGTCAGCCGTACGAAGTGCGAGACGTGCGCCACGCGGGCGAAGTAATACTCGATGTAGGTCATGAAGACCGCCAGTCCGGTAATGATGGCCACCCGCGTGAGGAACACCCAGCGGAAGTTGGAATAGCTCCACGGCCGCATCCAGAGGTGCGGGCGCCATATGGCTCCGTATTTCGCCCCGACCCTAGGTCTGGCCTCGGGCACCCCGGCTATCGTAATTCCCGCCCCTGCCCCGACGACTACTATCGTCAGGAGGTAGAACGTCCGCACGCCGGTCTCGATGGTCCCGTGCCCACTCCTAGCGGTCACGTTTCCGAGGAGCAGCCCTGCCGCCGCCAAGCTCCCGAGCGTACCCAGTATGGTCATGAGGCCGAGATAGCCAGATGCTGCGCCGCGCTGCTCGGGCGGCACTCGGTCGGGCAATAAACCCTGGTAGGCTCCGGTGGAGACGGCCCCGCCCACCTGGACGAGCAGGAAGCCCAGCAGGAACGACACGGCCGAATACGACCAGGCGAGCGCGAGAGTACCCCCGAGCAGGCCGAGTGCGCCCACGAGGATGTAGGGCCTCCGGCGCCCCAATGTCGACTCTGACTGATCTGACAGAGCTCCCGCCACCGGCTGCACGATGATCGCCACCACAGCTCCAATGATCCCGGAGAGTCCAAGAAACAATGCCTGGTTCGTGGCACCGGCCCCTCCTGAGACAAACAGGAGGATTTGCGCCGGCAGGACGATGGCGTAGAACGCGCCGGACTGGAAGTTCAGAGACAGCCAGAAGATGCTGAGCGCCACCTGGCCACGGGTCGAAACCCCGACGGTCAGGAGAGGCTGCTCGGCGTCAATCCGCGATCACTTCACCACCACGCGCTTCCAGCGTCCCGGCTTTCCGTTGGCGGAGCAGATGTACAGGTCGCCGTTCCTGTCGACCATCAGGTCGCCCTTCCAGTGCGTTCCGGATTTCGGATGTCCCGAGTACTTCGTCGGTTGTAGGTTGACTGCGGCAGTGCCGCCCTGGAAGACGCCGCCACGGCCCGAGCCGCTTGATCCTCTGATCCCGGTCCCGCCGCCACTCTTGCCTACGACGCCGTTGCCACTTCCGCTCTGGCCAAAAACGCCGTTGCCCTTCCCCAGCTGCCTCCCCTTCTGCTGACGGCTTTCTCCGTGCACGCCGTCGCCGGCATTGCCCCAGTTGATCCCGGTCACCGCCCGCGAGCCGTGCAGAGTCTGGCCAAAGACGCCTTCTGACTTCTGGCTCGAGCCATGAACTCCATACTTCGTCTGGCTGGATCCGAACACTCCCTCCGCCGATGTGCTGGTGCCGAGAACGCCGAATCCGGTTTGGCTCTGACCCTGCACGCCAGTTCCGCCGCCCAATTGCCCTTTGACGTCGATCGCGGCGCCGGCGACTCCAACCTGAGTCCCGGCGGCATTCACTCCAGTCGTGAGCTCGGCCGAGGGGTCGACCACGAAGCCTGCCGGAGCGCCGTTCTGGGGGCCGTGAGCGGTAACGACCGAGGCATCGACCGGCAGGTATTGCGAGCCCGCCGCGGAGGAGCGGCCGGTGCTAGGAACGACGGCGCCCGCTATGGCGGCCACTCCGACCACGCCGATCTTCAGCACGTCACGGCGACTCACCCTCTGGGGTGATGGTGAGGGCAGCTCCCTCCCGTTCTCCTCGACCAGCTCGCTGAGTATCCGAATCTGGCGCCGCAGGTCCTCTATCTCAGTGCGTTGACGGCGCATCTCGGCGCGCAG
>DASRCF010000093.1:0-9050 GCA_035653255.1 Chloroflexota bacterium
TCAGCCCTCGACGATGCCGTCTCCGACCGCATGGTCGAGTTCCTCAGGACGAGGCTGGATTCGGTAGACGCCGTGGTCGTATCGGATTATGAGAACGGCGTCATCAATCCCCGGCTCGTTCGCACGGTGCTGCCGGGAGAAGGGGAGCGGGAGCTCATGGTTGCCGTCGATTCCCACGGCGACCTGTTCCGTTTCAGAGGCGCGACGGTGGCCACACCAAACCAACCGGAGGCGGAGGCCACGCTCCACAGACAGATTGACAGTCTCGCCGAGCTGGAGAATGCCGGGGACGAACTGCTCAGAGGGATGGAGGCCGAAGCTGTCCTTATCACGCGCGGCAGTGAGGGAATGAGCCTCTTTACCTCAGAGCAGGCTCCCCTGCACTTACCTCCATCCAACCTGCGCGAGGTGTTCGACCCCACAGGAGCCGGCGACACCACCTGCGCGGTCTTCGCGCTGGCTCTTCTGTCCGGCGCCTCCCACAGGGACGCGGCGCTGTTGAGCAGCGTGGCTGCCGGCGAGGTGGTCAAACGGCTGGGCGCGACGGCGCTAAACCGTCAGGAGTTAGCGGCGGCATTCGAGGCGGCGGCAGGACCGACTGGCACTTGAGGGACACCTCCGGCCAAGTGTCCTCCCGGGAACTTCAAGCGATCGAGGTTTCGACTTCCCGAGTTAGGAGTTCCGACGGCAGTCTCCGTGTTGAGAGGACTTGGCATGGTCTGTCGAATTGAAAGCAGTCCGCGAGGTGGCGAGTCTGCCGGCGGGCGAAGGCCCAGGCCATACGATTCAGCGGCAGCACACCCGGGAGTCCCTGGCGTCGGAAGCCCCGACGGACGAGTGTTTTGTAGGATCCGCGAGGTGACGACAGTCCGCCGCGACGTTTGAGACATTGACGGCATGCATCCGGCCAGCGGATTAGGTTGACGTGGGCCGGCTTCCCACGCTGTTGTCTGGCCCTGACCCAGGCTCTTCCACGTCGAACTCGGGCTGATGGACTGCGATGTCGATAGCGGCCGAAGCACCTGAGCGCCACGCTGCTGTGGACCGCCCGAGAGCCTCATGGGCTCTGCGAGAGTGCTGCCTGCCATAGGACAACGTCGACGTCCCTGCCACGCCGATCTGACCTCCTGAAGCGTACGCGTCCTGGTCAGCACCCAGGAACACGAACTGCCAGTCCTGCTTCTCCCGCTTCTCGGTAATCAGATTGAACACTGAGCTTCGGGTCCACTCCTGTGAGCTGTTCTCGAGTCCGTCCGTCTGGATGACGAATAGGACCATGCCGTCGGGGTTCAGCTTCTCCACAGCGCGAATGCTGCTCCCGACTGCGTCGTAGAGTGCCGTGTTTCCACCCGGCTGATACGTTTCTGGGGAGAGCGGCGGGATGTCCTCGACGTTCGCGCTGATGTAGCGGTGTTCGAATGAGGTGTCGAAAAGGGTAAGCGAGACTCGGGTCCGTTGGCCCAACTCGACGCCCAACCGGCGCTGCTCCTCCAAGTACTGGTTGAAGCCGCCGATCGTGTCGTCCCGGATATCGAACATCGAGCCCGACTTGTCGAGCACGAAGTTGATGAGCACGTCGTTCCCCATCGATTTGCCCTCCTGTTTCGCCGGCTGGGTAATTATACACGTTTGTCCCATAGGTCTATCCTAGGACTTGGCCGTAGTTATAGTTTAGACGGAAGGGCCGATTCCGCGAGACCGAGGAGATCAGAATGAGCGAATGCAGCCCCCGAGCTCCATTCAGTGACGTGCTGCGGAAGGCGCGCGAGTCGGCCGGGCTGACCCAGGCCGCCCTGGCCCGGCGAGCCGGGCTGGACACGTCCTATATCTCCCGACTAGAGAGGAGCGAGAGCACGACGCCTCGCAGTGAAACGCTCTCGAGACTCGTGTATGCGCTAGGACTGTCAGAGGAGGCGAGATCAGATTTTCTCGCTGCTGCCGGGCTGCCTCATTTCGCCTGGAGCATGCCGTCGCCCTCCGCAGACGCTCCGCCGCCCGGCTCTGCCCTGGGAGTCCAGGCCCGGGAAGCTCCAGGCGGCCCGCGCGGTCAAGCCACGGGAAGCGACAGCGTGACGCGCCGGCGCCGGCTGGAGCTGAGGGTGCGCGAGACCGAAGAGCGGCTTCAGGCTGAGGAAGCCAACCTTGAGTCGCTCAGCCTCCAGCTGGCAACAATCTCCCGTGAGCTTCAATCGGCTGTGGCCAACCAGCGTTACCTGAGCCACGACCTTCAGAAGATCCTGTCGGAGCTGGCCGGCCGCGAGCCTCGATCATGACCGTCTCATCAGCTGATCTCAGGAGAGGCGGCCCTGCAAGGACCTAAACAAGACTGCCCAATGCTCGTCGCCACAGATGTCGCAAGCTGAGGATTAGGGGCTCGGCAGAGAACCACGACGACGTATGTTGACGAAACGGCCACAAACGCCAAGGCAACGAGCGCAATGAGCACTCCTCCGCCGTCGGCAAACGGCCCATCCGTGCCTCTTCCGGACGGCCCGTCCGGATCTGATTGAGGGCCAGGATTGCGGTAGTGGCGAAGATTACTTGGAGTATCGTCGATATCCGGTACCAGAGCGCCGAAGGACCTGATATCCAGTCAGCCAACAGCCAGAGGGAGGTGGCGAGAGCCGGCGCGGCGCAGCCCATGACAAGCACCGCAAGTCCGAGGAAACTCGAGCTGCCACCGAAGACTGAGATGAGGAATCCGACAAACGCAGTCAGCAGTCCGGCGAAACCCAGCAGCCTGCCCTCGAAGAAGAGAAGGCCCTGTGCGATCCGATAGCCGGCGGAGGCGCTGTCACAGTAGGGCGCCGTTTTGGATGGTTCGAGCATGTCCTCTCTTTGGTGGTCTCAGCCGGGGGGCGGGGCGGAACATGGCCTCAGTGAGCGTCCCGCCCATCTATGGTCCGGTCGTTGATCACTTCGTCGTCTGTCCGCCACCGGGAAGCTTGCCCTCAGAAGGGATCGAGTGGTGTGCATCCGACCCTGCTGCCTCTACGATCATGCGTGCGACCCGCTCTGGGTCCGGGATGTTGTAAAGGGTCAAAGGCATCGCCCCGATCTCGCGGGCGAGCGGCTCCGCCCCGAGGCTCCGCCGTCGGTCTTCCGAAGCGCCGGCAGGTCCAAAGACGATCCCTCCTAGGTCTCCCCGGGACAGAACATCGATGGAGGGCAAGAAGCGCAGCGGTATGGATCGCACCCTGCCGCGACACTTCTCGAGGACACGCCGGTCGGTGACTGCATACAACCACCCTCGCTTTTGTCTTATCCGGACCCAGAAGGGCGCCGCCACCAGGAACAGCCCTATGGCCACGAAAAGGCCCCCCCAAGCGACATAGAGAGGCGCCGGCCGAACCAGAAGGTGCCCCGTCAGCGCGGCCGCCACCAGTCCAAACGTGAAGACCGTTGAGAAGAGCAGCCAGAAAATCCCCAACGGGATCCAGAAAATGTCGAGTGCGCTCAGGCGAGGCCAGTGGGGCTCGCCCATCCACAACACCCGCTCACCGGGTCGCAGGTTCCCGCTCATGTCTGCAAGCGTCGGGCCTGCAGTCATCCTCTTGGGGCGAGCCTCGGCCTGTGGCAGCTCGGTTCGGCTGCCGGGCAGTTCACGCCGGTGTCGACTGAGGGAGCGCCAAGCCTCCGTCAGGCCATCCGCGACCCGCACTCGGCCCCTAAACCTCAGATCCCTGGCCGGGTGCCCAGCACCGGCGGACAGAGCCGCACGCTCGATTCGCTCCGCGACCTCCTCGGGGTCAAGGATGTCATAGAACGCCAGCGGCTGGCTTTTTCGCCTCGTCTGGAAGGCGTCCAGGTAGAGGTTTGCGAAGGCAGACCGTGGACCGACCGCGCCGAAGATGATCCCGCCCCTCGAGCCGAGGCGGGTCACCTCAAAGGTCGAGAGCTGCGCAAGCGGTAGCGAGTGACGCGCGCCGCCGACCAGCTCAATCGCCCGGTGGTTCGTCACCGTGTACAGGGTGGTCCGTCTCCGTATCGCCTTTAGTCCGAACCTAAGGGCGAGCACCCAGAGGCCGCGGGCTAGAAGTACCGCGCTACCCACGACGGGAAGTATCGAGACGGGAGGGAAGGCTGCGAGGACTAGCCCTGAGACAACCACGGAGAAGATGCCGAACGGGATCCAGAAGACATCCAGCGGGTCCAGGAGGCTTCCCTCGGGCCGACCTGACCACAGGATTCGCTCATCTGGGCGCAGGTCAAGCCGGGTAGTTGGACTCGTTGCCTCCGGCTGACGGCCGCGTTCACGCCGGGCGTGTCTCCAAGACCCGATTGGCGAGGATCCGGCCTCCTCAGTCGAAGAGCGACTCACAGAATCTCCGTTGGGCCGCTGTCACAGTAGGTCGGCTTTCGATTGTGCGAGTACGTCCTCACTTTCGTGGGCTCGACACCTGGAGGGGAAAGGAGATCCGGGTCGGCCCTCCAGACTACAATCGTGACTGCGCTAACCGCTTTGCTTCTGGCAGGCCGAGAGAGGCACTGGCCGATGCCTCCTCGATGGCATGGGCCACGGTCGTGGGATCGGCGATGTCGAAAAACGTCATGGGTAAACTGCCAAAAAGGTCACCCAGCCAGTCAAGCCCAGTGTTGGCATAGACCGCCGAAAGGCCGGTAGCTGGCCCGAACACTATTCTCCCCCTGCCCGTCCCGGTCGTCCGCACGTCTAGTGGAGGGAGATGGGTGAGCGAGAGAGATCGCAGACTTGATCCGGACGTCTCGAGAACGCGCAGATCGGTTAAGGCATAAAGAGTCCGCTGCCGGCTTCTGGCGCTTTGCGTTGGCTCCGCCCTGCTTCTCAAACAGCTTGAAGAATATCGACGGGAACGAGGCACCGCCGTTTCCGCTCATTAGTGCCCTCTCGATACCATCTGGGTTAAGGCTCTGCCCCCTGATCGAGCTGTTCACCTTGCCGGCGAATGCGTCTGCGATGTCCGTGGCCATCTCGCCCGCCACGTCCTTTGCTGCGTTTTGCGGTAGGGTGCATGCACGGTACGAGCTGTCCGATAGGATCGCCACACCATTCGGCATCGAGCTAGTCCTCGCTGACAAGTAGCTGACAACATTGATAGTTGAGAGCCAGGGAAACGTCAAGCCGCGCAGCGCAGAGCGTGTCGGACGTCAAACGTCGAACGTCGAACGGGGATGCCCGAGCGCGCATGCCGCGGGCATCAGGCAGCCGAGAGGACGCCCGCAGCAATAGGACACGCGCCCGTCCTGCGCTCCGCCATTTGACGTTGGTGAGGCCTGTCCCAGGGCGCGCCCCTCTGCGGGCCCGCCGATGTGTCGGGCATCCCGATGTCTCGGTCCACACGGCGATGGCCCCGAATCGGACGATCGACACCGTGCCGAAAGCCGAGCACGTCCGGCCACAGGAGGGACCGGGCAACGTTGTCCTCGACCCGGGCGTAGGGCCATACGGACCAACGTGGCCGCCTGTTCGACGTTCGACGTTTGACGTTCGACATACAGCCTGACCCGTCGGCCACAGCAGAGCCGGGCTACGTTGTCCTCGATCCGGGCATACGCCATATCCACCACCGCCCCGTTCGACGCTCGACGTTCGACGCAGAGTCTGACACGCGCGGCCACAGAGGGGCCGGGCTACCTTGTTCTCCCCGCCGCGCGCGTACGCGCCCTAAAACCGGTGGATGCCGTTCAACGTTCGAGCTTCGACATACAGCCTGACCCGCCCGGCCACAGAAGGGCCGGGCTACGTTGGCCTCCGCCCGGGTCCTGTTCCGGGCCGCCGCGAGTCGCCGTTCGACGTTGGACGTTAGACGTTGGTGCCGGCGGGCGAGAACAAGAAAGCGGCCCCGTTTGGGGCCGCTTTCTTTCACTGTTCGCGTTTTCAGCTATTCAGTGACCGGGAGCTCCTCGCCCTGGACGCTCCCAAGGGCACGAGCGGGCAGCCGCCGCCTCCGGTATTTGGCTTGAACACCATTGTTTGCGGCAACCCGTTGCCGTCGTGCGCGTAGGTCTCGGTGCCAGGCCCACTGGAGGGGTTGCTCCAGCCCGTCAACCGGTTCTCTTGGTCGTACGTGTATGTCGTCGGTGACGGGTCGCTGCTGCAGGTCGCATTCACCGTGCTCATGCAGGTGCGGTTGCCCTGGCTATCGAATGTGTATGACTGGATCAGGCTGCCGCCGCGGTTCTGCCCGGTGGTAATCGAGGCCATCTCGCCGGCATCGTTCGGGCTGGTGGCGTAGTTGTAGTAGCCAGGCGCCGTCCCGCCCGCCGGGTTCAGGGCGCCCGTGGCACTCTGAATCTCGCTATTGGGGTTAAATGTCTGCGTCGACTTCACGGCCCCGGTGCCCGCCTGTGTGTCTCCCGTTAGGCGCTGCACCGGGTCGTAGCTGTACGCCTGGCTGGTCCCCGGCGTCAGGCCATACCCCGATGCCTGGGTCGTCGTCACGCCCTCGATCTGCCCGTTCGGGTACAGCCCGTTCGTGCTCGTGCCCTTCGAGGCGTCGAACTCCATCTGTGTGACGCCACTCTTCTCGTAGGTGGCGTTGTTCAGGCGCTCGGCGGCGTCGAAGCCGAAGCTCCCGGTGGTGCCGTTGGGATAGGTGGTCGAGGTGTGATTGTCCGCCAGGTCGTAGCCGAAGCTGGTCGTATGGCCAAGCCAGTCCGCCATCGAGGACATGCGGTTCATGTCGTCGTAGCCATAGGTGACCGAGTTGGTGTCGGGGAAGGTGATCTGGTCCAGGTTGTCGGCGTTGTCGTAGTAGTACTTCATGACGTCGCCGTTGCCGTCGGTCACCTGCGAGAGGTCGCCGCGCGCGTTGTAGAGGTCGGTGGTTGTCCCGGAGCCGTCGGTCATGACGTGGGTGTCGCCGTCCGGGTAGTAGCTGTAGGAGACGCCCGGGGTCACGCCGTCGCTGTAGCTGATGCCGCTCATGTTGTCGGAGGCGTCATAGGAGTACGTGGCGGTGTTGCCGCTTGGATTCCGGAGCGTCCTCTGGTTGCCGTCCAGGTCGTAGGTATAGGAGGTGGTCTCGTTGTTGGGCGCCGTCTGGCTCACCGGCACGTCCTGGCCGCCGTACATGGCGTAGGTGGCGCTGGTCCAGGGGTTGCCGTTGGCGTCCGTGCCCGAGACCTGGTTGCCGTCGTTGTCGTAGGTATAGGTCGCCTGGTCCTGGGCCTGTGAGTTCTTGGTCGGATCGCTCTGGCACGTGGTGCGCGCCGGCGCCCCGTCGACGCACTCGTACTGGAGCCGGTTGAGCGCGTCGTAGTAATCGTGGGTGGTGTTGGACGCGCCGTTGCCGTTGCCGGGGTCGGACTCCAGGATGACGTTCCCGTTGTAGTCGTGGTTATAGCTGGTCGTGTTCCCCAGAGGATCGACCGTGCTCGTCGTCCAGTCCACATAGTTGTAGTACGTATGCGTCGTGTGGCTGTTGCCGCTCTCGTCGGTGGCCACGTTGCCGTCGTTGTCGTAGGTGTAGGTCTCGGTCTCCGCGTTGGACTGTCCGTAGCCGCTGGTCTCGGTGCTGACGTGATCGGTCCACGTGTACGTATCATACACCTCGTTGCCACGGGGGTCGGTCGTCGACTTGAGGTTGCCGCTATACCAGTAGGCGTCGGTTGTCGTGTACCCGCCGGCGTTCTTCTCCGTGGCCAGCCGGTCGAGCGGGTCGTACGTGTCAACGGTGGTGTTGTCGGTGGTGGAGTAATCGGTGCTCGTCGCCTGGTTGCCCACGGGGTCGTAGGTCTGCGATGAGGAGGGGATGGAGACCGAGCCGCCGCTGGAGTAGGCGCCCGCGGCGGCCGGCAGCGCGTAGGTGATGTAGGTAGTACCCGATGTGGCGACGTCGACGTAGCCGTCGTAGCCTGAGGGGCTGATGCCCTCGACGAAGACCATCGAGCCCGCCGTGGGGTAGGCGCCGGTACTGGCGAAGTCGACCGTGGCAGTCGCTCCAGCTGCGCAGGGCGAGACGCAGGAGGCCGTGGTCACGGTTAGGGCGCTGGCCGGGTCGGACGAGGCCAGCGTCCGGTCGTCGAGGTCGTAGCTGGAGTAGGTGGTGTTGCCGTTGGGCGACTTGGACAATATCTGATTGAGGTCGCCGTCATAGCCGTAGGTGGTGACGTCGTTGTGGCCGCCGGTCTCGGTATCCAGGTTGCCGGCGGCGAAGTAGGCGTCGGTGGTGGTAAAAGCCGCCTTCTGGGCGCCGCCGTTGGCGTTGCCATCCGGCTCCGTGGTCGTCTCGACCTGGCCGTCGGGGTAGTAGGCGTAGCTGGTCTCGTCGGCGGTGCCGCAGGTGGCGCACTGGTCACCGGCCTGCGTGGCCGTCTGGATGTCGGTCAGCGTGTTTCCATAGGCGTCGTAGGCGAGGGTCTCGGTATTGAGGTTGGGGTCGGTGATGGTGGTGACGTCGCCGGGATTGGTGTCGCTGCCGCCGTCGTAGGTGTACTTCGTCGTCGCCGTGTTGCCGGAGCTGTTGAGGTCCTGGATCTCACAGGCGAGGAGCCAGGCCTGCAGCCCGGTTTGGGGGCACTGGCTGTTGCCCCCTCCGTAGTAGTAGTACGTCTCGTAGGTGGGCGCCCCCGAGTCGCAGACGCCGCTCTGGGCCTGAGCCAGCTCGTCCGGCGTGGCTTTGGTAAGAATCTCGTTGTACGTGTTGTAGGTGTAGGCCGTTTCGTCGCCACGCTGATCGATGCTGCACTGGACGTTCCCGTACTCACTGCCGGGGCCGTACCAGTCCGTGAAGGTCGTGGGCGTGGCGTTGGAGCTGCCGTTGCTGGGCTCGACGGTCGAGTGCGTGCCCAGCGTGTTCTGGTCGTAGGTGTAGTTCCAGGTCGCCTGCTGCGACGTCCCCACACCACGTGTCTCGGCGGTCATCATCCCCAGCACATAGACCTGCTGGGTCTCGTTCTGGTTGGCGTCGACGGTGGTCGTGGTCTGCGTGCCGTCGGTGCTGCAGGTACCGGCGTTGGGGTCGCAGTCGTAGGAGTAAGACGTGATCGCGTTCAGCCCGGCAGCCTCCGCGGCCGGGTCCTGCGTGTACAGAGCACGTCCGCTGGTGTCGTACCAGATCTGCGCGCCC
>DASRCF010000094.1:0-2150 GCA_035653255.1 Chloroflexota bacterium
GGAGTCAGGGATTGCCGGCTTCAGCTACACCGTCGGTCACGGGACGGACGCTCCCCGCACGACCCTCGGTTCATCGGCTTCAGCCACCCTCAGGCATCTGGGTAACGGCAGGTGGGTGCTCCACGTGTGGGCACGGGACAAGGCCGGCAACTGGAGCCCGCTCGCATACTATCCGTTCAACATCAACCGCCAGGCGCCGGTGGCAAAGCTGGAGGGCATTTCACGACCCTACTACAACCCCTTCGACGGCAAGGAGGTGTGGCACTTCAAGCTCAACCGCTGGGCGCATGTTTCGGTGGCCGTTGCCCGAACGGGACTCAAGCATCCCGTCGTGCGGAAGACACTTGGCACGCTCAAGCCCGGTCATCACGTGTTCGTCTGGAACGGGCGTGGGAATCACCATCAGGTTGCCGGAAAGGGCTGGTACTGGATCAGGATCTCGACCAGGGACCGGCTCGGAAACCACGCCACCTATGCCTTCGGGGGCATCCACGTTCATCCCTGGCTGCCCAAGACGCCGTTCGTCAACGAGCCGGGTAAGCACATCGTGGTCTCCCTCTCGAAGCAGGCGCTCTATGCCTACAACGGGCATCATCTCGTCATGCAGACTCTGGTCACGACCGGCAATCCGGCCCTGCCCACGCCGACGGGCCACTTCAGCATTTTCGCCAAGTTCCATCCTTTCGAGTTCATATCACCGTGGCCTCAGGGCTCGCCCTACTACTACCCTCCTTCCTGGACGAACTACGCCATGGAGTTCCAGAGCGCCGGCTACTTCATCCATGACGCCCCATGGCGGTCGGTTTATGGACCGGGCAGCAACGATCACGGGTCGCCGGGGACAAACTACGGCGGCAGCCACGGCTGCGTGAATGTTCCCTTCAAGCCGGCGAAGTGGCTCTTCTACTGGGCGCCGATGGGCACGGCCGTCGACATCGTCAACTGAGGCCCCATATGTGCAGGGTTCATGGTCGAATGTGGGAAGCCGGATTACTCGATACCGGAGCTCGAACCACGAGCCTTGGCCGTTCGAGGCTTTCGGGCAACGGGAGATGATCCGGCGCTCGACAAGTTCTGATTGGAGTGATGATGACAGAGCAATCGGTTACGATCGGCGACAGCGTCCTGGCGCCACAGGGAGGAAACTTGGTGCCGGGCGTGGTGCTTGAGGTCCAGGGCGACCGAGTCCTGGTGGAGCTGGCGCAGCCCTACGTTGACGAGACCCACGCCTCGCAAAGCCAGATCTGGGCTCCGCTCTCGGAGGTGCAGAAGGTCCTCGACGACGCCGACGCTCCGGATCAGCTGACACCCTAGTCCAGCCCTCGGCTCGTACGTCGGGAGGAAAACTGAGGAGAGGGAAGAGGTTGTTCGGGCGAGCCCCTGATGCGGACGTTGTCGCGGTTTCAGAGCCGGTTCTGGCGCGCGCCGGCTACTGCGTGCGCGCGGTGTACCTCTTGAGCCAGGCCACGATTCTTCGCTGAAGGTCGAGCTGATGCTCTCGCTCCCGCAATCCGTGGGGCTCGCGTGGGTACACCACCATCTCGCACGGCACGCCGAGCGATCTGAGAGCCTGATAGAACTCCCGACCCTGCGATACCGAGACGCGTTCGTCCTTCTCTCCGTGTAGGATCAGCGTTGGCGTGGTGACCCTGGCGACATGCTTCAGCGGTGACCGCTCCCACAGCAGCGCCGGATCCCGATAAAGGGCGCCGTAGCTGTCGTAGAAGTAGTCGAGATTGAAGACGGGAATATCGTTGGTGCCCTGGTCGCTGACGAGGTTCGAGAGGCCGGCGCCCATCACCGCCGCTTTGAAGCGGTTCGTCTGGGTGACGGTCCACGCGGTCATGTAGCCGCCGTGACTCCAGCCGGCGACGGCCAGGCGATCTGGGTCGACGGTCCCACGCTTAATGAGGTAGTCAAGTCCTGCCAGGTTGTCCTCCAGCTCGGCGCCGCCAAGGTCGCGAAAGTTGGCTTCGGTGAAGGCTGCGCCGCGGCCTGTCGATCCACGTGGATTGGGCATCAGCACGGCGAAACCGGCCGCGGCCAGAAGCTGAGCCCAGTCATGCCAGTTGCCCATGAACCGGTCGGAGAAGGCACTCGCCGGGCCGCCATGGATCGCCAGGACGGTGGAATAGGGGCCGGACGCCCCC
>DASRCF010000095.1:0-19830 GCA_035653255.1 Chloroflexota bacterium
GTAGGGATCGGTGGCGGTGCCGATGACCACGTTCTCCTTTCTCCAGCCTCGCCGGCCTAGCTCTAGCCGGACCACCTCCGGCGCATTGACCTTCGCCAGAATCACTTCCTGGAATTCGTCACCGGCTCCGAGTCCCAGATACTCGTGCGTCGGTCGGGCGTAGCAGTAGACACACGCGTGCCGGCAGCCCCGATAGGGGTTGATGCTCCAGGCGAAGGGCATTCCCTGCACCCGGTTGATTGCGCTTTTGCAGCGAATTTCCCGCACAGCAAACCGAGCCATATCCGATAATAGTACAAATGACCTAATCCATGGTGGCATTCCCGCCCCGATGCTTCGCGTGAGCGAAGCCGTTTGCTCTTGGGCCAGAGATCGGAATCCGCGACGTCCGGGGCAACGCCGGCGAGGGAAGGTTACGATCATGGCGACTAGGGCTCTCGGGCCAATATCGACCGGGGGCAGATCGACGACCTAAGACCTCGAATACGGAAGTGGGCGGAGGTGGTCCGGCTTACGGAGCGAAACCCGCGGCGTCGGGCGAGAAAGCGGCAATACGGGAAAACGGGTATGCACTACGGCCTAGCCGTTTACGGCACATCCTGAGACGGCAGCCGGCTGACGACGTCGGAGCGCTGGTAGGAGTACGACGCGGCACTGTGGCTGACACCGACCTCGAGAATACGAGTCAGATGTTGCTGCTCCCGAGCCTCTGTAAGAGGAAACCAGCGCGCTAGGGTTACGCCGCCGTCGGGGTCGGATGCGCCGTCAACGGCCAGGTGTCCGCCGGTGCAGCGTCCCCGGAAGGTAAAGACTACAAGATGAATGTATCCGGCAAGCCCCAGCTTCTCCTCGACGTCGATCAATCCTTCCACCGCGATCTCCAACCCTGTCTCCTCGCGTACTTCGCGCTTGGCCGCCTCCGACAGAGTTTCATGCTGCTCGCGCCTTCCCCCCGGCAGGCTCCAACGAGGTTCACGCCAGTCCGAATTCCAAACCAAGAGAACCCGCTCACCGGTCTCGGAAGGTTCGACCACCAAGGCACCGGCACAGTCGATCCGTCTGGGACGGCGCCGCGACTCATTACCGCCGGCGGAAGTCGATGCCTCCGCTCGGCTCAGTGGGCGAGGTCCGGGAGCCGTTCGCCTTCCATTCATCATCCAAGTGTAGTCACCTGCCCCACCACATCTCGGCCCCCATGATCTGCTGGAGCCACCTCGAGATGGGCTCTCACGCCAGAGTCGACTGCCCACCTTGCGCTTCGTCATTGCCGCGGGAATCGGTAGGAGGCGGTGAGTCGAGCCTCTGGAGGGCAAGCTTGCCTGCAACTCAGGCCAGTGCCTCGCTGGCTGCATCTGTGTAGCACGATTCTTGCTGAGATTCGCACGAAGCAGGTCAAAGAGGTGTTGATGACTTCCGGGAAGCAGGCGATTGAGAACGGGCTCCTCTGGCTCTCTCGAGTGTTCTCGCTCACGCGAGAGGAGCTGCGAGAGCAGGGCATTACGGTCTTCGAGGCTCCCGATGTGCCTGCGGATCAGGTTGTTGTAAATCTCATGAACGGCGTGGTGGTCGAGTTTGCCATAGAGGGCGAGATGCCAGACGAGGGCTTCTATGCCCGTCGAGAGGAGCTGATCCGGCTGGCTGAAGCTCGTGGGCTGGAGCTGAATGAGCAAAACCGGACTCTCATGGCAGTTCCGAAACATGCGCTCCAGGCTCAGGTCGCCGGAGACGGGGACGCGGATCAGCCGGGCGCGAGACGCCTCGACTCAGGATGAGTTGAGGGGCCGGCCCTCGATCGGCGCTGCCTGGCCGAGTAAGGCAGATAAGAAGCGGCTGGCGCATCCCAACCTCTACGAGTTCTGTGCGACGACGTCGTCGAGGTAGATCTGCCCGGTCGGCTTGCGCGCCCCGTTGGGAGACACCTCTCCGATAGCGAAGCCGGTGACCGGCGAGGTTCCGGTGTTGACGGATTGAGCCGAGGCAACCTGGCTGCCGTCGACGGTGAGTGAAACCGCGCCGGCGCCGGCCGACACCTGCTCGTGAACGGCGACCGTGTGCCAACTACCCTTGGAGAGCGTCGCCTGTCCGGCCACTGCTTGCCGATGTCCTGAGCCGTCGTAGTAGTCGAGCGAGAGGGCTCCGGTATTCGGGTCGAGGAGGACATCCTCTGTTCCCTGAGCGGCGGCAGTGCGGACCTGGGCGATGACGATTGAGCCGCTCCGATCCCGTACTGTGCTACTCAGCTCCAGACTGAACTGCAGCGTATGCGTCAGATCACCGGAGGCGTATGTCTTGGCCGCATCTGAGTTCTGACCGCTGAGGGAGAAGGCCAGGCCATTGGGCAGAGAGTCAGCATATTGACTCTCAACCTGCGGCTGCGTTCCTTCGACCGAAGTGAACTGATTGGCACCGGACCCCGTAACCAACCGGCCCGTAGACTGGCTGTCGAAGTTGTCAGTGAATGACTGCCCCGTTTGGGTCGGTGTCACCGTAGGGGTGGGGGTCGTCGCTGTCGGCGTCGGCGTGGTAGGTGTGGGAGTCGCCGTCGTGGCGGTCGGTGTGGGTGTGGTTGCCGTCGGAGTTGGCGTCGTGGGCGTTGGAGTCGGCGTCGTGGCGGTCGGTGTGGGTGTGGTCGCCGTCGGAGTTGGCGTCGTGGGCGTCGGAGTCGGCGTGGTCGGCGGTGCGATGGGTCCGTTGGCGGTAGCCGCTGCCATCACATCGTCGATGTACAGGTGCCCTGTCGTCCCGGCGTCGGTCGGAGTGTACTCATCTCCAACCGCAAAGTACGTCACGGGCTGGCTACCCAGATCGATATTGGCGGCCGAGCCTTCCAACGTTCCATCCATGTAGAGAGATAGACTGCCGGTACCGGCGCCGACCTTTTCCTGCATGGTCAGGGTGTGCCAGGCTCCCGCGGTTAGGGTCGCATTGGTGTAGACGTAGTGCTGAGCACCTGCGCTATCCCAGTAATCGAACATCAGGGCGCCGTTGGGACTCAGAGACAAGCTGACCTTACCGGCGTTGCTGCTCGACGGGTACACCGGCAGGCTCTGCGCCAAGATCATGTACTCAGTGCTGGGCAGGAAGAAGTCGCTTCCCAGCTGGATGTTGAACTGGAGAGTATGACTGGTGTAGCCGGCGCCTGAGTACTGCGTGTAGACGTAAGCGGTGCCTCCGCCCGCGACCGACGCGGCCAGTGCATTGGGAGCGCTGTCGGACAGGGAGTTTTCGACGCTGATCTGGCCGGCGCTTCCCGGCGCACCGGAGAACTGAGTCTGGCTGCCCGGGGCTGTCTGCACCGCCCCTACCGCTTGGCTGTCGAAATTGTCGAAGAAGACCAGGCCGTTGGGCAGAGTTCCCGTACTCGTCGCCGTCGCCGTCGGGGTAGGCGTGGTTGTGGTCGCGGTGGGGGTGGGTGTGGTGCTCGTCGGCGTCGGCGTGGGAGTGGTCGAGCCGTTCGACCCCGACGAGGCAAGGACGTCGTCGACGTACAGGTGCCCGGCCGTCGTTGTGTCGGCCGGGGAGTACTCTTCGCCGACGGCGAAATAGTCTACCGGCTGCGATCCGTCGTCGATGTTGGAGACGGATCCCTCCAGCGTTCCGTCCATGGACAGGGAGAGAGAGCCCGTGCCCACTCCCGTGGTCTCTTGGATGGCGATGGTGTGCCAAGCGCCGGGAGTAAGAGTGGCGTTGGTATACAGGTAATGTTGAGCACCTGTACTGTCCCAGTAATCGAGAAGCAGCCCACCCCCTGAAGACATAGACAGGCTTACCTTGCCCGCATTCCCCGTTTGCCCAGGCTCTGCCGTCTGAGCGAGAACCATGTACTCGCTGGACCCAAGAACGAAGTCAGAGCCGAGCTCGATCTTGAATTGAAGCGTATGTGAGGCGTAGCCGGAGCCGGAGTACTGCTTGTAGGCGTAGGCACTACCACCGCCGGCGACCGACACCGACATCGAGTTTGGAGTGCTGGCCGCAAGCGCGTTTTGGACGGTGACCTGGCCCGCGGTAGCGGTGAATTGATTCTGGGCGCTGCCCGTCTGCAGAGCGCCGGTCGGCTGGCTATCGAAGTTGTTGCTGAAGAGAGTGCCTCCGGACGTAGGCGTGGACGTCGGAGTGGCGGACGGCGTGGATGTCGGCGTCGGCGTCGACGAGCCCGCTGCTTGGATGTTGAACGAATCGGTGAAGTTTGAGGTGGTGGTAGAAGGCACGAACTGCGCCGAGATGCCGCTCGACGACACCGTGTACTTCATGAACCCCTTCTGAGGGTTGACGTTGGTTCCTGACCATGCCGCAAAGTAGGGGCTGTCGGGATTGCTGTAGACGGCCCCATACTCGTCGTCGATGCCACCCGTACCGTCGATAACGAAGACTGTTCCTGCTCCCTCCTGATAAGTACCGCTCGAGCCGTCGTTAACGACGCAGTTGGCATTGTACGTGCTGGGATCGACTCCCGTACACGAGCTGCCGTTGAAGGCAATCTGCTTGCTGCGCTGGTAGTTGTGGTCGTGAGCTTGCAGCACCAGATCCACGTGCTTGCTGATCAGGAGGTTCTCCAGATCGGTGCCGATGTCACAGGCACTGCCACCTGTGGTGAGACAGACCTTGTGCATTCCGACGACAACCCACTTGATGCCGGCGGCACGTGCGCTGTCGATCGCGTTGGCCAGCCAGTTGTAGTCGGCCCCACCGGCACTGTAGTTGTAGCTATACGTGGTGGTTGAGCCATTGTCCTGGAAGGTCAGGCCGGGGGATATCAGGATGAAGCGAGCCAGAGGATTGCTGGCCGGGTAATCAAAGTAGTACTGGTGGGCATAGGTGCCGACCATGCCACTCATTTGATTCGGCAGACACTGCTGGAAGTCGCTGATATAGCCGTCGGCCCCGTTGCTCTCGTGATTTCCGGATATCAGCTCGAACGGCACGTTGGGCATGTTCTGCTGCACGTACTGGCACCATGCCGAGGCGGGTGTGATCTCGTCATAGCTGAGGTCGCCGAGTCCAATGGCGAAGTTCAGGTTCGAGTTCTCCATGTCGGTGAAGGTCGCCGTGGAGTTGCTGTTCGCGCCGAAATCGCCGACGGCTCCGAAGGTAAAGGATGTTCCGGTTCCGGTCGCGGCGGACGCGAACCTCGGAGTAGCGACAGCTGCCATGGCGGCTATGAAACCGAGGCAGAGCAATAAGCGGAGACGTCTCACGGATGCAGTTACCCCCGGGGCTTATGACGAGTTCTATGGACATGGTGCAACCGCCCGGTTCAGGGCGCGTTCAGTAAACGGTTAAGAAACGGTTAAGAGTCCAGCTACGAGGGTCAGCAATTGCAAAGGATGCGCCGACCCGCATCTCAACAGATGGCTCTGCCTATCCCGCGTTGTGCCGGTGCTCTCTACTCTGACACAAAGGGACGTGCTTATCCCAGTCACGTCGGTGAGATCGGGGACGCCGCCTGAGGACAGCGAATACAGACCGGCTGCAACCTCCGAGCCATCTAAAATGGGCCAAACTCTGCGGAGCGAGGATATGGCGGGGGAAGCAGACGATCGCTCTACTGAGCAATACTTCCCCATTCTGGTCGAGATCCTAAAGCGAATCATCGGGAGTTTGAACCCCGAAGATGTTCTCGCCTACCTCACCGAGTCGGTGGCGAAGGCCATGGATGGCAAGGCTGCCAGCGTTCGACTGCTCGATGAATCGGGCACGAAATTGGAGATGCGAGCAGTCTACGGTCTATCCGAGGCTTATCTGAACAAGGGACCGGTTGAGCTACAGCGGAGTGCCGTCGACAGGCACATCCTCGACGGCAACGTTACCCAGCTCGAAGATGTCAGCCACGATCCCAACTTTCAATACCCGGGTGAGGCACACTCCGAGGGCATTGTGTCTGTGCTGAGCGCACCATTGATTGCTCACGATCGCCCCATCGGAGTGCTGCGCGTGTACGCAGGGACTCGACGTCGCTTCAGCTCCGTAGAGTGTGGCTTCATCCAAACTGTAGCCGAGCTCGCCGCTCTCGCGATTCACAATGCCAGTCTCCACCAGCGCCTGAAATCCGATCACAGTGAGCTGATCGACATTTTTCTTCCAGCCCGCTAGGGCAAGCCCCTGGCGCCGCGACGCCCCTCGCGTCGTGTAAGCCCACTGAGGTCGACAACGGCAGCTTCCGTCAAAGCGGTCTCGACCGAGCCAACCCGATCCGGCGGGGAAAGCCTTCTGGCGTCGTGCCGGTCTTTCTGATGACGACCAACTTCCGATCGCGAGGCAGACCAAGATCCTCGGGCACCGTCATAACTTCGTCGAGAGTACACGCCAGACGGTCCATGGCTCGCGCAGACCTGGTCAGCTCTTCGTCGATCTTGCCGCTTTTGTAAAGGATGATGCGGCCGCCGGGCCGCGTGAGCGGTGCACAGTACTCAACCACGACGCGGGTCTCGGACACGGCTCGGGCCACCACCACGTCATGTGCATCTCGGGCGTCGGCCAATGCCTCGGCCCTCTCCGCTCGAACGGTCACGTTGCCCAGGTTCAACTGTTCCGAAGCCCGGCGGATGAAAGCCGCTTTCTTGCGCACCGACTCGACCAGAGTGAGCCTCCAAGCCGGAAACATTTGCGCCAGCACGATTCCCGGGATTCCCCCACCACTCCCGACGTCGGCCACGGTGAGAGCGGAATCCACGTCCCTTTGAAGTACAAGTGCCACGGTGAGGGAGTCGAGAAAATGCCGGCTGAAGACCTCGTTGAGATCGGTGATCGCGGTCAGATTCAGCACCCGGTTCTGATCGAGCAGGATGCGCGCGAATTCATCCAGCGCACGGATCTGTTCGGAGCTCAGCTCCAGCCCCAAACGAGAGCACCCTGACCTGAATCGCGCGACGCTCTCAGCGGACGTTAGACCGTCAGATGCCATGGTATAAAGTAGCGATTTTGGGGCCTCCGGGGCGGGAACGGTCAGGCCTGGGTCGGGAGTGCTCTTGTCCGCGTTCACCAGTCTGTTCTCGGCTCGGTACCTCACGTACGACCCCAATGGCTTCCCAGGCGTCTTCTTTGATATCTACACCGGTTTCCTGGTCGTGCTGCTGCTGGCCGGCATCTACGCCTACCTGCGGCGTCGTCCACTGTCACGCGGTGTAACTCCCCGCCGCCATCTCCTCCGACGGGTTTCCCAGGCCGCCATGTGGTTCGCCGCGATCGGGCTGCTGCTGGCACTCTTTCGGTATCTTCAGGTCCTCTATCTCGATATCCGCATCCTGACGTATCTGCTCATCCTCGCGGGAATCGGCTACTGCGGGTATCTGACCTACATCCTCAGCGAGGAGTATCCTCTGGCGGTCCGGAGATTTCGAGAAGGGCAGCTCGATCGGCGTTACCGAGCCACACCAAAGCGGAAGCCGGCGCCGGTTGTCGCCGGCACATCCAAGCCCGTGATCCAGCGAGGCAAACGGCGGCGCTAGAGCTGCGACAGCAGCTGACGCTCGCAGTGAAACGGGAGATGGTGGGAGTGCCGGAGGCGGCGCTCCGCCGATCGGTGCAACGGTTATCGGCCCTCTACCGCCCTCAACACCAGGGTCGACAACCGATCGTCTCGGAATTAGACGCTCTGGCATA
Organism: Chloroflexota bacterium; assembly: GCA_035653255.1. GTDB lineage: Bacteria > Chloroflexota > UBA5177 > UBA5177 > JAJPKF01 > DASRCF01. The sequence goes on from DASRCF010000095.1 coordinate 7,600, forward strand.
CGCCGCTGTGCGGATGCCGGCCACGATGGCGGCGGTGTCAAGCGCGTTCCATCAGCTGTGCCTCGCCCTTCCGGATTTTGCGCCCCAAACCGTGCTCGACATTGGTGCTGGAACCGGAGCCACAGCGTGGGCCGCGGCGTCCGTCTTTGCAGGGATGCCGCGGGTCCGGGCCGTGGAGCCCAACCCCAAGATGAGAGACATGGGAATCGCCCTCAGCAGCTCCTGTCCATCATCCACCGTTCGGTCGGCCGCCTGGCAGGCCGCGATGGAGGCGAACGCGGCGGGAGATCGGGCCGATCTCACGGTCGCGAGCTACGTCCTGGGGGAGTTGTCTACGCCTGATCGAGACCGGATTGTGCGACAGCTATGGGAATGCAGTGCTGACGCGGTGGTGATCGTGGAGCCCGGCACTCCGTCGGGATACGGAACGGTTACGGAGGCTGGCCGCGTCCTTTCCTCACTCGGGGCTCATATCCTGGCGCCCGTCCCACTTAGCTGGCCATGCCTCGAGTCTTCACGCGACTGGCTGCATTTCGCCGCTCGGGTATCCCGCACGGGTATCCACCGACGTCTGAAGTCGGCGGAGTTGTCGCATGAAGATGAGAAATTCAGCTACCTGGCGGCCTCTCACCGCACAGGTAGGCTTCTTGCCGGACGGGTTGTTCGCCATCCTGAGGTCCGGCCGGGTCATCTCAGGCTCGCGGTTTGCACTCCCTCAGGGTTCCGGCGGATCGTCGTATCACGCCGTCAGGGGGAAGCCTACCGGCTGGCCAAGCGCCTGCGGTGGGGTTCCGGCTTGAGCCATGAGGAAGCGCGGCTATTGGGTCTGGAGGAGGCGGCAACTAGAGAGCGGTGATCTGTCGCCCGCTCTCACCGCCCGGCGAAGCGGCGTTGGTGATGGTGATGTCGCAAGCCGTTGCGCCCCGGTAGCTCGACCCGACAAGCACCTCGGCACGTGTATCGGGAGCTATAGACAGCAAGCCATCGAGAGCGACACGGAAGTAACCATCGCGTGAGATGGGACTCGTGAGCTCGCCGATCTGGTCTGACCCAACCAGAATCGCTACCGTTGCCCGCCCACGAGCCGACGTCCAGCCGTGCAGGCTGAGCAGATGGCTGGAAATCGAAGCGCCAAGTCCAGGGACCCGGTAGGCCGTCATCGACTTACCATCACTTATCACCACAGTGTCCCCTCCATGCAGATGGACAACGCGTTCATGGCGCCCCGTGAGGGCGACCGTGAATGCGCCCGAAGTCGGATCCGTGGTGGTCACGCCGGCGGCGATCATCCGTCTGGAGGCATCGAAGGCATGCAATACCAACGTCTCACCCGGAGCAGCATGCCCCGACACGTAAGGTGTGCCCGCATGCGTCACAACACCTCGGGTTGCCCACGCGCCCTCCACCAGATTTTGTGAATCGACATAGTACACATCTACGGAGGTTCCGGCGCCGACTGGATGGGGCAGGCGAATGGCGTAAGATCCATGCTTGGAAGCCCGAGCGCTGAGCGTGCGCCAGCTTCCCGTGGAGTCATTCCAGATCCGCGCGACCAGCTCGGCCTGCCCCCGTGACCGGCCCGAGAACACTCTGCTGCCGGGAACCGCTGCGCCGGTTAACATAGGTACCGTCAAGTTCTCTCTACTTCTTCCGTGCCTGATCATGAGCCAAGTGCCAGGCTTCAAGGGATAGAGGTGCCCGCGATGGCCTCGCAGAGTGACTGTAAGATAGCCGTCGGCCATCGCTCTGCCCCATCCGGAGGCTCGCCACATCCTTCCGTTAAACACGCCCACTCGGAACGTGCTACCGGGAGCCTCCCATCCGTGGATCACGGCCGATTCTTCGCCGAGCTGCAAGCCGGACACCCGGGACCACGAGAACAGTGTGTTGCCCGAGGCCTCGGCGAGGCTCGCGATGAGCGCATCACCCGAAAGCAGCCGTCCCGCCAGGTGCACCCGGTATCTCGCACGCCCGTGTCGACTGGTTTCCGGCGCCTGGACCTGTGCGTGGACGACCCTGCCGGTGATGTCCTCCACGGCGGTTACCTGGAAATCGGACCCGGCTGGCGCATAACCGGTCAGCCCATCGGAAGACCCTCCCGCACCGACCGACAACGGAACAACGTCGACCGAGGTTGATTTACCGTCGCTGACACCGGTCACGACATCGCCGGGTTGGGTTGCGTAGGCTCCTCGATTGCCCTTGAGCGCGACCACGAAAGCACCGCTGGAGCGCATGCCAACCGCCCTGCCCCAACTCACAACATGACCCGCCCGGTGAACGGCGACGCTGATGCGGCTGCCGGGATGGGTGAAACCCAAAACGTATGGGCCGCCTTCCTCAACCGAGAGCGAGATTTGCCAGCTCCATTGATCGTCGAGAAGCGAGGGCGAGAACAGCGGGACCACTTGACGTGGCGTCATCTGGGAAAGAAGAGCTTGGGCCAGGCTGCTTTGTGCGTGATTGACGTCGGAAACTCGGTCGCCTGCGATCGACGCCACCCCTGGAAGGCCCTCGAGCTGCTGGGCCGAAATGCTGCCCACCACCCGAACCGCTCCCGCATCAGGCATCAGTGTGAAGGAGTTAATCAAACCCTGGCTCTTGAGCACCTCCAAGAGCGTGCCCAGCTGCCGCTGCTCGTCGGATAGATGCTGCTGAACATTGACGAGGGATACCGAAGCACTGGAGGATTTTGTGGTTGGAACCTTCAACAGCAGCAGGTGAGCAATGCGGTCCTGCCGTGTGACCACGGGTGGAGCCGGCCGCGGCAGCAGCCCCGAACCGAACGTCGGCCAGCCGGGGATAAAGTTCAAGACTTCGGGCGCTTCCCCCTTCTTCCATAGGTAGCTGCTGGTTTCACCGTTGAACGCCTTTACGGGATCGGGGCCATGGCCGGTCCACCCGTACGGGTCAAGGACATGGCAGTTGTGGTACACGCTGAAGTGCAGATGCGGGCCGGTAGAGTGTCCGGTGTTTCCGCTGATGGCGATCTGCTGGCCGGCCGACACGTGCTCACCAACCCTCACCATCACCCGGCTCAGGTGTCCATAGAGCGTCATGTACCCGTGAGCGTGACGGATGACGATCATTTGTCCGTAGCCATAGTAGGGATCCGACGACTCCCATCCGGCAAAGGTCACCACACCGGTGGCCGCCGCCAGGACCGGCTGGTACACGATGTCGTAGTCGTATCCGTTGTGGCCGTCGTAGTTGATGTACTGACGCACCTTCGGTGAGTAGTAGGAGGGAAACGAGCCGGGGCTCGGCGTGCCGGTAATGGTGAGTCCGTTGGCCACGACGATCTTTCCGTCGATCGCGTAGTCGGGCTGATCATGGTCGAAGTACGAGGCGATCTCCGCCCAGCCGGCATATGGAGCAGAAAGGAATGGGCCGGATGGCGGCTGTGGCTTTCCTATGCAGGTTACCGGCTCTCCAACCCCTGCCACGGCCACGGTCACCGGTGCAGGGTGAGATGTAGACCGCGAACGGTGTCCGCCGTGTGATCGACTCGATCCCGTTCCGCTACCGCTCAGACCAGGCCCATGGTGTCGGTGAGGGCAGGGGCCGGCATGACTTGGCGCAGGCCTACAGGACGCCGGATGGTGGAGTGAACCGGACTTCCCACCGTGGCCGGACTTGCCGTGGCCGCCCGACTTTCCATGCCCGCCCGAGTGGCCTCCATGGTGGTGGCCACCGGTATGCGACCCGCCGCCGTGGTGTCCGCCACCTCCCACAGGCTTGGTTGGCGTCGGGGTGGGAGTGGGTTTATGGGTGGGAGTGGGAGTCGGCGTCGGCTTGTCGGTCGGGGTTGGGGTTGGCATGTCGGTCGGGGTTGGGGTTGGCATGTCGGTCGGAGTTGGGGTTGGCTTGTCCGTGGGAGTTGGCGTCGGCTTGTCCGTGGGAGTCGGCGTCGGCTTGTCCGTGGGAGTTGGCGTCGGCTTGTCTGTGGGAGTTGGCGTCGGCTTGTCCGTGGGAGTTGGCGTCGGCGAGGCTGGAAGTGTCGGGGATGGAGTTGCGGTCGCCGTTCCTGTTTCCGTGGGCGTGGCGGAAGGGCTGGCAGTTGTCGTGGGTCTCGCTGAAACGGTGGCCGTCCCAGTAGGCGACGGTGTTACCTTCGGTAGTCGCCGGGGCCTGACGGTCGGAGAGCCGACCGGCGATATGACAAATACAGCCTTACCGTGGTGGACGGTACGCGACGCATGCGCCGCCACGGTGAGAAGCGCCACGAGCACGAGCCCCACGGCAGCAATCGAGCGAGCAGACCTTGACACGACTCCGCTGTCTCCTGAAGGGCGCCACAAGCAGGCGCGGGACCCTCATTTGCCGAACGCCCGAATATACCAGAACACGGCCTCTGCCCCCGTCCAACACCGTCCGTTCGACCCCGTCAGACATCGGCGTGCTTGGACGGTAGCGAACGGCCGGCAAGATGTCAATGGGACATTCGGCGCATCATAGCCTGGACTAAGACCGAAAGTCAGACCCCCCGGGCCTGCCCTTGCCGAAGTGCAGGCCGCATTCACTGCAAGAGTCGGGCCCAGGCGTGAGCGAAATCACGTCGCAGATAATCAAGCCGGAGCTTAGTATTGATTAAGTAGACCTAAATGTTACGCTTCTATCACTGTCTAGGAGGACGATGATGAATCCGGTGTTGGGTCGATGCCCCGTCTGCCACGACGAGCTCACGGTAACCAGGTTGCGCTGCCCGACCTGCAGCACGACGCTTGATGGCAGCTTCACCCTGGGGCGCCTGCAGCGCCTCGACCAGGCACAGCTTCAGTTCATCGAGGCCTTCATCCGGTGTCGAGGCAGCATGAAGGACGTAGGATCGGAGCTGAACATCAGCTATCCCACCGTGAACAACCGTTTGAATGAGGTGCTGATGGCCTTGGGGTATGGCGACCGAGTCAAGATTCCGGAGGAACAGGCAGCCGGAGGGGTAAGCGCGGACCGGCGCCGTGAAATCCTTACCCAGCTCCGCAGTGGAGAGATCACGGCCACCGAAGCTGAGCGTCAGCTTCGGGGCCAGGCATAGGGAGGCGTCCATGACCACAGAAGTTGACGGAACCGTTCGACAGGAGTTCGAGGTAGGTCCGAACTCAGAGCTATCGGTCAGCAATGTCTCGGGCAGGATCCACGTCCAGGGGAAGCCGGGAAATACCATACGGGTCAAGGCGATGCGCTCAAGCAGCAGTCGGCGAGAGCCGGCCAACGTCGATATCCGTCGGGAGGGAAACAAGGTCAGCGTCCAAACCAAGGCCAGCCAGTTCGGCTTGATGAACTTCGGTCGCGTCTCTCCCGTGCAGTACGACATTGAGGTGCCCATCGACTGCGCGATGCAGCTCAACGCCGTCTCGGCCGATATTCTCGTTTCCGGCACGCGCGCGGGCCTGAGTCTGCAGACCGTGAGCGGTGACCTACGCATGGATGACATCGCAGGAGACATCACTATGACCACCGTCAGCGGTGACATCGTCGCGAACGCCCTCAGTGGAACCGTTGTGGCGCGCACTACCAGTGGCGACTGCATAATCCGGTCGTCTCGGCTGCGCCGGTTTAGCATCAATACCGTTAGCGGCGACTTCGACATCGAGTCGCCACTCTTTGAGGGAGAGCAATGCTTTGCCAAGTCGGTCAGCGGCGATCTCTGCATGCTCGTTCCGCCGGACACGGCGGCAACCGTGCAGCTGAAGAGTGTGAGCGGAAGCGTAGAGTGCCGCCTCCCGGCTGAAATCATCAGGTCAGGCCGGCGTCACTGGCAGGGCCGGATCAACGGTGGAGGAGCCTCCCTGGAAATGAATTCGGTAAGCGGTGATCTCGCCATTAACCCGTCAGGATCAGCCAGGTCCCCCTCGCCCGAACCCGTTGCGTCCGTCGCACACGTCGCCCCTGTCCAGCCGTCGAAGGAAAGCAGAGTGCCGATGCCGGAGGAATGGGGGCCGAGTGCGACGCCGGGTGGCAATGAGGAGCCAGGACCTCGGGATAGCGCCGAATCGCCTCGGGCTGAAGCTGCCGCTGTATCGAAAGAACCAGATATGCCCCCTGACACGACTGATATCCTACAGGCTTTGGAACGCGGTGAGATCAGCGTCGACGAGGCCATGACCAAGCTCGGCGAAGTAGGATAGGAGCCGCGGTCGCAGCCGCAAAGTGCATGGCCTAAACGGGCCATGCCGGGTGGTGGGAATTTGGCTATTTCTGGAAACCGGAGGCCGTGGCACGGTGATCCAGAAATAGTTCGAAAGAGGTGGATTCGTCATGCAAGCGAACTTTCAGGAGCTGCGCGCCAGACTCATCGAGAATGCCGAGGGCCAGTCCGGTCAGGGAATGATCGAGTACGGTCTCCTGGTGGCACTGATCTCGGTTGCGGCCATTGTCGTGATCGTGCTCATCGGCCCGCAACTCCTAAGTACGTTCCAGTCGGTCGTCAACGCCCTGTAGTCGTCCGCTGGAGCGGCGTCGCTTTTGATGGTCGATCCACGAACCGGCCGCGACCCGGGTCACGTCTGCGGGCCGCATTTCTGATCTGTAACAACGGGTAGCCTCGCGTATCTGTCGACCCGGTCGGCTGAGGAGGCAATATAACCTCGTGGCTTGGAATCTCGAGGATATGTCGTAGAAACGCCTCGAGCTTCGATGGCGAGGACCGGTGAGGTGTCAGGGACGTCGCGCGATAGGGCAGACGAGCTCCCGCCGCCAATCCACCCCGTTGGTACTCCTCCATCAGACCAGACGGGCAAACTTATCGACGGTGAAGTCGTGGCCGCACCCGGAGCAGACCACGAAAGCGTAGTCGACATCGGCCCAGCGCTGAACACTGAAAGGCCTTTCGCTGCCACTGGAGTGGGCCCTGCAGCGAGGGCAAATCAGTCTGACGGGTTGAGCCGGCGGCGCAGGGCCGTCCCAACGCCGAAGGGCAGCACGATCAGTCCAATTGCCGAGAACAGGACCCGGCAGTTAAACCAAAGCCGTTGGGGCGGCCCCCGGTGGTAAAGACGAACACAATGGTTAATCCGGCGGGCGAGCAGCGCCAGTGAGAGGGCGACCGGAAATCGCCGGAATACCTGTTCACAGACGGCATTTAATCCCGGTGTCCGGCGGGTTGGCCCCGGACTTTTTGCGCAGGTCATCATCCTCTCCAGCCGGACTCTGTCAAGTACCTGCCAAGACTCTCAGCTCGATGCCTGCCAGCGCAACTCGACGATGCTTCAGCTCAATGCCGGATGAGAGCCTCAGAGAACACACGGCCCTGGCTCGCCACGCCGGCGGCACTCGCCACGACGTGTTCGGATAATGAGCCATGTCGAGTGGCCAACAGGAAGCTTTCCGCCGCGTCCTCGTGAACCAGCCGGGAGAACTTACGAGGTGGGTAAGCCTGATGGCCGATGCACCGGCCATTGGTCTCGACGTGGAAATGGGCCAGAGGATTCTGCGGCTCCCTGACGGGACCAGGCGGGGCCGCCAGATCCTGGCCTTGATTCAGATCGCCTCATCGGGGTTGAGCCTGATCGTCGACCCGCTCGCCATTAAGGATCTGGAGCCACTGAGGCCGCTTATGACGGGAAAGGCATTGAAGGTGGTGCTGGGAGGCAACACCGACATTCAGCTCTTGGAAGAGCAGCAACTCCACGTTCGCAACATCATCGATCTGGGTGAGCTTGGGGCGGCCATGTTCGGCCGGCGCGAGGAGGGAATGCAGGCTCTGGCTTCACGGGCGCTCGATCTCGAGGTCGACAAGAGCGTCCGCCGCGCTAACTGGATGCGGCGGCCACTACCACCATCGCTCTTGGACTACGCGTTTCGTGACGCTGAGCTTACACTGAGCCTCTACGGCTGGTTTGAAAAGCATCATCATCAGGAAGTCCTGCGCCACGTGCGCTGCGAGCTCGTTCCAGAGCCGCCTCCGATGCTCGCTCCCTGGATTCGCCGCTTCCTGATAAAGCCACGGGATGTGTTTGTTCTTCTAGCCGAAGAAGGCATCGATTGGGAGAAAGCGAAGCCCCGGCTTACCTGTGAAGTCCGTGCGGCGTTGGACGCCAATCTCAGCCCGCCACAACTGCGACGGGTCGTCCGTCTGGCGGGAGATCTCGCACTCGCCGACCTCATGCCCGAGATCGAGACCCTGGCCGCCTCTCCGTCGTCGGTCCTTCGCAGCTCGGCTGCCCGGGCTCTCGGACGGATGAACAACGAGCGCGCGCGCACAGTTCTTCAAGGGCTGCGCAACGATGAGATCGAGGATGTCAGGGTTGCCGCCGAGGCAGCTCTGGAGACGGTGCCTCGAGCACCCAAGGTCAGGGCACGGAGACCGCGGTCACGCGAGCCGGAGACCCCGGAATCGTTGAACGAGGCACACCCCAAGGGTCCGCGGCCGGCACCAACAAATCTGTCATAGCCTCACGAACGCCTTTGGAGGACTGACCTCTGCTCAGCGCAGCTGGCCAGGAACGAAGAAGAACACCGCGGCAGCCATTGCATACAGCACGATCAGCTGCAGGCCCTCCAGCCAGTTGCTCTCCCCATCTTGGGAAACGAAGAAGAAGATGACCACCACCAGGGCGAGCACGGCGATCTCGATGGGGTTGAAGACAAGGGTGAGCGAGTGCGACAGCAGCGAGGCGAAGACCAGTACCGGGACCACAAACACCGCTACCTGAATCGAAGACCCGGAGGCAACACCCAGGGCGGTATTCATTCGATTTCGATAGGCCAGTAGAATCGCGCTCGACTGTTCCGCCATGTTGCCGAACAGAGGAACCACGACGATGCCGACGAAGAAGGGGCTCCAACCAAAGGAGTGAGTGAATGGTTTGACGGTATCGACCAACGCTTCGGACGAGGCGAAAACAAGAAGTGTCGCCCCCGCCACCACCAGCACACTCAGCCGGAGTGGCCAATGCGAGAGAATCTGGCTGAGATCACGTACCACCTCAGCCTCTTCCTCGATGAAGGTCTTATCCTGGTTCTTACCTCGGCCTCCACGCAGCTGAAATATGGAAAAGAGCAGATACGCGGCGTAGATGAGTAGCAGCAGAGAGGCGGCGAAGATACTTATCTCATCCACGTGACCCCCGGCCGTCCTCGCGGCAAAGAGAGACGGCAGCACGAGTGCGGCCACAGCCAGAGCCATTAACACCGCATGATGTCCGGCCTCACGAGCGTCAAAGCGTTGAGTTCCGTTCCGGAGTCCACCAAAGAAGAGCGAGAGGCCCAGCACCAAGGCGGCGTTGCCGATCACGGATCCGGCGATAGTTGCCTTGGTCAAGGTAATGTAGCCTTGATGGAGGGCGAGGAGGCCGACGAAGAGCTCCGGGACGTTTCCAAACGTAGCGTTCAGGAGGCCCCCCACCTTCGCCCCGAGAGTTGTAGCGCGAATCGGCTGGCCCCGCGACTCCTGTCTCGCCATCTCGCGGCCCGTGATGCCCACGGCGATCTGCTCGGTGGCCTCGCCTAACAACGCGGCCGCAGGAACGGTTCCGAGGGCCGCGGTGACAAAGACCGCCGTGCCGGACCAACCGGCGTGATCCCCGGCGAATGCGAGGAGGCACAGCAGGGACAACGGCCACCACCACCGCCGGCTCATGACTGGCTAACTTCTCCCTGAGACATGATCACAGACACCGAATTTTCAGGCCGAATCGTGTACATGGGAAGTGGACCTTTCGGGGCGGAGGCTCTGAAGGTCATCGGCGGTCACCTACTGCCGGCCGGCATCGTGACTCAACCTGACCGAGCTGCCGGAAGGGGTCGCCGGCTGGAGCGCGGCGCGGTCGCGAGGTGGGGCGATGAGCATGGAGTGCGCGTGTTGCAACCGGAGGGCTTTCGTGAACCGGCTGCGATCCAGGAGCTGGCGGCCGAGAGCATCGACATACTGATCGTAGCTTCTTACGGCAGGCTTCTCCCCGCCACCGTCCTCGCTCTTCCACATCAAGGCTGCCTCAATCTTCACCCGTCGCTTCTGCCCCGGCATCGTGGACCGTCTCCCATCCCAGCGGCAATTCTGGCGGGAGACTCCGAGACAGGCGTCACCGTCATGGAGATGGTCATGCGGATGGATGCCGGACCCATCGTAGCTCAGCGAAGCCTTCCCATCGGTCCCGAGGACACGACTGAAAGCTTGACGCCGATGCTGGCCCGGGCGAACGCGCAGCTGCTCGTCGACGTCCTGCCAGAGTGGACGAGAGGGCATGTCTCGCCACGATCACAGGACGAGACACGGGCCACCTTCAGCCGGATGATAACCAAAGAGGACGGCTTGCTGGATTGGACAAAGTCGTCGGCCGACCTCGACCGAGAGGTCCGTGCCTATAATCCGTGGCCGGTAGCATACACGTATTGGGGCGGAGTGCGGCTGAGAATATTTCGCTCTCGTCCAGTCGACCAAACCGACGCGGCCCGCAGCCGGCCGGGTCAAGTGCTGGGCTGCGGACCAGACGGTCTGCTGATACAGACGGGGACGGGCAGCTTGATCATCAATGAGCTACAGCCAGAGGGAGGGCGACGCATGCCGGCATCTGCGTTTGCCGCCGGCCATCCGGGGATCTCCACGGCCGAACTGCAAGGGCCGAGCCGGTGATCGTCGGGATACTGCGAGTAACGGTCGAGATTCCCGAGGCCGCGAGTCTCAAGGACAAGCGTGCGGTAGTCAGCTCACTGAAGGGGCGTGTTGAGGCGCGGTTCCGTGTCTCCATCGCGGAGGTTCATCAGTTGGAGAACCATCATCAGGCGGAGCTTGGGGTGGCGGTAGTTGCCAATGATCGGCGAAGAGCCGACGAGGTCATGAACCGCATCGCCGATTTCGCGCTTCAGCACAGTGGTGACGGCTACGTCTCCGACATCCGGACCGAGATCATCAACCTTGGCTGACCTCCGCGTCCGCGATATGAGTCTCGAGGATCTGCGGTCGCTGGAGATCTTTGCCAGCTCCTATAGGACGGACCGATACCTGCGGCTGGAGATGGAGGGTGGTGACCCCGCCAAGATGTGGCGCCTCGTGCCCGCCCAGCTTCCGCGACCGGTGACCAAGGTCTTGGATGGAGGTGGGGTTCAGGCCCTGCTGGAGCTGTATGGCGAGGCGAGTCAGCTCCACTTCGTGGGCGCCGTTGCGGACAGTGAGCTGATTGGCCTGGCCACGTGGCGGATGGAGCACTGGAACCACATGCTCTGGCTCTGCGACATCCGAGTCCGAGAGGAGAAGCGCAGCCATGGTGTCGGCAGCCGGCTTATGGAGGCCCTTCACTGGTCTGCTCTGCGCGAGGATGCCGGCGGCATCATGCTCGAGACCCAGAATCTGAACCTCGCAGCCATTGAGTTCTATCGCACTCGCGGCTTCGAAGTCGCCGGCATCAATACCCGTCTATACCCGGGAGCCGATCGTTCGGACCCTTGGGAGGTCGCCCTGTATATGCACCGCGGCCTCGACGGTTGAATGCCGTCTCTCGACACCTGCCCGGCATCTATGCCGAAGAGGCGCCTATAACGCGGAAGGTTGACCTACCCTGAAGTAGTCCCGCCGGTGGAGCGGCAGCGGAGGAGGTTGCATCGATGGCCGTGGAGACCCAGAGCCACTTCGACGTCCTGCTTGCGGAGGACCGTCAATATCCGCCGCCCGAGGCATTTGCGAGTCAGGCGAACGTCCAGGATCCGTCTGTCTACGCTGATGCCGATCGGGACTTCGAGGCCTTCTGGGCCAACCACGCCAGTGAGCTGGATTGGTTTGAGCAGTGGGACCAGGTGCTTGAGTGGAACCTGCCGTGGGCCAAGTGGTTTGTGGGTGGGAAGATCAATGCCTCATACAACTGCCTGGACCGGCACCTCCAAGAGCGAGGGAACAAGCGGGCCATCGTGTGGGAGGGTGAATCCGGTGACCGGCGAGACCTGACCTACCGAGAGCTTCACCGAGAGGTCTGCCGCTTTGCCAATGTTTTGAAGGGTTTGGGGCTGAAGTCGGGAGACCGAGTGGCAATCTACATGGGCATGGTCCCTGAGCTTCCTATCGCGATGCTCGCCTGCGCGCGAATCGGCTGCCCACACAGCGTGGTCTTCGGCGGGTTCTCGCCCGAATCTCTCGCCGACAGGATCAACGACGCCGAGGCTACGGTCTTGATTACACAAGACGCCGGTTTCAGGCGCGGGACACTTGTGCCGCTCAAAGGAAATGCCGACGAGGCCCTCGAGTCGACTCCCGGCATTCGTCACGTAGTGGTGCTGCAGCGTGCCGGTGACCGCGCGGGA
>DASRCF010000096.1:0-2909 GCA_035653255.1 Chloroflexota bacterium
GAGCTTCCACGTGTTCGATCACGCCGACGTCCGGATTTTCCAGTGGACACGCGTCATCTCACCCCTCGAAGCCCGGCGCCTCTTGACCTCCCACGCACCCGAACCAGCTCGAGCTCCGGGGAGCTGAAACGAATGCAGGCACTCTGAACCCAAGTACGGTATCGAAAGCCTCGCGTTGAGTGACTCGGATCTCGGTACTGAACTGCCGAGAGGCGGACGCGTTCCGCAAGAGGAGACGTGGCCGACCAGGTAGTCGAGAGACCCTACGCTGAGGTGGTCGATCTAGCCGGTCTCCTGCGCCGGCCCAACCGAGATCCTACTTCGGACACCGCCTCCTTGTGATCGATACCCTGCGCTGGCTGCTGCTGCTCGAGATTGTCGGCCTGGCTTTCCTTCCGCTAACCACCCGGATCTTGCGCATCCTTCCGGACCGGGGCTATGCCGCCGCGAAGATGGTTGGGCTGCTGTTGATCACCTGGATCACCTGGCTCATCGGGTCGGTCCTTCCAGTGGGCGACAGCAGCGCGTTCATGTGGCTGATCGCCGCGATGATTGGACTCATAAGCTGGATCACCCTAAGAAGCCAGGTACTGACCGCGCTTTGGGAGCTGCGTCGGATCGTAGCGCTGGAGGAGGTGCTCTTCGTGGCGGCATTCCTCGGCTGGGCCCTCATGCGCTCATTCCACCCAGACATAGCGGGGACTGAGAAGCCAATGGATATGATGCTCCTGCAGGCATCCAGCCACGCTGCGTCCTTCCCTCCTCAGGACCTCTGGCTGGCGGGCTTCTCGGTCAACTACTACTACTTCGGCTACCTGCTGATGGCGGTGGCCGGGCACATGGCCGGCACCGTTCCCTGGGTTACCTACAACCTGGCTCTGGCGCTGATCTTCGCGGCCGCAGTCTCGTTGACCTATTCGATCACCTTCAACCTGACGAGAAGTGTGCGCTGGGCGGTTCTCGGGCCGGTCTTCGTCGTCCTGCTCGGGAACGACCACAGCCTCTTCTTTCAGATAATCCATGGACAGTTTCCATGGAACAGTCCATCCTGGTATTGGGAAAGCTCGCGGGTCGTGGGCGAGACTGCTCCCGGCGCTGCCACGACGATCAACGAGTTCCCGTTCTTCTCGTTGGTCCTCGGCGACCTCCATCCGCACGTCCTGGCGATCCCCACGGTTCTACTGGCCATCACCGGCGCCCTGGCGCTTGTCTATCGAGAGCCGGCCTCGGGGAGGCAGTCGGCGCCGTTGATTCTGCTGCTTGCAATCATTGTGGGTTCCCTGGCCGCCACCAATAGCTGGGACTACCCGACCTACCTCCTCCTGGCCGTCGTCGCCGTCCTCGTCCCACGGTTCGGGAAAGCGGGGCAACTTGGCGGACCCCGCGGGGCTCCAGATCCAGTGCAGCAGGAGTCGGGAGACCCGAGGTTGCGCCAGGCTGTCCGCTCCACCTATGGTCGTGCACTCACGGAGGCGGTCGCTCTCGGTGCGGTGAGCTTTCTCGCCTTCATTCCCTTCTATCTCCGCTTCAGATCGCCGACGAACGGGATCGGACGAGTCACCACGATCACGAATCCTGGCCAGTTCATGCAGATGTTCGGATTCTTCTGCATCCTGGTTTCCGTCTATCTCGTCCGGCTTGCCTGGGAGAGTGGTGCGTTTCGGTCGACAGTGCTGTTACCGCGACAGCCACTCCCCGAGGCTGGTGCGATGACGCTCTCACCCGAGATTCGGAGGGCTGTTACTTCGGCTGCACTTCCTGTCCTCCTGGTGGGGGCGGCAGCGCTGTTTGGTGTGTGGGTCGCCGCAGGATCTCTGGCCGTGATTGTGGGTGTGACCGCGCTGCTCCGGACGAGGCAGGTCGACGGCAACAGGGCGGATAGATTTGGGCTGCTCCTGATCGGCATGGCTGCAGCCGTCATCCTGGGAACCGAGAGTCTCTACGTGCGCGATCTATTCGACGGCACGCCCTTCTACCGCATGAACACAGTCTTCAAGTTCTACTTTCAAGCCTGGATACTCCTGGGCCTTGCCTCCGCCTACGCCGCTCACCGCGTATGGAAGCCGGGAGGAGTCAAGCAGGCCGAACGACGGCTAGTGCTGGCGGCGCTGCTCGCGTCCGGGCTGCTGGTCGGAGGCGTGTACACGGTGCTCGCACCGATCTCCTACTACGGTGCCCTACAGGGTGGACCGGTTACGCTGGCCTCGCATGGTCTGGACGGGCTCCAATGGATGCGCTCCACCGATCGGTCGGACTATTTCGCCATCCGCTGGATGCAGACCCACATCCATGGCAACCCGGTCGTGCTGGAGGCCGTCGGCGGCGACTACTCGCTCTTCGGCCGGGTGTCGACCTACACCGGGCTGCCCACGCTTCTGGGCTGGCAGGGTCATGAAGAGCAGTGGCGCACATTCCTACCGATCCTGGCCGCCAGGCATGCGCTGGTTGACCGCATTTACTCTACCGGGAGCATCAAGGTGGCCGAGGGCCAGCTCGTTCAGAATCACGTCAGGCTGGTATACGTCGGACCGTGTGAACGTGAGACCTATGGCACGGGCCCGCAGGCAGAGGTCTGTGGCTCTACGACCCATGTGTCATCCGCCGCTGACGCCCTCACGAAGTTTAGGCGCTTCATGACCACGATCTACGACCGCGACGGGGTAACCATCTATCGATTGTGAACAAGTACTGTGTCCAGGTCGTGCAGCGTTGGGGTACGGTACTTGTGAGAGCGGCAGCGTGCGACGCACGCTCCGGCACATTGTTGGCGGTCGAATGTGTGCGGAGGCCTAGCCATCGACCTCATCTCGACACGGGAGCGGGCGGCGAAGCTGAGTTGCCGTCACAACCCTCAGGGCTGACGGGTAAAATCAACTATATGTCAACTCTCGACCGGACGGTAACCCCAG
>DASRCF010000097.1:0-2518 GCA_035653255.1 Chloroflexota bacterium
TGGTCCCTGGCGCATGGACACCCGATCCCAGTGCGACCGCGTGAACGCGCTGTATGACGACATGTGGATCTTCTACAACCTCTTCCAGCCAGTCCAGCACCTGGTCGAGAAGTAGATGGACCACGATCGCGTCCGCCGCAAATGTGACGAGGCGAGGACGCCGTTCGAGTGCCTCTGTGAAACCGGGACGCTCGCACCAGAGACGGTTGAGCGACTTGAGCAACTCCGCCGACAGACCAACCCACGAACCCTCCGGCACTGGATTCGCGAGGAGTCTGCTGCCATCCTCTCGGCGCTCTGCCAGCCACAGATAATTGTGTGTCGATATTCTGTCGCTATCGCTGGCGGCAGAGCTTCGCCTTCCGGTATCAGCCAGCGAGCATTCGGTTCCATGTATGCACCTTCCGGTGTGACCATCGACACCAATCGCCCCCCCAGGCCCTCGCCTAGGGTGCGAGTCGCGTTCTCTCCGCTGGTCGCGCCGTACCGTGCGTTCGCGACGCTGACCTGCTGGGCACCGATATTGAGCTGGCCGACGGGAGGTAGCTGCAGGCGACGAACCTGAGCTAGAGAGCGAATCGCCGCCAGGTGGCGCCGATTCGCAGCGTTGGGGTGACGGTCATAGAAGTCCACACCAGCAAAGCTCAAGCCCTCGTCCAGCTTGCGCAGATAGCCCTGCTCAGCCGCTTGCAGTGCCAGCCAGGTCATGCAGATTCGCTCAACGAGTAGCCGTTCGATGGCCGAGGGGTTGTCCCTCACCAACTCCTCGCGCATCTGCTCCACCCGAGGGTCACTGTGGCCCGTGTCGCCCAGCTCGCCGAGTTAACCGAATTGGCCCAAGCCTCCACAAGCTGGGCTTCAACCCCTTCGAAGGCCGCCCACAGTTCGGGGTGCTCTCGAAGCATGGCGCCCACCTCCGTCTGCGCGTCGAGATCGCCGCCCTCCGCGGCCCCCACCTTGCTCATGAACGCCTCCCCTCCCGGCACCCCGGAAAGCCACTCGCTTACGGTCGTGCCCATATCCTGACGGGCGACTTTTTCACCCGGCATGTCGCCTCCTTCTCCATTCGCCCCGCTTGTGACGATGGTAGCCGAGGTTCCTCAGATGGTTTCCGACAACAGCCCTGGGCGATGCGAACTAACACGACTGAGGGCCCTAGAGGAGAGCGTAAGCCTACGCGACCAGGCCTGTCATGCCTCTCACTCCCGCTTGGCAAGCTCACGTCTTCGCGCGTCGGCATCAGCGGAGGCCCGGCCAACAGCCCGCATCCGATGTACTGCCGCACGATGCGGCCATCTACCCGCTTGGAACGGCTGTAGTAGCGCCCCCGGTCCCAGCTCATGACAATGCTCCCTCACGAGACGGGGCAACTACGAGGCTGTTACATACTCGTCGCCATCCGCGACTGTGAAGACCGGGGCTCATCAGACCTTGACGGTCGCGGGCGGAGTCCCGGGCTAGTGCTGCATCGAAGCCTTGGTGGGCGGCCGGGTGCCTCCAGCCTTGGCGGTGAGGGCAGTGGAGAAGGGGCGTCATGCCGCAGGCTCCTTTCTTCGAGCCGTCAACCGGTGCACGCTCGGCTGACGCTTGACAACTGTGATTCGACGTCCGTGACAGAGGGGCTCGTCAGTTTCGTCAGTTCCCTCCATAAGCAGTTTCGGTGCACCCAGAGACGGCCGACATTTTGGGATGGACCAGCACACGCGTCGTTGCCCTGCCGCCATCGCGTGACGCTTGGTGCCGCTGGACCATGACCCAACCGTACGTTTCAAGAATGTCGAGGGCCGCAGCGACCTCGTCTCGGTCTGACAGGCCTCGCCACTGATTCCTGTAGATGTCTCTGGTCGTGCTTCCGTCAGGGACCTCGCCGCGCTGAATGTGCTCGAGCAGGGCCACCGCTGTCTCGAATCCGAAGGCCAGTTCTCGAGCATATAGCTTGCGAGCATGCGCCTCGAGGAAGTCACCCCATCTGATCGCCAGGTTCAGGGCGCCGAGGGGGACCGCGATGCTCCGCTCCCGCTGCATCACCGTCTCGATCAAGTGGAAGAGCAGTGCAAGCGAAGGAATCAGAGAGCGATACTTGCCGATATGGGCTCGGAAGGCGGGCGCGTGACCCAACTCGTGGCCTCGCAGCCCCTCTCCAAGCCGTCGCGCCACGCATCCCACACCGCCTGGGCCTCGTTATCGAACGCTAGGTACGGGATCTTCCGCCGCTCTTCACCACCGCCGTCAGCGCCGACACTCGCGAGGTCCACCTCCGCCAACCTTCCGAAGAGGCAGCCGACCGCCTCCCTGTCGCTCGACCTAAGCGGGCGACCCACAGGTTGCCATTCGCCGATGTTGTCCGGCCAGATGAGGAGCTGAAAGCGCTGAAGGAGACCGTCAGCCCCCGCGTTGCCTTTCACGGCTCCGTCGAGCAGCGGCCCGAAGCTTGCCGGGCTGTATGCTGCCGTATACCGATAGCGTCATCGCATCAATGTAGATTGAGCCGCGAACGATCCGGTCCACTTGGAAGCTT
>DASRCF010000098.1:0-13000 GCA_035653255.1 Chloroflexota bacterium
TCTTGGCCTCGCAACCGAGTTTCCGGACGACGCACTCACGGTGATCGTCAACACGGGCGACGACCTCGATCTGTTCGGGCTGCACGTGAGCCCGGATCTCGACACCGTCATGTACACGCTCGCCGGAATGGCCAATCCCGAGACCGGCTGGGGTCTGTCGGGTGATACGTTCCAGGCCCTCGAAATGCTTGCCCGCTATGGCCAGCCGGATTGGTTTCGCGTGGGCGATCGGGACCTGGCGACGCACCTCATGCGAACATCGTTACTGCGGTCGGGTCTGAGCTTGACCGAGGTCACGGAGACACTCCGGAAGAGCTTGGGCGTGCGCCCACGTATCATCCCCATGTGCAATGAGTCGGTGAGGACGTGGATTCGGCTGGATGCCGGCTGGCTTCCCTTCCAGGAGTACTTCGTCCTGCGCGGCTATGCCGACCCTCCCTTGGAGGTTGAGCACCGGCAGGTGGAGGCAGCGGCCATCGACGATGAGGTTCGCGAGGCCATCCTCAGCGCCGGCGTCATCGTCGTCGCCCCATCGAACCCCGTCGTGAGTATCGGACCGATTCTCGCGATACCGGGAGTCCAGGGGCTCCTGAAGTCTGCAGCGGCGTCGAAGGTGGGTGTTAGTCCGATCGTCGGCGGAGAGGCGGTGAGCGGCCCCGCAGCCCAGCTGATGCGGGCGGTCGCCCTCGAGCCGAGCGCCTCCGGGGTGGCGGCAGCCTACGCCTCCTTCCTCGACCTGCTGGTCGTCGATAGCCGTGACCCCGACGCCGTCTCCCAGGTCGAAGCCACGGGCATGAGAGCTGCCAGCACCGATACATTGATGCCGGACCTGGAGTCCAAACGCAGATTGGCTCGATTCGTGGTGGAGGCAGTAGGATGATTGCCGCCATCGTCCCCTTCAAAGCTCCTCCGGAGGGAAAGAGCCGGCTTCGAGAGGTGCTTGACGACGCCGAGCGCCGGCGCCTGGCGCTCGACGTGCTACGACACGTCGTCTCGACGCTTGAGCGCGCCGAGCCTATTGACGCCGTCTTCGTGCTGGCACGAGCTGATCCCGGCGTAGGACGGAGGCTCCTTGATACCGGGCGCACCCTGAATCAGGGGCTTCGGCAGGCCCTCGCGTGGGTGGGGGACCAGGGCTTCGCCGCCGCGCTGGTGGCTCCAGCCGACCTGCCTCACCTCTCGCCGGCCGACGTCGAGCGCTTGTTGGCCGCGCTTCCACCCGCTTCGGGAGGAGTCGTCGCCCCGGCGAAAGATGGGGGAACGGGAGGCCTGGCCTTGCGACCAGCCACCCTCATCCAGCCGGCGTTCGGCAGGCGCAGCGCAGACCGTCACCTGGCGCTGATTCGCGCAGCGGGCGGATCGGCCGTGGCCATCGACAGCCGGGGCTGGGCCACCGACCTCGATACTCCGGCCGACCTGGAGCTACTCCGTCGCTCCCATCAGCTCACCGATTTCGCTCTGATCGCCGGCAGCCGAGACTGAGACCCGTCGGTCCAGGGCGCGCATCAGGCCGGCCAAGACGCGACCCGGGCCAACCTCGACAAACTTCGAGTAGCCGTCGCGCAGGAGACGCTCCATGCTCCGGCTCCAGAGAACAGGCGCCGCGAGTTGGTCCAGGAGAGCCGATCTGATCTCCGAGGCGGTGGTCACGTAGTCGCCGGTGGCATTGGCGACGACGGGGATTTCCGGATCCAAGACGCGCAGCGCCATGAGCGACGGTTCGAGCTGAGCCCGGACGGGCTCCATCAGTCGGCAATGGAAGGGGGCGCTGACGTTGAGCCGCACGGCCCGGATTCCGCGGCTCTTTGCGATCTCCTGAACGCGATCGACGGCTGAAACCTCGCCTGAGACCACGATCTGGTTGGGAGCATTGATGTTCGAGGGCTCGACGATGCCGGAGACCGACGCTTCACCGCAAATGTCCGCTACAGCCTCTGGGTCGGCTCCGATCAACGCCGCCATCGCCCCCGGCGTCTCCTCCACCGCGTTCGCCATCAACTCTCCTCGCCGGCGGACCACGGGCAGCGCATCCTCGAACTCGATCGCTCCGGCGGCCACCAGCGCGGCATACTCTCCCACGCTGTGGCCGGCGGCAGCCTGAGGACCGAGTCCGAGATGCTTCAAGACGCGCAGCAGCGCGACCGACGTGGTGAACAGCGCAGGCTGGGTGTTCTCCGTACGCAGAAGCATGTCCTCGGGGCCCTCAAAGCAGAGACGGGAAATCGGCAGGCCCAGCACCTCGTCGGCAGTGTGAAAGGTTCGGCCGGCGACGTCCGGATAGGCCTCCGCAATGTCCTTGCCCATGCCCGCCCGCTGCGATCCCTGGCCGGGGAATAGGAACACGGCTGCGCCGCTCTTGAAAATGGTCCACCCTCCGGTGCCGGTGCACTCTCACTGAGGATAGACGACAGGTGATGTCGAACGTTGAACGTCGAACGACGAACGGGGGGCAACGGTGCGGGTGAGCTTGGCAGACGCTCCAGTGAAGAAGCTCGAACGTTCTCTCGTAGAATCCAATGACGACGACTGGAGAGAGCCACTTTTGAGCGCAGAGGGTCTGCAGCAGGCAGTCACCAGAATGATGACCGACCGCGACTTCCGTTACTATGCCCAGACTCGCCCCACCGAAGCCTTGCGGGGATTCGATCTCACGCCAGAGGAAGCCGAGGCGATCGTCCGGCGGGATCTCTTCCGTCTCGAGGAGTTGGGCCTCGAGCCGTGGACGGCCCGCTGGGTTACCTCCCTGCGCTAACCTATCCGACCGCATCACGCGCCCCTAGGTCTTGTAGAGATATCGCTGGTAGGGGCCCGCGAGGTCACGAGCGCGCCCGCGTGGGCTACGCCTGTACCGTTCGCGGACCGGATGCGCACACGCGAGCGTCCTCCTGCGTCGGACGCCCCTACCACCGATATCCCGGCATCCCCCACCTTGCAGACGGAGGTCATGTAGGGGCCCGCGAGGTGACGAGCGCGCCCGCGTGGGGCTACCGATGTACCGTTCGCGGACCGGATGCGCACACGCGGGCGTCCTCCTTCGTCGGAAGCCCCTACCAGCGATATCCCGGCATCCCCCACCTTGCAGACAGAGGTCTTGTAGGGGCTCGCAAGGTCACGAGCGCGCCCGCGTGGGCTGACGATCGCGGTGTCCCAAGCGCACAATGGCGTCCTTCGCCGGTCGGGGGCCCGGGCGATCGTGATGTCCCGGCGCGCCGGGGCGAGGGGTTGTGCGCCGAGCGTGAGTGGGTAAACGGGGTGGAAGGCGGCTATTCGATATCAGTAGGGGCCGTTCCCGATTCGGTGACGTGGGCTAAAAGGTCGGCCGAGGTGCGGAGGCCTGCGGGCGGAGATTCGCCCTTCTCCAAGGCCCGCACGAGGGTGGTCAGGGCCGCGTTGATCGGCGTGCGGACCCCAAGGCGGTTCCCAGCATCGACGACGGCGCCGCTGAGGTAGTCGATCTCGGTCCTCCCGCGTCCGGAGGCAACATCGGCGGCGAGTCCCGGTGCCTTTCCTCCCCTGCCCGACCCGACTCGCCCTGCCAGGAGCTTCTGGGCGACTGGCGCAGGAAGCCGCATCGCCGCGGCAGCCAGCCGGGCCGGATAGCCGGGCAGGTCGCAGACGGAGACCTGCAGCGCCCGCATCACAGCCAGGGTCTCGCGGAACGCCAGCTGTTCGATCCGGAACCCGGCGGTACCCTGCATCACAACGGCGACGGGAAGCCCCAGGATTGCGGATTGTGCCGCACCGAGGACGTTGAGGAGCAGCTTCGACCAGCGTAAGCTCAGCGCGCCGTCGACGTGCGCGACCTGCAGCCCCGCCCGCTGGAACCATCCCCCGAGATCCGGCCCATAGGACATCACGCCGTACGATGCCCAGGCGAAACCGCCCCGGCGGTTGTATTGGATGGCGTTGCCTTCGTGATCGAGTGCAACGCTGGCCGTGAGCGTGCCCGCGACCACGGCGTCCCTGCCCAGTCGGTCCAGCAGCGCGGCGTCGGAGCCCACCCCGTTCTGCAGTGCAACGACGGTACCGGTGGGCTCGAGCAGCTGCTCGACCATCGGGATCGAAGCCTCGACGTCAAACGCCTTGACCGAGAGGAGGACCACCTCGAACTTCTCGGTTACCCGCTCACCGTCGAGCACGACACGAGGCCTGACGTGGATCGGGGCTCGCTGCGGACGCCGGATGGTCATGCCGCCCGTCCTCACCGGCTCCAGGCGCCGTGCCCGTCCGATGAGGGTCACGTCGAGTCCGGCGGCCGCCAACAGCCCGCCCGTGAAGGCACCCACGCCTCCCGTGCCGAGGACTGCCACCCGGAGGTCAGTCTCGGCCGGCTGCGCGGCCTGTCCCCTGTTCGGCGCCTCGAGACAGGCGCAGGAGATTATCTCGGTGGGTGTAGAGAGCCAGCAGTGCCAGGCCAAAGGTCAGCGCGACGTACTCCGCCGGGCCATCGAGGATGGCGATCACCACTGGCAGCAGTAGGGTGGCGATGATCGAGGCGGCGGACGATATCCGGAAGATTCCGAGAATCACCAACCATATGACGGCCACGATCAGCCCCGCCGGCGGCAGCAATCCCAGGGCAACGCCTACCGTGGTGGCTATTCCCTTGCCTCCCCGAAGCCGGAGGAAGATGGAAAAGTCGTGACCGATCACGGCGATGCCTCCGACCAGAGCCAGCTCCCAGGCCTCCAGCCCCAGCGTGCGACCCAGGAGCACCGGGATCAAGCCCTTGACCGCATCCAGGATCAGCACCGCGACGGCGGCTGGGTACCCCGCCACCCGGGAAACATTGGCGGCGCCGATGTTGCCGCTTCCGGCACGGCGCACATCTCGGCCGGCCACGGCTTTCGTCAGCAGAAGACCAAACGGAATCGACCCGACAAGATAGGCCAGGGCGGCCAGAGCGACGGTTAAGGAGGCGGTATGACTCAATGCGGCGGCTCAACGCCGCCTGCCGCCGAACGAGCCTCGGATTGAGTGGAGGCTCTGGACGTCGAGGAGCCGCGAGCCGCCCCTCCGGAGTACAACGGACGCGCGTCGACGAGATACTGGATGCCCGACCACAGCGTCAGCACAGTCGCGAGAGCCATGGCCGACCAGGCGACGGACCGGGCTGTATTGAGAGCTGAGCCGCTCATGCCGAATCCGCCCTGCTCGGCGGCAGCCCACAGCAGCACAATGACGATGGCGGCCATGGTGACGAAGGCCTTGACCTTGCCGGCCAGGTTGGGTGACACGACGAAGCCCTGAGCCCCGGCGAGAGTCCGAATCCCCAGCACCAAGAACTCGCGCGCGACGATGACCATCGTCATCCAGGCGTCGACCAGGTGCACGGCAGACAGGCCGACGAGGACGACGCTTACCAGGACCTTATCCGCCGTGGTATCCAGGTAGATTCCCAGCGGACCGACTGTCTGGCCCCGCCTCGCGAGGGGACCGTCAAGCAGGTCGGTCAGCGAGGCCACCGCGAAGAGGGCGGCGGCGATCAGGTAGGAGGTCGAGTCACCGCGAAAGATGAGAGCGGCAACGGGAACGGCCGCCAGAATCCGGGATAGGCTGAGCAGCTGAGGCCAGGATACGACACCAGTGCCCATGCTTTCCCCACGCCGGACGGCGGCCGTCCTCGGAACTACTCGAATCTAGGCTGGAGTTCCTCCAAGCCGGACATTGACGGCCCGCTGGCCGCGCCCCTTCGTGTCCGACTCGGCATCGTACTCGACCATTTCGCCTTCTTCGAGCTCATCGAACGGGATGCCCTGAACGCCCGAGGCGTGGAAGAAGATATCTTGGCCGGTCGGCTCCTCGATAAAGCCAAACCCACGGTCGCGAACGAGCTTCTTGATGGTTCCGGTAGACAACGGTGCTTACTCCTTACGTCGCCCTGCATGAGCTACAAGATGTCGGAGTGCGCCCTCTTCGCGGTGTTCCTCCGCGATCGGAGCGCATTCACGCACTCAGTATAACGACAAGCCCAGCGACGCAAACGGGCGTCCCGGCTCCGGCCTGCGGCTCAAGGCCTCATCACGTCCGGCACGAGTCCAGGCGGATGGAGCGGGCGGTGCTTCGACCTCGACCTGAGAGGAAAGCCATGACTCAATGGCGACCGCTATGGCGGCTGCTTCCTCCGCATTGGGCGGAGGCTCAGAGTGGAATGTTGCCATGCTTCTTGGGCGGAAGGGCGGCACGCTTGGATAGTGCCGTCTCGAGAGCCTTGCTCAAGACTGCCCGGGTTTGGCGAGGCTCGATAACGTCGTCGATGTAGCCTCGCTCGGCAGCGGTGTACGGGTTGGCGAAGCGCTCCCGGTATTCTTCGACCAGCGCCCCTTCGCGTGCCTGCTTGTCCGCAGCGGAATCCAGCTCTCGCCGGAAGATGATGCGCACCGCGGCATCCGGTCCCATGACCGCGATCTCCGACGAGGGCCAGGCGAAGTTGAAATCGGCCCGGATGTGCTTTGACGACATGACGTCATAGGCGCCGCCGTAGGCTTTGCGGGTGATCAGCGTCAGCTTCGGGACCGTCGCCTCGGCGAAGGCGAATAGCAGCTTGGCGCCGTGGCGGATGATGCCGCCGTACTCCTGGCCTGTCCCCGGTAGGAAGCCAGGGACGTCAACGAAGGTGAGCAGTGGAACGTTGAAGCAGTCACAGGTGCGAACGAAGCGAGCCGCCTTCTCTGACGCGGCGATGTCCAGCACGCCGGCCAGGTGGCTGGGCTGGTTGGCCACGATGCCGATGGGATGGCCCGCGAGCCGTGCGAAGCCCGTGATGATGTTCATGCCGTAGCGTTCCTGAAGCTCGAAGAAGTCGCCGTCGTCGACCACCGCGGTCACCACTGCCTTCATGTCATAGGGCTTGTTGGGCGACCGCGGGATGATGTCCGTCAGCTCAGGACAGTCGCGGTCCGGCGGATCTTCAGCGACCTCGAACGGGGGCTCGTCGACATTGTTCGACGGCAGAAATGAGAGCAGCGAGCGCACCTGATGAAAGGCCTCTTCCTCGGTCGACGCGGCCAGATGGGCCACCCCGCTGCGCTCGGTATGGGTCGCGGCGCCGCCGAGCTGGTCGAAGGTCACGTCCTCCCCTGTGACCGCCTTCACGACGTCCGGACCGGTAATGAACATGTAGGAGATGCCCTCGCACATGACGATGAAGTCGGTGATGGCGGGCGAGTAGACCGCACCACCGGCGCACGGTCCGGCGATGACGGATATCTGTGGGATTACGCCGGAAGCCATGACATTTCGAAAGAAGATCTCGGCGTAGCCGCCGAGACTGACGACGCCCTCCTGGATACGTGCTCCTCCGGAGTCGTTGATGCCGATCAGAGGACACCCGAACCGCATCGCCAGGTCCATGATCTTGACGATCTTCTCGGCGAAGACCTCGCCCAGAGACCCCCCGAAGACGGTGAAGTCCTGGGAGAAGACGAAGACCTTGCGCCCGTCGATCAATCCGTGGCCGGTGACCACACCATCGCCCAGGTAGCGGCGCTCGTCCAGGCCGAACTCGAAGGTGCGGTGAACCGCAAAGCGGTCCAGCTCCACGAAGGAGCCGGGGTCGAGCAGAAGCTCGATGCGCTCCCGGGCCAGGAGCTTGCCACGCTCGTGCTGCTTCTTGGATGCCTCTTCTCCGGCGGGATGCACCGCCTCCCGGCCGAGGCTGCGCAGCCTCTCCAGTGGATCGGATGTCATTACCGGGCCCCCCAGCGCAGTCCGAGCCCCTGCAGTTTCATCGAACACCACTGCGTCGTCAAACGATCGCCCTCACTCGCCATGGTAGGTTCCGAAGACGCTCCTCAGGGCGTCCGACACCTCCCCGATGGAGGCGTAGGCCGCGAGTGCCTCCTTCATGGGATAGAGCAGGTTGCCGCCGCACCTGGCCTCTTCCGCCAAGCGCCGCAGGCTGTGCTCGACGGCGCTCGAGTCTCGCTCCCGCCGCACCCTGTTGAGGCGGTCGATCTGTCGCGCTTCCACCTCGGGATCCTGGCGCAGAATCTCGATTGGGGAAGCCGACTCCTGAACGAAGCGGTTGACGCCGACGACCACCGCCGAACCATCGTCAACCGCCCGCTGAGCCTCGTACGCCGCCTGTTCGATCTGTTCCTGCATCCAGCCCGACTCGATGACCGCGACCGCTCCACCCTGCTCGTCCACGTCTTGAATCAGTGCCTGCGCCTCTTCCATCAGCCGGTCCGTCAGGTGCTCGAGATAGTAGGATCCACCGACCGGATCGGAGACCGGCGGAACGCCCGATTCATAACCGATGATTTGCTGCGTTCTAAGGGCCAGAGTCGCGGCGTCCTCAGTGGGCAGCGCCAGCGCTTCGTCATAGCTATTGGTGTGGAGGCTCTGGGCGCCGCCGAGCACCGCGGCCAGCGCCTGCAGGGATACCCGGACGACGTTGTTCAAGGGCTGCTGAGCGGTGAGCGTGGAACCGGCGGTCTGGGCGTGAAATCGCAGCATCAGGCTGCGTGGATTGGAAGCCGCGAAGCGCTCGCGCATGATCGTCGCCCAGATCTCTCGCGCCGCACGGAACTTGGCCACCTCCTCGAGCAGGTTGTTGTGGACGTTGAAGAAGAACGAGAGCCGTGGAGCAAAATCATCCACCTGCATGCCGGCGTCGCGGGCAGCTTCCACATACGCGATGGCGTTGGCAAACGTGAACCCGAGCTCCTGCGCTGCCGTCGACCCGGCCTCCCGTATGTGGTATCCGCTGATCGAGATCGTGTTCCAGGAGGGTATCTCGCGCGAGGCATAGCTGAGGAGGTCGGTGACCAGCCGCATCGAAGCCTGCGGCGGGTAGATGTAGGTACCGCGCGCCGCGTACTCCTTCAGAATGTCGTTCTGCACGGTGCCGCTGAGCTGCCTCCCCTCGACTCCCTGCCGCTCACCCACAAGCTGGTACAGCAGCAGGAGGCAGGCGGCCGTGGCATTGATGGTCATCGAGGTGCTGACACGGTCGAGCGGGATCTCGCGGAACAGCTCCTCCATATCCGCCAGCGTGTCGATGGCCACGCCCACCCTGCCGACCTCACCCTTCGCCTGTGGAGCATCGGAGTCGAAGCCCATCTGCGTGGGTAGGTCGAACGCCGTGCTGAGACCGGTCTGGCCCTGTTGAAGCAGGTACCGGAAGCGAGCATTGGTCTGCTCCGCCGTGGCATAGCCGGAATACTGCCGCATGGTCCAGAGGCGTGAGCCGTAGACCTGCTCGCGCAGACCACGGGTATAGGGAAACTCTCCCGGCGGCGCCCGTCGCGAGGCGTCCTCTAGGTCGTAATACTGTTTGGGTTGCGCCGCCCGTTCACCGGCGGCGTCGCCCACGGTCACACCGCGGCCGTCGCGCCCACGACTTCCGCGGCCCGATCGGCCAGCGCTCCCAGTGTATCGAAAACCTGGACTCCCGCACGGCGCAGAGCATCCACCTTGTGCTCCGGCCCTCCCTCGCCGCCCGTGATGATGGCGCCGGCGTGGCCCATGCGCTTTCCCGGAGGAGCCGTTCGCCCGGAGATGAACCCCAGGACCGGCTTTCCCTGGCGGCCGGCGATGTACTCGGCGGCGATTTCCTCGTCGCGCCCGCCGATCTCGCCGATCAACACCACCAGATCAGTGTCCCGGTCGGCGTCGAACAGCGTCACGACGTCGAGGAAGCTGGTTCCGATCACCGGGTCGCCCCCGATCCCCACAACCGTCGACTGGCCCACGCCACGGCTGGACAGCTCGTCCACCATCTCGTAGGTGAGCGTGCCGCTGCGCGAAACCACGCCGACCCGGCCCTCCTGGAAGAGGTAGTTGGGCATGATGCCGATCTTGGCCTTGCCGGCGCTGGTTAGACCTGGGCAGTTGGGACCGATGACACGGGCGCCGTGGGAGCGCGCGAAGGTGATGGCCGCGATGCTGTCATGGACGGGAATCCACTCGCTGATGGCGACGATCAGCTCGACACCGGCCGCGGCCGCCTCCATCACCGCATCGCCTGCGAACCGGCCGGGAACAAAGACCACCGAGGCATTGGCGCCGGTCTCCCGGACCGCCTCTTCCACGTAGTTGAAGACCGGCACGCCGGCGCTGGTCGATCCGCCCTTGCCAGGCGTTACGCCGGCGACGACATTGGTCCCGAAAGCCTGCATCTGAGTGGTGTGGAAGTTGCCCTCGCGGCCCGTAATGCCTTGGACGAGCAGCTTCGTCCGGTCGTCGATGAGGATGCTCATGAGCCGGCCGGTACCGTGGCGGAGCCGGCGCGGGCCATGACTGCTCGCGCGGCGCTGGCGACGTCGCCCACCGGTTCAAAGGGGCTCCCGATGAGCAGCTCCTGGCCCTCCTCGGCTCTCGTGCCGGCAAGGCGAATGGCGATCGGAACGCGGACGGCCATCGTCGATGCCGCCTCCAGCAATCCCTTGGCCACCTCGTCGCCTCGCGTAATTCCGCCGAAGATGTTCATGACGATGCCGTCGACCTTGCCGTCCATCAGCACGATCTCTATGGCCTTGCGCACCACGTCGGCTCTGGCTCCTCCACCGATATCCAGGAAGTTCGCCGGCCTGCCGCCGACCTGGCGAACGATGTCGAGGGTCATCATCACCAGTCCGGCGCCGTTCCCGATCACCCCGATATTGCCGTCCAGCTTCACGTAGGGCAGTCCATGGCGGGCCGCGTACAGCTCGATGGGATCGTCCCCAGCCTCGTCCTTGTAGGGCGCGAGCGACGGGTGGCGGAACAGCGCGCTGTCGTCGATCTCGATCTTGGCGTCGGCCGCCATGGCACGGCCGTCCTTCGTCACCACCAACGGGTTTATCTCAGCCAGCACGGCGTCGTCGGCTTCCGCGATTGAGGCCAAACGGGTGACGATGCCGGCCAGCTCGTTGATCGGACCGCCGAACTCACCGGCATACATTGCCTGCATGCACTGGAAGGGTCGCAGGCCGTATCCCGGATCGATTCGTACCTTTTGGATGGCCTCGGGGTGGTCACGCGCCACCTCTTCGATGTCCACCCCACCCATGGCGCTCAGCATGAGCGCCATGGACTGCTGCGAGCGATCGACGGTGATGCCGGCGTAGTACTCGACGTCGATGTCGATGCCCTGCTCGACCAGCACCTTCTTGACCGTCAGGCCCTTGAGGTCCATGCCCAGAATCTGCTGGGCGGCCTGGCGAGCCTCCTCTGGAGAGTCAGCCACCTTGATGCCGCCGGCTTTCCCCCGGCCACCGACGAGGACTTGAGCCTTGACCGCGACCCGGCCGCCCAGCTCATGCGCGATCTGGGCCGCTTCGTCCGGAGTCTCCGCGACACGACCGGCGGGCACGGCGATTCCGCCCTGTCGCAATAGATCCTTGGACATGTACTCTTGCAGCTTCAAGACGCCCTCCTCCCTGCCTCACCATTATTCCAGTCGACAGTGTTCGAGTTGAGGGTGGAAAGTCGAAAGTCTAGGGTCGAAAGTCTAAAGTCTAAAGTCTAAGGTCAACGGTCGAAAGTCGAAAGTCTAGGGTCGAAAGTCGAAGGTCGAGAGTTTAGAGTTAAAGTCGAAAGTCTAAAGGGTCGAAGTTGGCGGATCGGAAGCCGGCCGGAGCCTCTGCTCGCAGGCAGCCACCACTCGGCTGGGCTGTGGGCTCGGAATGTCGCGGAGGTCAAGGCTGCGGACGACCGGCGAGCCGCGCGGTTAGTCGAGCTACGAGTGATGTCTCAGGGGCTACTCGGAGTCGAGCCGGGAGTAGCCGTAGTCGTGGGCCCAGAGACCGA
Organism: Chloroflexota bacterium; assembly: GCA_035653255.1. Lineage (GTDB taxonomy): Bacteria > Chloroflexota > UBA5177 > UBA5177 > JAJPKF01 > DASRCF01. The sequence continues at coordinate 11,737 of DASRCF010000098.1, forward strand.
GCTGGAATCGGGTTTGCAGCTCGTGGCGCCGCATGACGGCCTCGATCCGGCGCTTGACGTTGTGAGCGCTCCAGCTCAGATGGGTGGCGATGGCCGCGTCTCGAAGTCCCGTTCCCATGACGCGGAGGATGCCTTCGTCGGTGGGGTCCACAGCCGGTAAGTCAGCATACCGGCCAGGCCGCCCCATGGCCCACCCGGCGGATCCTGATGGCTCACTTCCAACACAAGTCGGAGTGGTGCTCAGGCGCTCGTTGACCAGGTGTACGCCTCGTAGGCCAGCAGCACTACCGAGAGGACGACCAGCCAGACAAGGCTCCAGTGGTGGCCGGCGAGCAGGGCCAGATTCGTGACCAGGAACGTGGCCACCATCGCCGGCCTGCGGATAACCGAAAAGTTGCCGCCAGGCGAACCGGCTCCCTGGTGGGTGCGGAGCCATAAGGATGCGGCGCCTCCGAGGCCGGTCACCGCGAGCCAGAGCGGCACGAAGAACGCCAGGTACGTAAGCAGGCGCGCCGGGCTCAGCGTTAGGAGAACCACCACCCAGACGGCGAGGGTCACGAGTCCTCCGCCCAGCAGCAGGGCAAGCTCTCGGGTGGGAGCGTCTCGGCGGCCGTCCTCGCGCGTCCGGCTTCCGGAAAAGGCGTTGGGGACACTCAGGTCGCGCATGCTCACTGCCCCGGGTCCAGTGGAACGGATCGATCCATGAGCCAGACGACCGCCTCTGTACAATGACTCCATGACAGCGCCGGACGAAGAGCAGCGCTTGCCTCTTCGACTGTACAACACGCTCACTCGCCGGGTCGAGGAATTCAAGCCCCTGCGGCCGCCTCAGGTCCTCATGTATACGTGCGGGCCGACCGTCTACCACTTCACTCACATCGGAAACATGCGCTCCTTCCTGACGTCCGACATCCTGCATCGCGTGCTGATGTACAACGGCTATCAGGTGAGTCTGGCCAAGAACATCACCGACGTGGGACACCTTCGCGACGAAGTGGCCGAGAGCGGCGCCGACCGCATCGAGGCGGCGGCCGCCGAGGAGCACAAGAGCCCGGAGGAGATCGCCGAGTTCTACACTCAGCGCTTTATCGAGGACGAGGCTCGCCTGAACATTCTGCCTCCCACCCACCGGCCACGAGCCACGGCATACATCCCAGAGATGATCGATCTCGCATCCCGTCTGATCGACAAGGGATACGCATACGAGGTGGGCGGCAACGTCTACTTCGACGTCCACAAGTTCCCGTCCTACGGGCGTCTATCC
>DASRCF010000099.1:0-19633 GCA_035653255.1 Chloroflexota bacterium
TAGCTTCCAACGTGGCCATCGCGTCAGATAACCTCCGGCTTCACTACGAGCGAAGTGGAGCAGGTCCTGCCCTGATCTTGCTGGCGGGCGGGCTGGCCACCAGCTCGTCCTGGGGAGAGCTCCCAAAACGATTCGCCGCTACCCACACCGTCATCGCCGTCGACCATCGAGGGCACGGCGGAACGCCCAACCCTGCAGAGACGATGAGCTACGGCCGCCTGGCGGAGGACGTGGTCCGGCTGGTATCACAGCTCCGGCTGAGACGGCCGGCGATCATCGGCTGGAGCGATGGCGGCCAAACTGCCATCGAGCTGGTCATCCGCTATCCCACGCTCTGCTCGGCGATTGTGGTCTGTGGCGTGCTTCCGCGAGTCACCGAGGAGCTTCGGAGCTTCACTCGCGAGCTGTTATGCCTCGACTCCCGGGGACAGGTGGACTTCGACCGGCGGGAGGCGGAACATCCACGCCGACTGGCCGAGATGCGCTCGACTGTCAATCCCCGCAGCAAGGGCGGATGGAAGGCCGTGATCCAGCAGGTCGCCAACCTCTGGCTGACGGATTACGGGCTGACGCCGGATCGGCTTCGCCGCATAGAGACGCCAACACTGATCTGCCTGGGCGACCACGACGTGGTCCGCATCGAGGAGGCCGCGGAGATGTTCCGCACAATCGAGCGCAGTGAGCTATGCGTCTTCCCAGGCGCAGATCACGACGTCCCGGTCACTCGATTCGGCATCTTCGCCGAGACCGTCCTCGACTTCCTGACCCGTTGGTCTCCCGAATGATCCTCAAGAAGGCGCCCAAGCCATCAGTGGTTCGAGCAGCAACTCGAAACTCCAAACTCGAAACCCGAAACTCCCGCTATGCCAGATGGCTCTTGAACGAGTCGTAGTTCTCCAATGCCTTCCCGGTTCCGACGGCGACACAGTACAGCGGATACTCGGATACGTGGCAGGGGACGTCGGTGACGCGGGTGAGCATGGCGTCGAGGTTACGAAGCATCGCTCCGCCGCCGGTGAGCACCATTCCCCGATCCATGACGTCGGATGCCAGCTGTGGCGGAGTGTCCTCAAGGACCGTGCGAACCGTGTCGACGATGGTCGAAAGGGGATCGGCGATGGCTTCGACGATCTCGTTGGTTCCGATGGGTATCGACTTCGGGAGGCCCGTGAGCTGGTCACGGCCGCGCACCTCCATCACCAGCTCCTCCTCCAAGGGCAAGGCGCTGCCGATCTGATGCTTCACCTCCTCAGCCGTGGCATCTCCAATCATCAACCCGTGCTTTTTGCGGATATGGCTGACGATGACGTCGTCGATATACATGCCACCCATCCGAACCGTCTTGTAGAGGACCACGTCGTTCAGGCTGATGACCGCGACCTCGGTCGTGCCGCCGCCGATGTCGACGATCAGATTCCCAGCCGGCGAGGCGATGGGAACGTTGGCGCCGATTGCGGCGGCGATGGGCGATTCGATGAGGAAGGCCCGTTTGGCCCCGGCCTGCACGGCCGCGTCGTGCACGGCTCGCTTCTCCACACTGGTGATGCCCACGGGGATGCTGATCATGACCTCGGGTTTGAACATCGAGACCGAGCCGATGACCCGTCGCAGAAAGTAGCGCAGCATCCCCTCGGTGCGCACGTAGTCGGCGATGACTCCGGTTCGCATGGGTCGAACGACAGTGACGCTCTGGGGAGTGCGGCCGATCATCTGCCGTGCCTCATCGCCGGCGGCCACGATGCGGTTGTTCTCTGTGACTGAGACGACTGAAGGCTCGTTGAGCACGATCCCGCGTCCGCGGATGTAGATGAGCAGGCTGTGCGTGCCGAGATCGATCCCGATCTGCTTGCCGAACACGCTAGAGCTGGCTGCCGGGGCCGCGGCCGGTGAGTGGCTGACCAGGCGCGCGGCCCTCTCGATGCCGGCGCGCCACCTGTAGCCGCAGCAGTGCTCGCTGTAGCTCCGCCTGGGCCTCCGCCTGTGCCTGGCCCGCGGCCGCCTCACTGAGCGCCGCCTCCGCCCTGCGCTTCGCCGCTTCGGCCCGCTCCCGGTCGATCTCGTCGGAGCGCTCCGCCACGTCAGCCACGACCGTCACCTTGTCCGGCAAGACCTCGACGAACCCCCCGCCCAGCGCCAGCACGTGCCACTCGCCGTTCTGCTTGTACTGCAGCTCACCGACGGGCAGTGGCGTCACGAGAGGCATGTGGTGCGGCAGGATGCCGAACTCACCCTCGATGCCGCGAGCCAGGATCTCTTCCACCTGCTCGTCCACCAATGTCCGGTCGGGTGTGACCAGCAGGAATTGCATCGTTGCCATATGCGGCTAGCCTTGGCTTTCCTGCTCCAAACGCGCCGCCTTCTCGCGCGCCTGGTCGATCGTGCCGACGTAGAGGAATGCATTTTCGGGCAGGTCGTCGGCATTCCCGTCGATGATCTCCTTGAACCCGCGGACCGTCTCCTGGATGGAAACGTACTCGCCCTTCTGTCCCGTGAAGCGTTCGGCGACAAACATGGGCTGCGAAAGGAAGCGCTCGATCTTGCGGGCGCGGGAGACGATCAGCTTGTCGTCGTCCGACAGCTCGTCGATGCCGAGGATGGCGATGATGTCCTGCAGCTCGCGATAGCGCTGCAGCACCCGCTGCACTCCGCGCGCGACGTTGTAATGGTCCTCGCCGACGATCCTGGGATCAAGGATGGTCGACGTCGAGGCCAGCGGGTCGATGGCCGGATAGATGCCCTTCTCGACGATCGAGCGTTCGAGTGCCAGCGTCGAGTCGAGGTGGGCGAACACGGCAGCCGGTGCCGGATCGGTGTAGTCGTCGGCAGGCACGTACACGGCCTGGAAGCTCGTCACGGACCCATCCTTGGTGGACGTGATCCGCTCCTCCAGCTCGCCCATGTCGGTGCCCAAGGTCGGCTGGTAGCCGACGGCGGACGGCAGCCGGCCCAAGAGCACCGAGACTTCGGAGGCCGCCTGGGCGAAACGGAAGATGTTGTCGATGAACAGCAGCACGTCGCGGTGCTCGACGTCGCGGAAGTACTCGGCCATGGTGAGTCCGGTCAGGCCGACGCGCATGCGGGCGCCCGGCGGCTCGTTCATCTGACCAAAGACGAAAGCGGTCTTATCGATGACGCCCGACTCGTTCATCTCCAGCCACATGTCGTTGCCTTCGCGAGTCCGCTCGCCAACTCCGGCGAAGACGGAAAAGCCGCCGTGCTCGCTGGCGATGTTGCGGATCAGCTCCTGGATGATGACGGTCTTGCCGGTGCCCGCACCGCCAAACACCCCCACCTTGCCGCCCCTGGCGAATGGAGCCACCAGATCGATGACCTTCATACCCGTCTCGAGGATTTGGGTCTCTGTGGACTGCTGGGTCAGGTCGGGCGGACGGCGGTGAATCGGCAGTCGCTTATCCGTCTTGACGGGTCCGAGATTGTCGGTGGTCTCTCCGACGACATTGAATACCCGACCCAGGACGGCTTCGCCCACCGGCACCTCGATCGGTTTACCCGTGTCGATTACCTCCATGCCCCGCGCTAGACCATCCGTCGGCTGCATGGAGACACTGCGCACCCAGTTGTTGCCCAGGTCGTTGGCGACCTCCAGGGTGATGACCTGACCGCCGTTGTGGACCTCGAGCGCGTCGTTGATGTCGGGCAGATTGCCCTCCGTAAACTCGACGTCCACCACCGGGCCGATGATCTGCACGATGTGTCCGGTGCTCTTGCTCTCGCTCCCGTTCTCTTCTGCTGTCGTCACGACAGGATCTGCGACTTCTGTCACGTGGTTCTCCGAATGTGGTGTTATCTGCTGGTTACCGCGCCGGCCGCGGTCGCGATCTCGGCGATTTCCTTGGTGATCTCAGCCTGGCGCGCCTTGTTCATGTCCAGCGTGAGCTCGCCGACCATCTCGTTGGCATTGTCGGTGGCGTTGCTCATGGCCACCATCTGGGCGCTCTGATAGCTGGCGATGGACTCCAGGAGCGCCTGATAGATCAGTGACTCGACGTAGCGCGGGAGCAGGACGTCGAGGACGCGGTCCGGTTCGTCAGGCTCGAAGTTCCACGGCGAGGCCCCCGCGGGGAGCTCGGGTGGCTGGGCCGGCAGCAGCTGGATGACCTCCGGCGTCTGACGGAGGGTGCTGACGAACCGGCTGTAAAGCAGATTGACCCGGTCAACCTTGCCGGAGGAGAAATCCTCGAGCACCTGATTGGCCACCGGCCGGATATCGGCCAGAACCGGATGATCTCCGAGATCGGTAAAGCCCGCAACCAGGTTCATGTGCGCCCGGGCGGCGAAGCTGTTCCCCTTTCTTCCCACGGCGATGACTCGAACGGGAACGTCCGATCCGTCAACCTCGCGCGCGAGGGCGCGCAGAACGTTGGGGATCATGGCCCCGGCCAGTCCTCGATCCGGCGTGATCGCCACGATCTCGGCGGCCCGGACCTCGCGCGCGAGCAGGAGCGGGTGCTCCATGGCTCCGCTGCGGGCCGCCAGCTGAGCCACGACATCCCGCATGGCTTCAGAGTAGGGGCGCGCGCCCTGCACCCGTGCCTGGGCCCTGCGCATGCGCGAGGCGGCGACCATTTGCATGGCCTTGGTAATCTGGGCGAGATTCTTGACGCTTCGTATGCGGCGTCGAATTTCGCGGCGGCTCGCCAATCCCTACCCCTTTCCTGGTCCGTTGGTCGTCACGGAGCGGCTGCAAGCCGCACCGCTTTGTTGTCGAGTGGTGCTAGGCCGCCTCGTCGGCGAACTGCACAGTCGAGTTGAATTCCTTGATAGCGTCCTTCAGCGCGGTTTCCATCTGCTCGGACAGCTGCTTCTCGTCCTCGATGGCCTTACCGATCTCGGGATGGCTGGAGTCCATGAAACGGTAGAAGCCGGACTCCCACTCCGCGATGCGGTCAATGGGAATGGCATCGAGGTATCCGTTGACGGCGGCGTAAATGACCTCCACCTCCTGGTGGAGCGGGAGCGGCGCGTATTGCGGCTGCTTGAGGACCTCGGTCACTCGCTGTCCTCGATTGAGCCGGGCCTGAGTGGCTCGATCGAGGTCAGAGCCGAACTGTGCGAACGCCGCCAGCTCGCGGTACTGTGACAGGTCCAAACGTAGTGCGCCGGCCACCTGCCGCATGGCCTTTGTCTGCGCGGCACCGCCGACGCGGGATACCGAGGTGCCGACGTTGAGCGCAGGTCTAATGCCCGAGTAGAACAGGTCGCTCTCGAGGTAGATCTGGCCGTCGGTGATCGAGATGACGTTGGTGGGGATGTAGGCCGAGACGTCGCCGGCCTGTGTCTCGATGATCGGTAGGGCCGTAAGGGAGCCGCCGCCGTGGTCCTGGTTGAGCTTGGCGGACCGCTCGAGCAGCCGAGAGTGGAGGAAGAAGACGTCCCCCGGAAACGCCTCACGTCCAGGCGGACGGCGCAAGAGCAGGGAGATTTGCCGGTAGGCCTGGGCGTGCTTGGTCAGGTCGTCGTAGACCACCAGCGCATCCCGCCCCGTTTCCATGAACTCCTCGCCAATGGCGGTGCCGGCGTAGGGCGCCAGCCACTGCAGGGCCGCCGACTCAGAGGCAGTCGCGCTCACGATGACGGTGTACTCCAGGGCGCCGTAGCGCTCCAGCGTGGCGGCGATGTCGGCCACCTTCGACGACTTTTGACCGATGGCCACGTACACGCAGAACAGGTTCTGCCCCTTCTGGTTGATGATGGTATCGAGTGCGATCTGAGTCTTGCCGGTCTGACGGTCGCCGAGAATGAGCTCCCGCTGCCCGCGACCAATCGGAATCATGGAGTCAATGGCCTTGATGCCCGTCTGAACGGGGGTATCCACGGGAGAGCGAACGACCACGCCTGGGGCGAGCCGCTCCACCGGTCGGAATTTGTCGGTGTTGATTGGTCCCTTGCCGTCCAGCGGACGGCCGAGAGGGTCGACAATCCGGCCCAACAACCCGTCGCCGACAGGTACCTCGACAACCCGGCCCGTGCTGCGCACCTCGACACCCTCGGTGATGCCCGAGTAGTCGCCGAGGACCACTACGCCGACCGAGTCCTCCTCGAGGTTCTGGGCGATCCCCATGATTGGCTGCCCAGTGACCTGATCGAGGGTGCCGTGAAACTCGACCAGCTCGTTGTAGAGCGCGCCCTGCAGGCCATAGACATGGGCGATCCCGTCGCCGACGTCCACGACCGTGCCCACCGTGCGCTCTTCGATTCCGGCGTCAAACCCGGCGATCTGCTGGCGCAGAATCGCGTTGATCTCATCCGCTTTTACTGCCATGGTCTTCGTACTCCAGTTCTTATGCTAGCTGCTGACGGAGGCGTTCCAGCCGGGTGACGACGCTGGCGTCGATGAGCTGGTCGCCCAGCCGGATGACGACGCCGCCGATGATGTTCTCGTCGATGGAGGACCTGACTCGTACCTCCAGCCCCGTGCGCCGATTCAGAGTGTCCTGGATGAGCGTGAGCTCCTCTCGCCCCAATGGACGCGCCGAAACCACATCGGCATGAGTGCGGCCGAGCATCTCATCCACGTATTCGTCAAAGGCGGCGCTGATCTGCCCCAGGAGCTGAATGCGATGGCGAGCCACGAGCAGATGTACGAGGTTCCGAAATTCGGGTCGAAGCCCTGGAAAACTCGACTCAACCGCCCGTGCCTTCTGCTCGTCCGTGAGCCGGGGGCTGCGCAGCGACTCCAATAGGGCCGCATCAGAAAGCGTCGCAGCCAGCCCGTGCAGCTGCGCCTGCCAGTTCTCGGGCTCTCCTCGACCATGTTCTTGAGCCACGTCAAACACCGCCTTGGCGTAGCGGCGGGCCAGGCCGGTAACTCTCACACGTTCTCCCGACGTCCGTCTTCCGTCTCGCGGACCATGGCTTCCTCAATCATGCGGCGGTCGATCTGGTCGTTCATGGTCCGGCTGAGAACCTCACGGGCCGCCTCGACTGCCACATCGGAGGCTCGCGAGCGCAGCTCCAGCACTGCCTGATTGCGCTCGGCCTCGATCTCATCTTTGGCCTGCGCGATAATGCGCTCCTTATCCGCCTCGGCGGTCACGAGAGCCTCCTCGCGCAGCGATACGCTCATGTTCTCTGCCCGTTCCACTATGCGGACAGCCTCCTGCCGCGCCTCGGCGATCTCCGCCTGAGCCGCCTCGTGCGCCTGACGCGCCTGCTCGCGGCTGACTTCCGCGGCCTGAAGCTGGGCCTCAATCCGCGCCGCCCGAGCATCAAGCACGCCGTTGATCATCCCAACGGCGCTCTTGCGATCCTTACCGAATTTCTTGAAGGCAAAGAAGCCGATCAGCACCAGAAAGCCCGCCAGCTCCGCCACCCACAGGACCAGGTTTCTGACCGCATCTGTGGCAGCGACTACATCGATCACAGGCCACCCTCTCGCCCCACTATTGAGCTTGCCAGCTCACGCACCTCGGCATTGTCGTAGGTGGCGCCCGTCACGCGCGAAGCTGCGGCCAGCGCCAGATCGACAATCCAGGCCCGCAGCTGTCCCGCCGCCTGGGCCTGCTCAGCCTGAATCTGGACTCGAGCATCGGTCAGCAGGCGCTCGAACTCGGCATTCGCCTCGGCGATCCGCGCAGCCCGCACCTCATTACCTGCCGCGATGGCCTCGTCGATGGTCCTCTGCGCCCGGGTTCTGGCCTCGTGGAGGATGGAGCGCACTTCTATGCGGGCCTCTTCGGCCTCGTCTCGGGTGGCCGTGGAGGCGGCGAGCCCCGCCTGGATGGCTTCGTCCCGCTCGCGCCACGCCTTCCGGATAGGTGCGAATACGAATCCTTCCATCAGCCACACCACACCGCCGAAGAGCAGGACCTCGATGAGCAGTGTAGGCACGCTGACGGAGATGGGCGTAGCGCCGACGACCGAGTGGAGCAACAGAAAAGTCACAGCTTCGCGGTTGGACTCGTTACGGCTTCGCGAACAGGACGATGATGCCGAAGACCAGGGCGATGACGGCGTAGGCTTCGATGAGCCCGACGCCGATGAACATCCAGGTGGTCAACGTTCCTCTGGCCTCCGGTTGGCGGGCCAAACCGGCCACCAGCTGCGAGGTCACGACACCGTCACCGATGCCGGCGCCCACCGCTCCACCACCGATCATGAGTCCGGCGCCGATGTAGGCGCCGGCGTCGGCAGTTGCCGCCGCCTGCGTGGCCGCGGCCGCGATGATCATGGGTAACTCAAACACGTTCTCCTCCGAATATTGGTTGTTGGGATCGCGTCAGTGGGCCTCGGCGGACTCGCTGGCTATCGCCATATAGGCAACGGTCAGGACCGTAAAGATAAACGCCTGAACGGTGCCGACGAAGAGTCCAAAGGCCAGGATAAGTGGGTTGATCAAGACATTCGCCACCACGGCTGCCTCCAGCGGGAGCAGGGAGCCGGCGACGATGAGCAGGATCTCTCCGGCCAGAATGTTGCCGAAGAGTCGGAAGGACAGCGTGAGCGGGCGTGACAGCTCGGTCACTACCGTCAAAAGCACGGAGACGGGGTTCAGCACGATGGCCTTGAAGCCCCGAGTCCAGTAGTGGCCCCGGTAGGCGCCCAAACCGCTGGTCTGGATGTAGCGGATGTGCATCAAGACGAAAACCAGCAGCGCCAGGGCGAAGGTGGTGCTGACGTCGGCGGTCGGGGAATGGAAGTACGGGATCGGGAGCAGCCCGATCAGATTCATGACCCAGATATAGAAGAAGAGCGTGAGGGCAATGCTGGCGATGGTGCCCGGACTTCGTCCCAGGTTGTCTTCGATGATGCCGTTGATGAACTCCATGGTGGCCTCGACGGCATTCTGCATCCGGCTGGGCGCTGCGTACGTCACATGGGTCCGAATGTACAGTCCCAGGAGCAGGAGGATGGCTGCGGCCAGCAGCGACATGATCACCGTGTCCATATGGATGTTCCAGAGACTTCCCGATGGCCCGATGACCCACCAGTGCTCGCCGATGGGCAGCGTTGCGGCGAGGATGTGGGCCGCCATCAGACGGCTCCCTTATGAGAGGTGACGGCGGGCCGCGAGACGTCGCGGCCACGGCGCGCCCGGTAGTAGAGGGCGAGCTCGGCCGTCTGCACCACAAAGAAGGTGATAGCCATGGCCACCGTCATGGGGCGCGAGATCAGGACCATGAGGACCGTGATTCCGGCCACGACCGTGAAGGTGACCAGCAAGCCGAGCTGCATCGAGATCATGGCTGCGGCAGTATCTCCGGTCGCCGTGGCAAGCTGGATGCGCCGTGCGAGGAGAGCACTGTTCACGTAGGCAAGCACTGACCCGGCGGCGATGCCGGCGCCTATGAAGGGCAGCCCGAATGCGGTCACGGCAACCGCCCCGCCGATTACCGCTACGGGCAGGAGGGGATTGACGTCGCGCAGGGCCAATGTGCGCAGCGAGCTCACGGCACTCACTGATTCAGCTCTCCCAAAGCAACTCGAATGATTGTGAACATCGTCGCACCGAATCCGCCCAGCACTCCAATTAGGAGAAAGATGGGCGACGTGTGCAGCAGGTGATCCAGCAACAGACCCGCCAGCAAACCGCCGATGATGAACAGCGCGGTATAGGCCCCAAGCTCCCCCAACAGCGCGACGCCGCCTCGTCGGCGGCGCTGCTTGCCGGCTCCGTTCCCAGGAGACAACCGGGTCTTATTCTCTCCGCTCTAGGGTATCAGAAGCGGGTAGACGCGTCATGTTCAACGTTCAATGTTCGAGCTTCAATGTTCCGGGTGCGGCGGTCGCCCTCGACCTTCAACCCCTACGCCTCGACCTGCTCAGCCTTGCTCTCGGTGGGAGCGGAAGACACACGAGGCCGCCTGGTCGTCAGGAGAAAGCCGGCAAAGAGGACCACGAAGCCGGCGGCCAGGATAATCCAGAAGCTGCCGGCAAAGGCGCCCTGGTCGGCGACGCCTCCGGCGAGTGCGGCCAGGAAGGTTCCGGCGGCGATCAGGACGTTGGCGTAGAGGAAGGTGATGGGAGAGTGCCTGCGGTAGGTCAACCACCCGGAGTAAATGGCTCCGCCGACGACCGCCAGCGACCCGAAGATGTTGAGGATGGCGACCATCGCCTTCCAGCCCCCCGGTTTCAGCGCGCTGGTCCCCGGTCCGACGACATGGGCCGCGTGCACGAGCTTGCCGTGATCGATGCCGGCCATCAAAAGCAGGATTATGCCAATGAGACTAAGTACCACCAGCGCCGCCGCCGTGAGGTCGGCCACGCGACGGGGCGCCAGGAGGTAGATGCTGCCGAGCCCGAGATAGGCAGCCATGAGCAGGGCGCCGCAGATGTAGTAGAGCCGGAAGAGCACAGAATTGTCGCCGAAGGCCAGGAAGAGCACGTAGAAGGCACCGGCCAGAAAGCCGAGGAGCAGCGCCACCGTCCACACGAGCTGATGCGGCCGCCGGCGCACGAGGAACTGACGGAGCACGACGCCTCCAAAGGCGCCGTTCACGATGACGACGATCAGAGGATAGGCAATCATTGGGTCTTCCCTTCCCGCTTTCGGCCCTGCCTCCAGAGTATCGCCAGGCACGGCCCACTCTCCGGAAACCTTTGGAAGCGAAGAGGCGCCTTCAACCCAAGCGACTCAGGCTCCGTAGCCGGCCGTGATAGATTGGAGGCGAGAAATGGGCCGAACGGCGCCAGGGGGCGCCGTTCTTTATGTATGGGAGGTCCCGTGGGAACGATCGTCGAGAGTATCAAACAGCAGCAGCTCAAAGAGGGCGTTCCTGACATCTTCCCCGGTGACACCGTGCGCGTCAGCGTCAAGGTGGTCGAGGGCAGCCGTGAGCGCCTTCAGGCTTTTGAGGGCACGGTGATCCGGGTGGCCAAGGACGGCCCGGCGCGAAGCGTGACCGTGCGCCGAATCGCGCATGGGATCGGCGTCGAGCGTACCTTTCTGGTGAACTCCCCCCGAGTCGATAAGATCGACGTCGTTCGCAGAGGCGACGTCCGGCGGGCGCGACTATACTATCTTCGAGATCGGGTCGGCAAGGCGACGCGCATCAAAGAGAAGCGCACCTAGCGGGAGGCTGAACGGGTGGATCGAGGAGCTCGACAGCCTCGATCCAACAACGGGAAGCCGGCCAAGAACGGGCGGAGCCGGAGCAGCCATCATCCACGTCCGACGCGGCGCTATGAGCTGCGACTCTATCGCGACGGGCTGACCCTGGTGGCCGGTATTGACGAGGTTGGCCGCGGCTGCCTGGCGGGGCCGGTGCTGGCGGCAGCCGTGGTTCTGCCACTCGAAGCCTGGCGCCTGCGGAAGATCTCCGGCGTTGCCGATTCCAAGGTGCTGACGGCCGAAGAGCGAGAACGGCTCTACGAACGCATCATCCGGATCGGTACCTGGGGCGTGGGGCTGGCGTCACACCGCATGATCGACCGCTACGGCATTGCTCCGGCCAGCCGAGTGGCGATGGCCAAAGCCTGCGGCCGCCTCGGCTTCAGTCCGCAACATCTCCTGATTGACGCCGTCCGTCTGCCGATGCTCGACGTTCCGCAGACGCCGATCATCGACGGAGACGCGCTCTGCCTCAGCATCGCCGCTGCCTCGATCGTCGCCAAGGTCACGCGCGACCGTCTGATGAGCCGGGCGGCCGAGAAATACCCCGGCTACGGCTTCGAGAGCCATAAGGGATACGGTACTCAACAGCATCACGACGCGCTGATCGAGCTGGGTCCCTGTCCCATTCACCGCCTGACCTTCAAACCGGCCTTTGCCTCGTGCAGCATCGGCGACATGGTCCGACATCACTAGAAGCCTCGGCGCCTTCGGGGAAACCTTCGCCGCCCACGCGCTCGAAAAGCGCGGCTATCGGATCCTCGATCGCAATGTGAGGCTGCCCTCGGGTGAGATCGACATCGTCGCCCGCGAGCAAAATCAGCTGGTCTTCGTCGAGGTCAAGACGCGCCGCGGCAACACCTTTGCCCTTCCCGAGGACGCGATCTCGGACGAGCGGATGAGCCACCTCGAGGCCGCCGTCGACGAGTACTTCGACGCGCGTGGACTCGCCACGGGCGAGCCCTACCGTATCGAGATCGTCGCCATCGAGCTGGACCGGTCGGGACGGGTTAGCCGGTTCGAGATCATCGGAGACGTGGGCCTGCGGTGAGGAGGGCGAGTCGAAATGCCGAAGGTCGAACATCAAAAGTCAAGGTTGAAGAGTGCAGTGTAACCGGCGCAAAGGATGGTAGCGGGGAGCCTTCCCAGCTTGGGCATTGGACCGTGCCGCGTATACTTGAGGGCTACATGCGCTCGTGGCGGAATAGGTAGACGCGCCAGGTTGAGGGCCTGGTTCCCGCTTTAGGGAGTGCTGGTTCGAGTCCAGTCGAGCGCACCAGCACACGCCCACGGCGACGACTACGTCCACGAATCCGCACGTGCTGTCCAGATGACGGATCAGCCCCCATCGTCCGGGTTCGCCCGCTGTTCCTCCGCCATCTTCCTCACGGCCGGTGCGATCCGGGATGGGTGGGAGCCACACGCACATCGGGAACGCCGGCGTCAGATCATGCTGCGTGACGAGCAGCGCACGGGGATGGCATCGAGATCGGTGCGTCGGTCGACTATGTCCACGAACCTCCGCGTGCCGCCCGGACGACCGATCGGCACCCACCAGGGTCCTACTCGCTCCGGCTGCTCGTCCACCACCTTTCTCACAGCGACCGTCCGTCTAGGGTTGGTGAGTGCTTCGTCGGGTTCAGAGTGTCGTGAACCCACATCTCTGGGTTAGATCGAATGTACTCGCGGGCGCGCTCGAGCTCTGCCTCGCTCCTGATCACGCGGTCGTAGTACCCGCGCTGCCACCCGAACGCCGGCTCGATCCGCTTTCTGACGATCGTCGAGGTTGCCGCCTTGAAGGTGCGGACAGTCTCCCACAGCGAGGGCCTGACCGAACCGCTGGACTGGTGCAAACTACCGTCCGAGGCGCCAAGGACGATGATCCCGTGAACGTGATTGGGCATGATGATGAATTCATCCAGCGCGATGGAGGGGAAGCGGTGCGGCAGGTTCTGCCACTGAGCTCAGGCAATCTGTCCCGCGCCATTCAGCTTGATTGCCGCATCTTCGCCTTGCCCGAAGAATTCCTCACGACCAGCGGTACAGATGGTGACCAAGTACTCGTCCGGCGTGGCGTGGTCGTGGCCCCGAAGCCGGACGTATTTGCGGCGAGGGACACTAGGTCGATCCGTGGTGACGCCCGTCGTGCATTCTGTCACGACAACAGCCTGCATGACGCGACAGCCCAAGAAGGATCCTGCGCATGCCTCCGTCGTTTGCCCTCAATTCCGGTCGCAGTATGAATTCAGCCCCTACCAGGTCGCGTGTCCGGGCTTCGGCCGTAGGGATTATTCCGAGCCCCGTGTTGCGATGCAGCGAGCGCAAGCGTGATGGAGCGAACGAAGCGGTTGTGCTGCCTGTAATGTTCGTAGGGGCTGCCACCATCACCGCTCAATGGCTGACGACCGCCGGATCAGGTCTCCTGCATCAGGTGAAGGAGGCAAAAGCCCTTGCGTTCCAGCTGGACGGAGATCCCTCGGTTTAAGTCCTCCCCCGAGAAGAGGTGATCGGACTGGACCCAATGACCCAAGAGGCTATCGAAAATCCTTAGCTTGTACCGGCCTTCCAGTGTCGGCCGCAGCCTCAGGTTTGTCGAGACCGAACGGTCCCGCTCGTTGCCGGCAAATAGGACGATCTCATGCCCTCGCCTTAGTGCGACGCCACAGATCGAATCGCCTCCGGCGACGCGCAGCTCTTCGCTGATATCGGCTTCGAAGGCGGTGACGGGTGTGCCCGAGCCCTGATGGAAGTTGGTGAACAGGCGCACGTCCGGCATTCGAGCCGCCAGCCAGGTCATGCACTTTCCGCGGACCGGCACGTTGCGCACGGCCAACCACTTCCACTCCGGAGCCAGCTGCGGCTCCACGGTGACCGTTCCAGTCTCCACGCGCAGACCACCCACACCCTCCACGGCCGCCCAGAGATAGCGCGGAGGAAACCAGGGCGAAAGCATCATGCCTTGATTGGTCAGAGTCTCGCCATTCAGCCACTCGGAGAACTGTCCAGGCACAGTGTTGTTGCGCTGCGGATCGGTCGAGTAGCTGCGAAAGCTGGTGCTCAATGCCTGGGCCATGAAGCCTGATGAGTACCTGGCTACGGCGAACGCGTACCAGAAGGAGACGCCCAACCAGACACCGCCCAGCAATCCCCAGCCCCCGGTCGGTGTGTACGTGGGGGAGTTGCGGGGTGCGGTACGGATTCCGGCGGGCGTCCAGAATGCGGCGGCACTCAGGGCATGAACGAGAGCGGCGGAGCTCACCTGGTCGGCGACGCCGAAGATGAGCGGGAAGACGAGATCCGAGGTAATGTCGGTGCGGGGCTGACCGTCGAGGTCGATGTTGAGGTAGTAAAGGTCATTGTCGGGATTGTGCAGGTGCCGGTTGATGGCCTCGTGAAGAGTCTTCGCCTCATTGGCAAAGCTGATGCTGACTTCGTGATCCTCGAGGACCCGGGCCATCTGGGACACGGTCTTCAAGGCGGAAAAGCATTCGGAATTGATCTCCGTGGTGGCGCCTGACAGTCGATAGTTGGGGATCACGTTGCGCCATCCGGCGATTCCCCAGTCTGCCGTCCCAGTGGCATCGCACCATACCAAACCTTCAGCGTTTCGTTGGGACAGGATGTACCTGCCAGCCTTCTTAGCTGGTTCGTACATCTCTCGGAGAAAGTCGATGTCGCCCGTGACGTTGTAGTGATGCCAGACGGCGAGGATGAGGAGCGGCGTGTTGTCGTTGATGTTGAGGCCGTAGTCCTCGCTCTCGCCGGTCCGGATGTCGTAGTACTCCACGATCATGCCGTTGCGCTCCTGCCGGTCCACGAACCCCCGGAGAGAGGCCGCCACAAAGTCAGGCGATAGGTAGTCGGCGCCGAAGCCGAACCATGAGGTGTCGCGGGCAACGGCGTTGTTGGAGCGCGTTGGGTCGTTGGTAAAGGACCACCCCGTCGGGGCGCATGACTGTACACGCAGCATATTGGCCTTGGACCACAGAACGCCCTGATTGACGTGCGTGTCGGGCGTGTACACGACACACCGAGCCAGCATCTCCGTAAAGTAGGCCCTCGTCCGTGAGAGTGCTTCCTTCGGCTCTGGCGCGCGCCGGTAGTTGCTCACCGCGGCACGTCTGCTTTGACCGAGCACAATGCGGAAACAAAAGTCGAACTCTGACTGCGCCGGGAGGGTGTAGTCGAGGCGCATGACTCCCAAAGGATCGTAGCTGGCGTCGGAGCTTCCCGAAAGCTGCCCCGGCGCCTTTGCGGCCATGGAGACGGCATAGTCGAGCGTGGCCTCGTGAGCGGTCAGCCGCCGAGAGCACCCAACCAGTCGCACACCTCCCTTGCACCCGGGATTCCAGACCACAAAGGCGTTGTCCCGAGCGCTGAACTCGGTGCGCACGTCATGCTCCGTATTTCCGCGAAGCACGGCGAAGCCGACGCTCGTGAGGCTGCGGTCCTCGTTCGTCGGATTACGCAGCCGAACCCACTGATAGACCGCCGGCGGATCCAGCTGGCCAGCGGGACCGGGCGCACCACTCAGGACGAAGACTGTCTCTCGAACCTCAAGGCCGTTTGCGAGGGTGAAGCAGTGGTCTTGGTGCTCCGGATGGATCAGAAACGTGCCCGGCCTGCCCTGCTCCAGGTGGAAGCCACTCTCTCCGTCGTAGTAGCGGACCATGAGCGAGCCCAGTACGACGGCGCCGGCGTCGATGTCGTACACGCTTTCAACGCCGCCGCCGGCAGCGACGATGGCCATTACCTTCGGGCCGCCGAAGGTGCTCCCGGCGGCGACTTCGTTGTCGGGCACCTCGTACCAGCTTCCCACGCCGCTATTGCCCCGATAGCTAACGCCCATGGGTACCGAGCGCCTCGTGCCTGTAAGCCATAATCCGGGATCGGCTCTCGCAAGAACTGTTCCGGGAACCGCAATGTCAAACGAGGGTCGAATGGGAAGTGCAGAGCTTCATATCCACTGAAGCCGACCCCGCTGGATCGCTGCGTCGAGCGGCCCTGGACGTCTTATCGCCTAGCGCAGAAGCAAGGTCCCACCGCGATGAACCCGCGGGCTGGGCCGCACGACATCACGTCCACAGTGCCGTCGAAGCACCTGGTAGAACGTGGGCCAAACGGGCCCCATGCGTGTGACGCCGTCCGTACCGCACCCCTCCCCTGGGAGGCGCTAACCCCGACGAAACCGCCGCGCTGCGGAACAGTGCCGTGTCCGGCCTCGCGCCTCTAACCATTGTTCGAATCTGGGGCTTGGCTCACCCAAAATGCGTCCAACCATGGCGCGACCCAACGAATGTGAGCACGCCGCGAGTGAGCCGACCATAAGCACAGCCGCCACGCCAGCCGCGTATAGCTTAGGCACTCGCAAAATGCCTCTGCGGCCGCGAGTGTGATGGTCCCGGGAATGTTCCGCAGGGAACTTTGGCAGCCCAGCGGACCTGCCGGCCAGTGGCGGCCGGTCGTACAGGTTCGCTCAACGGCCGCCGGAGTCAGCCGTCTCCAGGTTCGATCATCGGACCCAGAAGGCGGCGAGCCATGGCCCCAACTCCTTGGCTGTACGCTGGCCGGGGGTCCAGGCAGCAACACCATGACAGAATCCACCGACAGGCCCATTCACCCCTTCCCACGAGACCAGTATCTTCTTCTCTTTGGGAAGAGTTGAGAAGATGGCGCCGGCCGGCGCCATCTTTCGGTCGCGGTTGAGCTGGACCGACCGTGCCCTTCCCGAGCGGATCACGTCGAAGAGCCCACCGAGGGGACTATCCCACACGAGGCCGCCTGGAATCGCCTGAAGTGACGGCATTCCGTAGACCGTAAAACCTTTCGCGACGGTAAAGTCTTTCTCGCCGCCATGAAGGGAGCGCCGGACTAGGATGAGCGTGCGCCGCTTCGGCTGATAACGCCAAAAGTAGATCGCCTTGTCATTCTAGGCCCACGCCGGGTCGCTCAGGATTCCGCGTGCGTGGACCCGAAGCACCATGTAGTGGCGCGGTTGGGTAGCCCGAGCGATGCCGAAGCCCCGAGGAAACCAGCCGGCCGGTTGAGACGGCCAGGTCCATGCCAACTTGTCACCTCGTCGCGACCAGTACGTCGCGCCGACCCATCCGAGCCGATTACCCCCCCAATAGCGCCGTCCGGTGTCCAGCCGGTAAGCGCCGACGCCGGGCCCAAGGGCTAGGTACTTAGAGTCGGGTGAGAAGTCCGTTTCGCTCCCCTTGACAGCTACGAATCTATCAGTTCGGAGATCGACAAGGCGTGCTGCTTGGCCGCCAGAAACGTACGCAAGCCAGCGGCCGTCGCTGCTGACTGAAACCGCGTTCTCAAAGACGTGGAATCGCCACAGTACCCGCGTCTTTCCGCCGGGCAGCAAGGCGACCAGCTTAGCCTTCTCCACCTGGGGAGCGGTGCAGGGGTGCGGCGTCTCCACGGCGAAGATTGTAGGGCCACGCAAGGCCACCGCCATCGATCTGGGCTGACCAGAGGCGAAGGCCCACCGCCCAAGGATGATCCAGCCAACAGCCGTGACGATGAGGAGCAGCCCTAGGAGGATCCACACAGGTCTCAACGTTGTTCCTCCCATTAGCAGTATCCGTGCACGAGTTCGTGCGCATGGAGCAACCTGTACTTCGCACTCGACTTGCAGTGGGTGTACAGTGGCAGGCTCCTGCTTGCCCGCGGGATAGAGGTGGTGCCGTTCAAGTCGCTCCACACGAAATTCCCACACTCATAGTGCCGACTAATGTGGGCTGGGTTGACAGCCTAGGTGAACCCCCTGTTGGCCTGCGGTCGAAGTTCCCTGTACAGGTCGGCAAGCCGGCGGCGAGACGACCTTCCACACACCCTGCCCTCACACAACCACCATATGGCGGTGCGATTAGATTGACGTTTACCTCATATGTGAAGATCATTAGGAATCGGGAGCCTTCCACCCGGAGCCGTTCGAGGCCCGCTTGTTGGGGGACGGATCAGTCATCTATTCCCCCGGCCCCACTCACCGCCTGACTGCCGTGACAGAGAACGAGGCGGCGTCGCGCGAGGCCCGGAACCGACCGTCACAGGGACGGCCGGCTACATGCGGTCGACCAGCGGAATGCCCATGATCCGCATGGCATTCGACAACACGATCTCGGTGCAGGAAACCAACCGGAGCCGGGCGCTGCGAAGCGGTTCGCCGGCTGAGATCACCGGACAATCGCGATAGAACTGGCTGAAGTCGCCGGCCAGGCCGTTTGCGTAATCGGCGATGAGGTTGATGGCCAGCGTGCGCAGTGTGTCCTCGACTGCCTGAGGCAGCCGGCTGAGCCTGAGAACCAGAGCCCGCTCGGCGGGGTGAGTGAGCACGCCGGTGCCGGCCGCCGCTTCCCGGTCGGCATCCGCGGCAACTTCTTCCGCCCGCCGCAGGATTGCTCTGATCCGGACCAGCGCGTACTGCAGGTACAGCCCGGTGTTGCCCTCGAAGCTGACGACGTCTCTGATGTCAAACACGATCGGCTTGACCGGGCCCTGCTGCACCATGAGGTAACGGATCGCCCCCACGGCGATGGCTTCCGCGATGGCCTTCCGCTCATCCGGCGGGATGTCCACCCGCTTCTCCTCCAACCGTTCACGCGCGACACCAACTGCCTCGTCGAGCACCTCGTCCGCCGACGACCCCAGCCCTCGCCTGCCGCTGATCCTTCCCTCCTGCTGTCGCACCATCCCATAGGAGAGGTGGAAGGCATGCCGCGCCTCAGTGTTGAAGCCGGCCGCCTCCAGGCTTTGTATGACGGTCTGTTGCTGGAGACCCTGGTGTTCGGCCACCACGTTGATGACTCTATCCGGATGCGTCCGCGGGCAGGGGTCGCCCAGGGGACAGGTCGTCCGGACGGTTGACCCGTCGCGCCGTTCCTCCCAGGTGCAGCAGCTGAGGGTCTTGGACAGCAGACCGAACTTCCACATCATGTAGGCGACGTCTTTCCCGGTGTAGGTAGGGATGCCATTTGACCGGACCAGCACCCGATACGTCTGGTCCTGAGCGGTTTCACCGTCGTCCTTGCCGGCAAGAGCGATGACCAGGGCTCCGGAGTACTCTCCTTCCTCAGGCACGAAGACTCGCGGGGAGCGCTCCAGCACCTCCAGGGCCTCGTCCAGCAGGTGGGCGCGCAGAATATCGCTCTCCCAGACCAAGAGGTCGTAGGTGATACCCAGTCGAGCGGCTGTCTGGAGCTGGGCTCGGACCACCGATTCGATCGAGTCGCGGTAGACCCCTTCCTCCATGCGATGCAGCACCTGGTCGACTCCCCGCTGGATTTCCGCCGGATCGGGGTTCGCATCCAGACCTCCAG
Source organism: Chloroflexota bacterium (assembly GCA_035653255.1). GTDB lineage: Bacteria > Chloroflexota > UBA5177 > UBA5177 > JAJPKF01 > DASRCF01. The sequence continues at coordinate 19,399 of DASRCF010000099.1, forward strand.
GCTCTCCGGCACCATCGGCCGTCAGCTCGGCATTGACGCGCACGTAGAGCCGGCCGACGAAGTGATCGTGCTTCTCATCTCCGGGCTGCTCTCGATAGCGTTCGAGCGCGTACATCGCCTCCGCCGCCTGCCGCCCGGTGTCGTCGATGTAGTTCTGAACCTCCACCACATGCCCGGCGAGTCGCGCCAGCCTGACGGTCGTATCCCCCAAAACGGCATTGCGGAGGTGGCCGAC
>DASRCF010000100.1:0-17752 GCA_035653255.1 Chloroflexota bacterium
ACGTTCGGGCCCCTTGCAGGGGACGCGAGGCGACGCGTGCGCTCGTGTGAGGCGCGTGAGTGGACGTCTGCGGTCTCGTAGGAGCGTGCGAGGCTACGAGTGCGCCCGCGAGCACAACGGCCGAACGATTCAACGGCAGCACACGCGGGCGTCCTCCTGCGTCGGAGGCCCCTACAAGCGACACCTCGGTCCGCCCACGTCCCGGCCACACAGAAAGATCCTATTCGTCCCACCGGCCCTGCCCTGATCGCTGACTGTCCGTGGGCGATAACCTACGGCGGGCCGACATCGGGGTCGGTGCGAGGCATTGCCGAGATTCGATAAGCCGGGAACGTTCGGTCCCCTTGTAGGGGCACGCGAGGGGACGTCTGCGGTCTCGTAGGGGCCGCGAGGTCGCGAGTGCGCCCGCAGCACACGCGGGCATCCACCTGCGTCGGAGGCCCCGACAAGCGATATCTCAGTCCGCCCACGCCCCGGCCACCCAGAAACATCGCATTCGCGGCCGGCCCTGCCCTGATCGTGACCGTCCGTCGGCGATAACCTACGGTGCGCCAGGGCGAGCTACATCTGCGGCGCGGACCGCCGCCTTACGTTGGGCGTGGGACGTTGGACCCTCGGCCTTCGACCTTCACACCCAGCCCACGAGCCAGGAACATGCGCATACCCGCAAGAATCCGCTCACGCGTGAAGCCCCGCTCGCGCCGCTGAAAGAGGCGCAGGTTGATGTCGAAAAGCGCCAGCACGGCGTCGGCCGTGTAGTCGATGTCAGACGGGTGCATGTCGCCTTCCGCGTGCGCTCTTTCGAGCAGCGAGCCCATGGTCCGGTGCATCCAGCCGTACATGGGCGAACGGAAGAAGTCCATCCGCCTGCTGCCACAGGCCGCATCGGAGATTCCGCAGATGACCGGTGCGAACTCCTCACTGAAGTCCAAGAAGCGCTCCAGGACCTGGTCGAGCGTCTCAACCGCCGGCCCGTCCGAGGCAATGAGCGCATTCACGTCATGCTGCAGGCTGATGATGGCCTCCGACGCCAAGGCGGCGCAAAGCTCTCCCTTGTGCTCGAAGTTGCGATAGAGGGTACCCTGGCCGATGCCCGCCGCCATGGCGATCTGATGCATGCTGACGTTATCGACACCGGATTGGCGGAAGAGCTCGGCGGCTGCTTCCAGGATCCGGCCCCGGTTCTGTAACGCGTCACGGCGCAGCGAGATCGTGGCCGGCGTCTCCTCGACGGTTATCTGAGGCACGGTAGCCGCCTCGAGCTGTTCGATCATGAGATTTGTCCTTGCCGTCTCCTAAGTGAAGCCCGGTTTGTGAGCTTCGTCACGAATGGGTAGCTGGGGTCTTGACAGACGGACAGTTGTCCGGTAAGCTGAGAGTAAATCGGATAACTGTCCGGTTTCAGTATAAGACCGGTGTCATACATCGTCAAGTCCGCCGGGAAGAAGCGGGTTCGGTAAGGAGGAAACCATGAGCACGGCCGTCATCCAGCGTAGCGGGGCGGGAGACACGGGAGGGATTGGAGCGGAGCCGCATAAGACGGCCATTCTGACTCTGGTCTGCCTGGTCCAGCTCATGGTGATCATCGACGTCTCCATCGTGAACGTCGCCCTGCCGTCGATCAAGATCGCACTCCACTTCTCAGAAAGCGACCTGCAGTGGGTTGTAAACGCCTACACCCTGGTATTTGGCGGGTTCCTGCTGCTGGGCGGACGCGCCTCCGATCTCATCGGCAGACGGAAGGTTCTCATGGGTGGCCTGGCACTATTCAGTGCGGCTTCGCTGGCATGCGGCTTGGCGCAGTCTGAGGGCATGCTCATCGCCGCCCGTGCGGTGCAGGGGCTGGGTGGCGCCATCATCTCGCCGGCCGCGCTCTCGATTCTCACCGTGACCTTCCGCGAAGGGCCCGAGCGCAACCGTGCCCTGGGGGTGTGGGGAGCGGTGGCGGGAGGCGGAATCGCACTTGGTGTGATCCTCGGCGGGCTTCTGTCGCAGGGGCCGGGCTGGCGCTGGGTCTTCTTCGTCAACGTCCCCATCGGGATCATCTCTGTTCTGCTGGCGCCTCGTTTGCTGACCGAGAGTCGTGACGAAAACACGACTCGGTCATTTGACATCGCCGGCGCCGTCACCGTGACCGCCGGACTGGTGCTGCTGGTGTACGCCATGGTCAACACCAACACCTACGGCTGGGGATCGGCACGGACCGTCCTCGAGCTGGCGGGAGCAGTTGCCCTCCTGGCCGTCTTCGTCGCCATCGAAGCGCGCTTCGCCTCACGGCCCTTGGTACCGATGAGAATCTTCGGATCGAGAAGCCTGTCGGGAGCGAACCTGGTATCGCTGCTTCTGGGTATGATGCTGTTCGCGGTGTTCTTCTTCCTGACGCTCTACATGCAGCAGGTCCTCCGCTTCAGCCCGCTCCAGGCCGGATTCTCCTACATCCCGTTCACGGTCGGCATCATGATCTCCTCGACGCTGGGCTCGGTGGCGATCAACCGCGTCGGCGTAAAGTGGCTGCTCGCGGCCGGGCTCCTCATCTCGTCGGCCGGCATCTTCATGATGACCAGACTGCCCGATCACGGCAGCTATCTCACCGACATCCTGCCCGCGTTCATCGTGACGGCGTTGGGCATGGGCATCGTCTTCCTGCCGCTGATCAACGCGGCAGTGTCAGGGGTTCGGGGTGAGGACGCCGGACTGGCATCGGCGCTGGTGAACACCGGGCAGCAGGTCGGCGGAGCGGTGGGGCTGGCTCTACTCTCGACCTTCGCCACGCAGAGGACGAGCGCGGTCCTCGCCGCCAGACCCAAGGCCGGTCTGGACCACGCCCTCGTATCCGGCTTCCACCTGGCCTTCCTGATCGGCGCGTGCCTGGCAGTCGCCGCGGCCATCCTGACCCTGATCGCCATCCCGGCCAACATCGGACGCAGTGGCCCCGTCGAGGACCTTAACCTGAGTGAGAACGAGGAGATCGAAGCCCAAGAAGCGGTACCGGCCTAGCGCCCCTCCTCTGCCCTAGAGACACCCGCCCGGGAGTTGGGATGAACGGCTGAGCGGGCTTTCGGCTCGCTCAGCCCGTGCTGGAGGCGTAATGTGAGTGGATGTACGCCGCGTACGGGTCGGACGGGAGCGGCTGGTCATAGTTCTTTATGAGCGCTAGGCAGTCGCCCCAGGTATCCCAGGTCCAGGCCATGTAGCCGGAGATGTGCCGGTCGGCCCAGGGCAGCAGCACCTTCATGTTCCTGCTCGTGCATTCCGAGTCGTCGTAGGTCTCGCCCGTCTCACCCCAGATGACGGGGAACGATTTCGCGAGCAGGCCGTATTGAGGCTCGAGACAGGCGCCGGCGTTCTGCGCCCCGCAGGCGTTGTTGCCGTACACGTGTGCCTCGGCCACGAGCTGGTGGAGAGGGTCGGCGGGGTGCGACTTGAGCCATGATGAGCCGTCGTAGGCCGTGCACTGGTTGGCGTAGTCGATGCACGGTATCGAAATGATGCCCTTGTAGCCGGCTGCGCGCATCGTCGCCACGGCCTGCCGCATGGGAGCCGTCTCGTAGCCCTTGTTATCGGGCCCGTAGGTCGCCTGGTTGTCGCAGCCGGTGCGCATGAAGCACGACCAGCCCGTTATCGTCTCTCCCCACGGAGCCAGTATCACGTTGGGGTCGTGGGCGAACGCCTTTGCCATGGACGCCCACATGGCGGGTGAGTGATCCTCGTCGGGCCCTCCCGGCTGATAGGTTGCCTGATACTTGCCCGGCGCGGCCCAGATCAGCGAAAGCTCGGCGTACATCCCGTGCTCATGCAGAAGCTTGACGTAGGCTTCAACCGCACGAACATAGTTGGCGCCGTAGTAGGCGGCCGGGAGCGACCCTCTATTGATACCCAGCCAGCAATCTTCATTGAGGGGCACGCGCACGATGTTGACGTGCCAGGAAGCGATCGCCGCTACGGAGGCGGCGTTGCTGGGCCCATCGAAGATTCCCCAGCCCTGGATGCAGGCATATTCCGTCCCCGAGCGGTTCACTCCACGGAGGTGAATCGCCCTGCCGGCGTGGTTGACGATCTGGTTGCCGGCCACGCGGAGTCCGTCCAGGCCAGCCGTCGCCCGAGGAGAGTGCGCGCCGGCCATACCGACCGTCACCACCAACAGGAGCGCGGCCAGACTTCGGACGATCATGCTGCGCCTCCATCCATGATTGACCTCATGTTAGCGATGCGCAGGAGTATGTCCCCAACGCCCATTGGTACCGGGTGCCGGTAGCCGATTCGGACCGTCCTTCACGGTTCCCGGGTCCACTCAGCGTAGCCCCCGGAGGCCGCGGTCCGACCTAGGCTGACGGGGCCAGGCGGAGGTAGGCTTCCATGAACGGATCCAAGTCGCCGTTGAGGACGGCCTGGGTGTTCGAGGTTTCCACTCCCGTTCGCAGGTCTTTGACCATGTAGTACGGGTGCAGGACATAGGAGCGGATCTGGTTGCCCCAGCCGGCTTCCACGTGCTCTCCCTTGAGCAGCGCCTGCTCCGCCTGCCGCTCTTCGAGCTGTCGCTCGAGGAGACGCGAGCGTAGAACGCGCATCGCCAGCTCACGGTTCTGCATCTGTGAGCGCTCATTTTGACAGGTGACCACGATTCCCGTGGGGATGTGAGTGATCCGCACCGCCGACTCGGTCTTGTTGACGTGCTGGCCGCCTGCTCCGGTCGAGCGGTAGGTGTCGATCCGAAGATCATCCGGCCGGATGTCCAGATCCTCGTCCTCCTCAGTCACCGGCATCACCTCGACCAGGCAGAAGCTGGTATGACGGCGGTGGGCGCTGTCGAAGGGTGATAGCCGCACCAGCCGGTGCACGCCTCGTTCAGCCCGAAGGTAGCCGTACGCGTATCGGCCCGAGATCTGGATATCGGCGCTCTTGATCCCAGCCTCCTCGCCCTCGGCGATCTGGATGATGTCAACCTTGTAGCGGCGATTCTCGGCCCAGCGTATGTACATCCGCATGAGCATCTCCGCCCAATCCTGCGACTCGGTGCCGCCGGCACCGGCATGGATGGAGAGGATGGCGTCGTTGACGGCGTAGTCGCCCGAGAGCAGGACGCGGACATCCAGAGCGTCGACGAGCCGCGCGATCTCCGCCGCCTCATCGACGGCGTCGGCGACGATCGAGTCATCGTCCTCCGTCTCGGCGAGGTCGATCAGCTCGTTGAGGTCGGAGATGCGTCGCTGCAGAGCGTCGGAGTCGGCAATTTCCTCGGAGAGAGCGTTGATCTCCGACATGACCCGGCCGGCCTCGCGAGGGTTGTCCCAGAACGTCGGCTCCGCCGTCCGTGGTTCCAGCTCGGCTAGCCGGCGGCGCTTCCCCTCGACGTCAAAGATGCACCTTTAGCTGGTCGAACTTGGCAGCGTCGTCCGACAGCCGCGACTTGATGTCGGGCAGTGACGGTCGAGTCTCCGGCGGCGGCGCCTGCGACGTCGTGGCCATCTAAGCGCTCGGTCCGGGCACGGCGGCGCCGGCGCCGCCATGGCAGAGCTTGTACTTCTTGCCGCTGCCGCATGGGCAAGGGTCGTTGCGCCCGATCTTCGAGGCACCCGCAACGTTCCTGCGGCCCGGCTGGGGGCGGCGTCCGTTCGGTGCCGCCTTGCCCTTGCTTCCGTTGGGCTGTCCTCCGTTGGCCCCGCTGCCGGCCTGGAGACGGGGTCTCTGTGGAGCAGGCTGCGGCGCCGGGGGCGGTTCACCCTCCTCGGTGATGGTGATCGGTCCGAAGAGGATGTGGAAGATGTTGTGGGTTAGGCTTCGCCTGACCTGGGCCTGGAACTCGTCGAACATCTCGAAGGCCTTGCGCTTGTAGACCACCAGCGGGTCCTGCTGGCTGAAGGCGTGAAGCTGCGCCGCCTCGCGCAGCTCATCCATGGCGTCGACGTGCTGGACCCAGCCCTGGCTGATGATCTGCAGCAGAACGTTGCGCTCGATGGCACGAACGATCTCCTCGCCGACCGACTGCTCGCGCTCTTTGTAGATAATCTCGGCGTTTTCGAAGAGGTAATCGCTCAGCTCCTCCCGAGACATCGTTTCCAGAAGCTCGGGACCGAAGTCCGATGGAGGCTCGACCACCAGCTGGGTGTAGTTCTGGCAGAGGGTCTCCAGGTCCCACTCCTCGCTGTGGTTTCCAGGGCAGAAGCTGTCCACCATCTCGTCGATCTCGGCCGCGATCTGGGCCATGACGATCTCACGTACGTCCTCGCCTCGGAGGATGGCCATGCGCTCGCCGTAGATGATCTCGCGCTGAGCGCGGATCACGTCGTCGTATTCGACCAGGTGCTTGCGATAGTCGAAGTTGAAGCCTTCAACCTTGGTCTGCGCCGACTCGATAGTGCGGGAGACGAGATTATGCTCCAGGGCCTCGTCGCCGCTCATGCCGAAGCGCTCCAGAATCCCCTTTACCTTGGGGCCGACGAAGCGGGTCATCAGCTCGTCGTCCAGGGAGACGAAGAAGCGGGATTCCCCGGGGTCGCCCTGACGTCCGGAGCGTCCACGGAGCTGGTTGTCGATGCGCCTGGACTCATGGCGTTCGGTGCCGATGACGGCCAGGCCGCCCAGATCGGTCACGCCAGGGCCAAGGATGATGTCGACTCCGCGGCCCGCCATATTTGTGGCCACGGTGACGGCGCCCTTCTGACCGGCCTCGGCGATGATGGCCGCTTCTTTCTCATGCTGTTTGGCGTTAAGAATCTTGTGCGGTACGCCCTCGCGGGTGAGGAGGTTGGAGAGCTGCTCGTTCATCTCGATAGAGGTGGTGCCGACCAGCACCGGCTGGCCGCGCTCGTGTTTCTCCTTGATCTCTGCCGCCACCGCCTTGAACTTCGCCTTCTGGTCGCGGTACACGAGATCGGCGTAGTCCTCGCGGATCATCGGCTTGTTGGTGGGGATGGCCACAACGTCGAGGCCGTAGATCTTGTGAAACTCCTCCGCCTCGGTTTCGGCGGTGCCGGTCATGCCGGCCCGCTTCTCGTACATCCGGAAATAGTTCTGCAGCGTGATGGTGGCGTGGGTGACGTTCTCACGCTGGATATTGACCCGTTCCTTGGCCTCGACGGCCTGGTGCAGACCGTCGCTCCAGCGCCTGCCCGGCATGAGCCGGCCCGTGAACTCGTCCACGATGATCACCTCGCCGTCCTGCACCACGTAGTCCTTATCGCGGTGATAGAGCACCTGCGCACGGACGGCCTGCTCGAGGTAGTTGACGAGCTGGAAGTTCTGCTCGTCGTACATGTTCTGAACGCCGAGCATGCGCTCAACCTTGGCGATACCCATCTCGCTGAGGCTGACCGAGCGTGCCTTCTCGTCGATGGTGTAGTCGGTCTCGGGGCGGAGCTGGGGCGCGAGCCGGGCGAAGGTGCGGTACATCTCTGAGGATTCCTCTGCCTCGCCGCTGATGATCAGCGGTGTGCGGGCCTCGTCGATGAGGATGTTGTCCACCTCATCCACGATGGCGTAGTAGAGCTCTCGCTGCACCAACTCTGCGAGGTCGAAGGCCAGGTTATCGCGCAGATAGTCGAATCCGAACTCGCTGTTGGTGCCGTAGGTGATGTGGCACTGGTAGGCTTTCTGGCGGGTGATAGGGCGAAGGTGGCGCAAACGGTCGTCGGTGGCCTTTTCGTCGACGTACTCCGGGTCGAACATCAAGGACATATCACCGGCAATGGCAGACGTGGTCATGCCCAGCGCGTGAAAGATCTGGCCCATCCAGCCCGCGTCACGTCGAACCAGGTAATCGTTGACGGTGACGAGGTGGCAGCCGCGGCCCGTCAGGGCGTTGAGGTAGAGGGCGGTGGTGGCGACCAGCGTCTTGCCCTCGCCGGTCTTCATCTCGGCGATCTTGCCCTGATGAAGGACGATGCCGCCGACCATCTGGACGTCGTAATGGCGGAGACCCAGGGTGCGTTTGCTGGCCTCGCGGACGGCTGCGAAAGCCTCGGGCAGCAGCTTGTCGAGCGACTCGCCCGCCAGGTGCCGGCTGATGAACTCGGTGGTCTTGTCCCGCAGCTGATCGTCCCGCAGCCGCTCGTACTCGGTCTCGAGGGCGTTGATGGCGTCGACTTCGGGCTGCAGCTTGCGCACGTGCTTGGTATTGGGATCGCCGGTGAATCTGGTCAAGAATGCCATGGGTGTCCTAACTCGGAGGGAGAAGGCTCGGGGCTAAGCTCCGAGACCATTTTACATAACAAGCGAGAAAAAGCACCGCCTACCGGGTTGAGCCCCGCGGGCGATGCTCCGACTCACTCTACCATCCGGCGCCTTTGCCTTCCCCGCTCAACCGCTGGTCCGGGGCAGTGGGCGCGCGAGACTACGTGGTCGCGTCCGAGCCCGGCAGTGTCGCTCTGACCCTGGTTGCAAGCCGGTCAAGCAGGAACCGTAGATGGGTGGACCCCAGCGTCTCGGTGAAGGAGACAACAAGGACTGTACCCGCAGTCAGCGGCCGAACAGCAACCAACCCAGCGGCGGTTTCGATCGTGACCATTCTGGCGGCGCCGAGTCCTCCCGCCTCTGTCATCTGTGCCGCCGTGTCGAGGCCAAACACACCGGCGGCCGCGAGCCGCTCCAAATCGGCGTGGTCACCGGAAATGCCCTCGATCAAGAGCCCGTCGGTCCCCGCAAGGACAACGCCTTCGACGGCGTCGAGCTTCAGAAGCGGCTCCAGCGCCTCGCGAAGCTCTACAGGTCTTCCCACGCTGCCCACCCCCGACCGGTCCGGCACCAGTATAGCGGCGAATCGCCGACCTCCCGCGCCTGAGATCGGTCACGGAGACGGAGGATAGGTAACGGTGGCACAGGTGGGGGCATGGTTCAGGCGCCTAATGCCTCGGCTAGGGTGGAGCAGGACAAACACCCAAGGAGAGGCGATGGGGCGGCGAGGAATCGAGACATTGCCGCGGCAGCTGCTCGAGGAGGCGCGAGCCATTGAGGTGCTGCTGTCGGATCTGGAGCCCGCTCCCGAGGAGATGGAGCGTTATTGGGATCTGTCGGCCCGAATGATCACGTTGATGATCGAGATCGAGACCTTCGCGGCCACGAGTCGGGCTACCTCGCCGGACAACCCGGACTACCTGCGACTGCGCCGGTCGCTACGAGGCATCGAGGGCGAGGCGACCGAGCTGATGAGAACCAGCTAGACCGGATTCGGCAGGGGCCTACCTGAGTCTCGCCATGGTCGACGGGATCGCCTTAGTCAAACTCCATGAGAGCCTTGCCCGTGACGGCGTCCACGACGATGTTCTCCTCTCGATGGAAGCGGGCGGGCTGCGGGTCGCCTGACGGTTGCGACTGCGGGATACTGATACCGGGCCCTTGGAAGGTCGCAATCCAGACCGGCATCTGTACGTGGGTTTGGTTGAAGCCCGCGGCGGTCTGCCGGCCCATAGCCGGGGTAGCTAGCAGCCCGTACTGAGCAGTGGCACCGACGTTCGGATCCAGGTCCCCAACTGAGGTGGTGATGCCTGCTGTAGGAAGGGCATCGGTGATAGCCTGTGCCACAGTGGTCACCAACGGGCGGCATGTTCGCTCATGCGCGCATCCCTGACCGGTTCGCGCTTGAGGTGCATGCTGTACGCCCACAGCGGCCCCGGCCGATACTTTGGGACGTCGTAGCGACGGTAGAGGCGAATCAGTTGTGCTACTTCGGTGACTACGCGAGTATGGGGAACGGCGAGCCGGGCTCGGGCAGGCGACGACGTGGTGTACGAGGGGCCGCATCCGGCGAGGAGCACGAGGGCAATAAGGACAGGGAGCGCCCTCGTCGCGGCGGCAGGCCTTGAGGCTCTACCATCCGGTGGACGTCTCATGCCTGAATCGCTCCGTCTCTAGGCCCATCTTAAGCATGCCGCCGAGCGAGCGCTACCGAGCAGGTTGGCGGGAGTGCATGGGAGTCGAACCCACCCGGGACGGCGATAAGGGCCGCCCCGCAACGATTTTGAAGACCGCGAGAGCCACCGGGCCCCAACCACTCCCGTCAGAGTGTCGCAGACTAAGCCGGCACGGTTCAATGAGCCGGTCGGCGCCGCATTGCGGACTCAAGTGTTGAGGGGGCGGCAGCGCTGCGTGAGGGGCCGCCCGTCAACGGCGGGCGCATCTATAATTGGCTGCTCCCGGTTGACGCGGCGTCAATCGGGAGACTTTTATATCCGGCTGGACTCTCGGCTCGATGCGCTATCTGATCATCGCCGACGTGCACTCCAACCTCGAGGCGCTGAAGACGGTCCTCGATGCGGCAGAAGGCTCCTGGGATACCGCCCTGTGCCTGGGCGACCTCGTAGGGTACGGTCCCAATCCCAATGAGTGCGTGGAGACAGTGCGTGGCCTCAATGGTCTGAGCTGCGTCATCGGCAACCACGATGTGGCGGCCCTGGGGCAGATAGATCTCGACACCTTCAATCCGCTGGCTAAGTTTGCGGCCGTATGGACCAAGGGACAGATGAGCGACGAGACCAAGGGTTTCCTCGAATCGCTGGGACAGGTCGAGGAGATGGGGGCAACGACGCTGGTCCACGGCAGCCCTCGGGATCCCATATGGGAGTATCTCGAGTACCCATCACAGGCGCCCGAGAACTTCGCCCGGTTCACGACTAAGCTCTGCTTCAACGGCCATACCCATGTGCCCAAGATCTTCAGTCAGGACGCCGAAGACCGAAGAACAGAGGTGCGCGTTCCGGACCCGGATGAGGTGGTCGATACCGCCGATGAGCACCGCTTCATTCTCAATCCGGGGAGTGTGGGCCAGCCCCGTGACGGCGACCCTAGAGCGGCCTACGCCATCTTTGACGCCGATGGCGAACGGTTCGAATACCACCGAGTCGCCTACGACGTCGAGGCGACGCAGAAGAAGATGGCGGACGCGCGCCTCCCCCAGGCACTGGCGGACCGGCTGGCGTACGGCTTCTAATCGAATAAACGATCGAGACCGAGGCGTCGGAGCTGAAACCGGGGGTTGACCGGTGGCCAGGCGGGAACTTCCGCTAGGGATAAATCCCACGGATCGACGTTGCGGAGGCGACGCGTTCGATGGCCAGCGAATAGGCGGCGGTGCGCAGGTCGGTGCGGAGGCGCTCACGCTCGGCCCACACGTCGTCGAATGCCTGATGGATGATCCGTTCGAGGCGCCGGTCGACCTCCTCGTCGTTCCAAAAGAACGACTGTAGATCCTGGACCCACTCGAAGTAGGAGACGATGACGCCGCCGGCGTTGGCCAGGATGTCCGGCACCACCGTCACGTCTCGGTCCGCCAGAATCTCCTCTGCCTCCGGTGTGCAGGGACCGTTCGAGGCTTCGACCACGATCCTCGCCTTGACTGAGCCGGCATTTCCCGCGGTAATCTGTCCAGGGATCGAGGCCGGGATCAGGAGGTCGGCGGGAACCGAGACCAGATCCTCGGCCTCGACGGTTCGCCCTCCGGCATAGCCGCGCACGCTTTCCGACTCCCGCTTGTGTCGCAGAAGCTCTTCCGGATCAATCCCATCGGCGTTATAGACTGCTCCGCCTGAGTCGCTGACGCCGACCACGCACACTCCCATGCTGTTGAGCGCCAGCGCGGTCGAGGACCCGGCGGTCCCGAATCCTTGGATCACGCAGCGGAGACTCTCGACGCGCAGGCCGAGTCGGGCTGCGGTCGCCGCCACCACCACGGCGATGCCGCGGCCTCCGGCCTGGCTGCGGCCTTCCGAACCCCCAATGGCGAGGGGCTTACCCGTGACCACGGCAGGCACCGAGTGACCGACCTGCATGCTGTAGGTGTCCATGATCCATGCCATCTCCTTCTGGCCGGTGCTCAGATCCGGCCCGGGAATGTCCCGGTCGGGGCCTAGGAGAATCGAGATCTCGGAAGTGTAGCGACGGGTGAGGTGCTCCAGCTCGTGCTCCGAGAGGCGCCGGCGATCTACCGTGACTCCTCCCGCCGCCCCGCCGAATGGGATGCCCGCCACCGCTGCCTTCCAGGTCATCCACATGGCCACGGCACGGACGTCGTCGATGTCGACCTGGAGACCGAAGCGGATGCCTCCCTTGGCCGGGCCTCGGGCGATGTTGTGGTGTACGCGGTAGCCGGTGAACATCTCGATGTCGCCGTTGTCGAGCTGTACTGGGAATGTCGTCGTCAGCTCCCGCTTGGTCTGCCGTAGGACGGCACGGGTACTGGGATTCAGATCGATCCGCGCCGCAGCCCGATCGAACTGCTGCTGGGCGACCTGGAACGGGTTGGAGGTCAAGGGGAGTTTCGAGCTTGCGGTTTCGGATTTCGAGTTTGAAGCCTTGAACCCGTGAGCGTTCGCCCCCTCCACCAGCGCCTCATGCGCCGGCGGAGCTGGTAATCGAAATCACCTGGGCTTTCGACGTTCCCACGCGCGCTGTGAACGTTGAGCTCAGTGCCCTGTGCCCGTGTTGGCCGGTGGGAGCGGCTGGCCGGTGGAGCTTCCCGTGCTGCTGTTGCTGTTGCTGTTGCTGTTGGTGGTCGTCGAGCCGGTGGTTCCCGTATTTGCCGGGGCCTGCGTGGTGCTGGGTGGAAGCACCGGAGGCTGGGTGGGCACCGGAGTCACGGGGGCCGGCTGAACGGGTACCTGCTGCACGGGAGGCTGATAGGTGACCGGCGGCTGATATCCAGGCGTCCCCTGGTCGTCGACTCCCGGCACCACGGGCACCGAGCAGTACGGCGGCTGAGAGCCGGCATACAGGTCGGTAGAGATGGTGCCGTAGGCCGTGCCGGGCGGAGCATTGGCGATTCGGCAGGCGGAGCCGGTCGAGATTCCGGGGGGCTCAGTGAAGTTCACATTGGGCAGCGACAGCGTCTGAAATGCCTGCTCCATGAAGGCATGCCAGATGGGGGCTGCGCCGGTGATGCCGGTGCTACCCAGCATCGCGCTGTTGTCGGCGTTTCCAACCCAGACGCCGGTGACGAGTTGCGGAGTGTAGCCTACAGTCCAGTTGTTCCTGAAATCATTGGTCGTGCCGGTCTTTGCCGCGGCCTCATGGTCGAGGAGAAGGTACGAGTTCAGACCGAACTCCATCTGGCGAGCGTTGTTGTCGGAGAGTATGCTGGTCACAAGATAGGTATCGGCGGCGGGGGCCACGCGGTGTCGCTGCGCCCGGAGCCAGGGATCGTGTGAAGCTTTCCACAGCACCTGTCCGTTGACCCGGTTGACGATCTCCGTGAACGCCAGGGGCGGGACCTTGATTCCGTTGGTGGCGAAGGCCCCGTAGGCCGCGGTCTCCTGCACCAACTTCACGCCTCTCTCCATACCTCCGAGCGTCAGGGCATAGCCGCAGCAGTGCGGATTGTCGTGCCAGAGGTCGCTGATGCCGAACTTCACGGCGGTATGAGCGACACGGTGTACCCCATTGAACACCTCGACGCGGACGGCAGGCGCGTTCAGTGAGTTAGCCAGCGCCTCTCGGATCGGGAGAACGCCGTGCCAGGTCAGGTCGTAGTCCGTCGGCGAATAGTAGCCCGTGGGTTGCGACGAGTCGGGGATGTTGATCGGCCCATCGTAGACCGTGGTGCCGGGACCCAAGCCCTTCTCGAAGGCAGAGACGTAGTTGAATACCTTGAAAGATGAGCCGGGCTGTCTGGGCACGGTCGCCATGTTGATGTCCTCGTTGGCGCGGTCGACGTTCGCGCTGCCGACCATGGCTCGGATGCACCCGTAGCATTGAGGCTGGACGCTCATCGAAACGAGAGCGCCATCGGTGACGTTGACCGAGCTGAGGCCGGCGACCTGGTTGGTGACGATTTGCTGGGCCTGATTCTGAAGCTGCGGGTTCAGGGTTGTGATAATCCGGAGGCCGTCGTACAGGCCGCGCTTGCCGAGCCGGTGGGCGAGGTACGGGTCGAAGGTGGCCCGATTGGTCGGATCGGTCATGCCCTGGAATTGTCCCAGCGCGTAGTCGATGAAGTCCGGATACGGCATCCGCTGAGTGGTCTGATAGAAGGTGTACGCTTGGGCCTGCTGCTCAGCCGTCTTGACCTGACGCTGAGTAATGTAGTTGCGCTCCTTCATGTACTGCAGCACCTGGAGCATGCGAGCAAACCACAGTCCGTTGGTGCCGGTGCCGCTGTAGAAGGGGTCGTAGTTGGTGGGTGACTGCGGCATGCCGGCGAGCATGGCGTCCTGCCACAGCTTGAGGTGTGGCACGCCCACGTGGAAGTAGGCCTCCGCGGCGGCCTGAACACCATTGGCGAGCTGGCCGTAGTACACGCTGTTCAGATAGTAGTAGAGGATGTAGTTCTTGGGATACTTCTGAGCCAGCTCGTAAGCGAGAATGACTTCCTTGAACTTGCGGGTGATCGACACCGATGAATCGTTCAAGATGTAGCGCTTGACCATCTGTTGCGTGATGGTGCTGGCACCGGATTGGACCTGGCCGGAGGTCACATCCTGGTAGAACGCTCGCGCCATGGCCAGCGGGTCGAAGCCGGGGTTGCTGTAGAAGGTCGGATCCTCGGTGGCGATCGTGGCCTCGCGCAGGATAAGCGGAATCCCGTCTCCGTTGCAGGTGTAATAGAACTTCAGATGCTTGGTGTGCTTGCCGTCGGGGCACTGCCTCCGATTGCTCGGGTTCAGCTCCAGCGGCCGCACGATGCGGCTGCCCAGCTTCGGATTGACCAGATCGAACAGAGATTTGTGGTTGGCGGCCATGATCTGGGTATTCTCGAACTGTAGCTTGCCCGCGAAACCCGCGCCCAGAGCCGGGAGGTTCCCGCTGTTGACGTAGACCAATGCCGCCGCCGCTCCGCCGGTTCCCATCAGCACCACACTGAGGATGAACGCGACGAGCAGCCGGATGGCGAGGTTGGGCTTCTTGACGGGCCTCGCCAGAGCCGAGCGTCTCGCCGTCAGCCGGCGTCTATTCCTGCGGTCCATGCAGCTCTCCTTTGGATGCGCGCTTAACGCCCGCCGATGGCGGCCACCGACTGGCTCCGCTGACGGAAGGCCTCGGTGTCCAGCACCTCAGGGTTGACGATGTTTGGAGGGCGGCGGCCCTCCAAGGACTCGATGCAATTCTCGGCGGCCATGGTCGCCATCCGGGTTCGGGTGGCGACTGAGGCCGAGGCAATGTGTGGGGTGAGGATTACATTTTCAAGGTCCAGCAGCTCCGGCTGAACCTCCGGCTCGGCTTCGAAGACGTCGAGCGCGGCGCCTGCGATGACCCCGTCTCGAAGGCCCTGGGCCAGCGCGGCCTCGTCGACGCAGGGCCCTCGCGAGGTGTTGATCAGGTAGGCGGTGGACTTCATGCGGTCGAGGGCCGCGGCGTCGATCAGGTGGTGTGTCTCCGGGGTCAGCGGAGTGTGAATGGTGACGAAATCGCTCTCGCTGAGCAAGGTGTCCAGGTCGACGAAGGTCACGCCCAGCTCAGCCTCGCGTTCGGCCGGGGGCCGGTACTCGTCGTAGTACAGCACCCGCATGTTGAACCCCTTGGCGCGTTCGGCCATTCCCTGACCGATCCTGCCCATGCCGACGATGCCCAACGTCGCTCCGTGAATGTCGCCGCCAAGCAGCAGCTGGATCCCCCAGCCGGTGTACCGCCCCTGGCGCAGATACCGGTCACCCTCGACAATCCGTCTGCCGATGGACATCAGGAGCGCCCAGGCAAAGTCGGCGGTGGTGTCGGTCAACACACCGGGGGTGTTGGTCACGACGATGCCCTGCTCGGTTGCCGCCTGCACGTCAATATTGTCGTAGCCCACGGCGACATTGGCGACAATGCGCAGCCTCTCGCCCGACCCCAACACCGCTCCATCGATCCGGTCGGTCAACAGGGTAACCAGGCCGTCCGATGAGGCGGCCTGCCGCTGTAGCTCTTCAGCGGTGAGCGGCACGTCAGCCTCGTTGACCTCGACGTCCGCGTACGACTTCAGGAGATCAATTCCGGGCTGTGGAATGAGTCTTGACACGAAGACTCGCGACTTTGGCAGGAGCGTCCTCCCCAATGGTCTTCAATACTAACAGCCGAGGCTCAGTTTCGGCTCAAAACGGTGTCCAGGAGACCCCTCCTTTAGGGGTGCGAACATCACAGTGAGCCATACCCGGAAGGCTGCCGCTGAGGACGCTCGGTTTCGGCTGCGATATCCCGGGAAGTCGCCTTCTGAGGGTGCTCCCGGCCTCAATACCCTGCCGCTTGGCCGCCCCAGCGCGGATCTGCCCCGGCGCGCAGCAATCCACGGCGCCGGTCGATGGCGATGGCCTGGACCGATCCCTGGCTTCGATCGAATCGAGGCTGCCACCGGACCCGCAGCCGTTGCTCGGCCATCTTTCGTTCGAAGTCCTCTGCGGCTCGGCTTCGGCTCCTCTCCGCGCACACCCAATCGACTGCGGGCTGCCCATCTCCGAGGCGCGGGCAGTGGTGTCGGGGCGACTCAATCGCCGCCTGGACATGGAGCCCGCTGTCCAGTGCGCGTTTGGTGATGTCGACCATTGTCCACTCGTCGCCGGCCGCGCCTGCTACCCAGAGCACCGGCTTTCCAGCGTCAGAGACGACGATTTGAACCGGTCCCGCAGCAGCATCGAAAGGCGCAGCCGATATCGAGGCCGTCATTCCGCGATGGTCGACGGCGATTACCTGTGGCCACGGAGTTACATCCCTCGGCGCCCTCGCCGCCGGCTTGCCGCGGACGGGGTTCCGGACCATGAACGATGTCAGCGATCCAGGGGGAGGGGGGTCCGGCTGCTCCTGCCGGAGAGGCTCGAGCATGAGATCGACCGTGCCGGGACTGGCAAAGGGAGCTGAGATCTCGAAGCGGAGCAGCTGCCCAGACTCGACGTCGCACCAGTTTGTGGCCGGCGGTTCCGTCAAGGGCTTGTCTGATGTTAGCCAGAGATGTGCAGCGTTCTCCGGTGATTCCGGGCGGCCGAGCAGTAATCGTTTGCGGGCATATGCGACCGCCGGCGCCGACAGATCCGAGAACGACCGGCACCCGAAGCGTTTCAGGATGGCTGATATTGTCAGACGAAGCTCAATGTCCCCACTCGCTGACCGCAGACCGGAAAGAGCGGCACGAGCCGGGTCCCACACCAGCACGTCCAGCAGCGGTTGCCGGTCGACCATGTCGGCCCGGGCTGTCAACTGTACAGACAGTGCTGCAATGGCGGCATCGGTGGCGCTGCCGCCATTTTGGAGCACGTCGATGCCGGCCTGAGAAGCCGCGGGCAGTGGTGTGGTGACGGCGCCGTTGGGAGCCAGAAGCTCAAGGTATCTGGTCATTGAGTCGTGGGCGAGCAAATTCGCCTTCGCTGGCAGAAGACCTGCCTCAAGGTATCCGACCCCTCTCCGGGTCACTTCGGCGTTTGGCCTTGCGAGGGGAAGGGACGCTACCGGGCGGCAGCTGGTTGACGCGCGAGCGCTTGATCGACCAGAGTGAGAGCCCGCTCGATGTTTTCATAGGAGTTGGCGTACGAGAGCCGGAGGAAACCCTCGCCGTTGGCTCCGAACGAGGTTCCGGCGAGCACCGCCACTCCGGCCTCGTTCATCAGCAGGTCGGCGGCTTGGCGCGAGGTGAGACCGGTGGCGCGGATGTCGGGGAAGGCGTAGAAGGCGCCCTTCGGCGTCGCGCAGGTCAGGCCCTCGATCTGGTTCAAGCCACGAATGATCAGGTCGCGACGCCGCCGAAACTCGCTCACCATCTCCTCGCTCGCATCCTGCGGACCGGTGAGCGCTTCGACTCCCGCGATCTGAGTAAAGGTGGCCGTGCACGAGTTGCTGTTGACCATCAGTCTGGTGATAGCCGTCG
>DASRCF010000101.1:0-7851 GCA_035653255.1 Chloroflexota bacterium
GGAGCTCCCGGGCTCAGAGGCGTCTGATAGCCGCGATCGAATCTGAGACGCGGCGGCGGGCGCTACTCGTCGCGGTCGAGAATGCCCGAGGCACCGCCGTCCCGATCGCCGACTCTCTAGCGGAGCTCGCGCAGCTGACCGAAACCGCCGGTGATGAGGTTGTTGGCGACGTGATCCAGCACCTCGAGCAACCCCACCCCGTCTCCTACGTGGGCAAGGGCAAGCTTCAGGAGATTCGTGAGCTACGTGACACGCTGCAGTACGATGCGGTGATCGCGGACGACGAGCTGACGCCGACTCAGCAGCGACATCTCGAGGGAGTCCTTGACACGGAGGTTGCGGACCGCACCTCGGTGATCCTACACCTCTTCGCCATGCACGCGCGAACCCGGGAGGGCCGGTTGCAGGTCGAGCTGGCGCAGTACCGCTACCGCCTGCCGCGTCTCACTGGACGCGGCATCGAGCTGTCGCGGCTGGGTGCCGGCATCAATACACGAGGCCCGGGAGAGACCAAGCTGGAGACCGATCGCCGCCGGATCCGGACGCGAATCGCCACTCTCAATCGGGAGCTGGAGGAGGTTCGCCGGCAGCGCTCGCTGCATCGCCGTCAGCGCTCGGAAGCGGGAATGCCGGTTCTGGCGCTGGCCGGCTACACCAATGCCGGCAAGTCCTCATTGATGAACGGACTGACGGCAGCCGGTGTGCTGAGCAGCCGAGAGATGTTCGCCACCCTCGACCCCACCACCCGCCAGCTGCGGTTGCCCAATGATCTGCATGTGCTCGTGACAGATACAGTCGGCTTTATCCAGAAGCTGCCCACGGACCTCGTGGCCGCCTTTCGCTCCACCCTGGAGGAGATTCAGGTGGCCGATGTCATTCTCCACGTGATGGACATGTCGCACCCACTGATCCATGAGCAAGAGGCCGCCGTGGAGGGTGAGCTGGCCGAGCTCGGAGTCGCTGCCCGACCGAGACTTCAGGTGCTCAACAAAGCCGATAGGGTGGATCAGAATTTGAGAGCGGCACTGACCCGCCGGTGGCCGGAAGCCGTGGTGGTATCGGCGTTGACGGGCGAGGGCATCCCTGACCTTCGAGAGAGGATCTCTAGACTGGTGACAGCCTCTTTCATCCCTGTTCGGGTCAACATTCCCTATGCCCGGGCTCAGGACGTGAATCTTTTCCATACGCGTGGGATGATCGAGAAGGAAGACCACCGGTCTAGTGGAACGATCATCGTGGGCAAGCTGCCTGCCTCTCTCATTCCGCGCTTCCAGGAGTATGTCTACTAGGATGGCTCAGTTCCGGCGTGGCGGACACCTGCCGATTGTTCTGCTCGCAGCGCTCTGCGCTTCAGTCGCCCTGACCGCCTGTGGAGGATCGAGTGGGTCCGACAGGTACGTCGACTCATCACACTACTTCTCACTGAAGCTTCCCAAAGGCTGGGTGGGCCCAAAGCACGGCTCCCCGGGCCAGTTCGTGGACGGCCAGCCGAGCTATGTCGCGCAGTTCATTCATCCCACGGGATTCCGGGTGGTTATCCACCTGCCGCTGCAGGACCTGACATCGGTACCCAACGGCAAGGTACTTACTCACCAAAGCGCCTGCCCCACCATCTGCGTCTTCCACCGCCTGAAGGTTGACGGCTGGCCGGCGCTCAGGGCAGAGGTGATCTCGAACGCCGGCAAGCTGACTCAGGACAGCGTCGACGTGAACACAGCCAAGCACGGCTACGAGTTACAGTTGCTGGCCTATCCGTACATCACGAAGGCTCTCGACGCTCAGTTTCACCAGCTGGTATTGAGCTTCCGGATACCGTCGGGGAAATAGTCGCCGTCTTGCCCCGCCTGGGCGCGGCGCACGTCCTCACAAGCCCGCGTCCGGTCAGGTTAACTCCCAGGACCGTGATGAAGATTGCGAGCCCCGGGAAGAAGAGCCACCACCACTCGCCCGACTGGGCATAGTCCGTCGTCGTGCCCAGGGCCGTCCCCCAGCTGACTGTAGAGGGCGAGAGGCCTAAGCCTAGGAAGTCAACCGTGGCCTCGGTCAAGATCATTGCTCCAAGGAGCCATGTCCCGCAAACAATAATGTCGGGCGTGAGCGCGGGGAAGATGTACCGCCGAAGTATCAATCGCGGTCCGGCTCCCGACGCCCTGGCCGCACGGACGGCATCTCCGCTCAAAATGCGCGTAACGGAGCGCCGAACAAGCACGGCAGTCCGTATGGCGGCTAGGAGCCCGAGAATAAGGCCCATCGTCCACCCATTGCGACCGCCTACCAGCACCAACAGGACCAGAGCCAACGGCAGGAACGGGATGCTCAGGCCGATCTCGAGCGCTGCTAGGGCAATCGAGGGCAGGGGTTGCCTTGGTAGGTCCAGCGTAACGCCCAGCATCCCGCCCACCGCAAGGGCGATGCCGGCAGCCAGGGCGGCGATTCCGACGGTGGTACGAGCCCCGAGCAGGATATCGGCCAGGATGGAGTGTCCGTAGACGTCAGAGCCCAGCAGATATCGCCAGTCGAGCTGCGGCCGGAGGCCACCATTCCTAAAGTCGAAGCCGGAGTACTGTTCTGGGCTTATCAGAGGTCCGAGGACGACCGTCAGCACCACGCCTAGTACTATGACCCCACCCACGATGGAGGACGGACGCTGGGCGTAGGTCGCCCACCAGCCAAGACCCTCCCGAGTGCCGACGCCTCCTCGGCGCGACCGCCGTGGCTCGCCCAACCGTGCCTCCCTCAAGACTGCCCACGCCCCCAAGGTGCCCGCGACCGTCCAAGTCTAGCCACCCGGCCAAGCTGCTGCCTCCGTCCCGGGAGGTGAAGCTGCTTCTGTCGGAGGCCGGCGATACCTCGCCTACTGTGAGTGGACCGCCGCCGGCGAGAGCACTAGATCGTCGTTAGATGGCTCTGGATGCCCGCCAAGGCCCACATGGCCGCGAGGAAGTAGAAGGAGGCAACTGTGACCGCTACGGCTCTAATCGTCATTTCCTGCTCCCGAAGGCCGACGGCCGCTATCCACACCCCCACAAACAGTCCTCCGGCCACACCCAGAAGTCCAAGAGGAGAGGTTAGCGGCGCCATAAGCACAACCCAATGACTGGCAAACGTGGGCACACCCATGGTGACCAGCAACACGAGAGCCACGAGCGCTGTGTAGACTCTCCAGTTCAGGGGCTCCCGAACGACACGTGATATCGGGAACCAGAGCAGGATGAGTGGCACGACCACGAGCGCATTGGCGATTGTCAATCCGAGCGCGGCCATCAGGGATCCCGCGATTAGAAAGACGGCGTCAAGGGCTGGATTGCCCACTCCCAGGCCCAGGCGGTTGACGACACTAAGGGATACCCGGCGTTGATAGGAGCTGGCTTCCAGAGGGTCGGGTGCAAAGGGAGTCACCGTGTTGATCCACGACACCCGGGGCAGGCCGCCGACCAGTCCCGCTTGCGGATCGGCTGCCGACCCATCCTGGTCGTAAGACACCCGTTGCGTTGACAATTGTCTCCCAGAGCTATCGAAGGTCGTGGCCTGGATGTAATCTCCGATCGGTCCCGGGACCGGATAGTAGACCACGCCGGTCGATTTGAAGACCAGGGCCAGGTCACGACTGTCCGGGTCCAGTGCGGTCGCGGTCAACAGCCGCCTCCACAGAAAGCGCCCCGTTGCAGACCACTGGGCCAGGCTGATCCCAGTGCCGTCCACAAATGCCGCCATTACTCGACCGTCACTCATGGGGACCATCGCCGCCTGCCACTGTCCGGGTTGCGGCGAGTAGTTGCCGACCGCCATCCTACCCAACTGGCTCGGTTTGCCGAGTGGTCTGAGATCGGGGGTAAACCGCCGGAACTCAAACAGGAACGCCGCCGGCCGGCAGCAACTCTCGAAATAGAGGACATCGAGATCCCCCGATCCATCCGTTGCTGCGACGGGGTTGAAGTCGTACTCTGGCGACGTGGCCAGCAGATGAGGTCCTCCATTTACGGTGCCGGTCGGACGGACCTGCAGAGCGAAGATATTGCTGTTCTGGGCCAGCGTTCTCTGAGCGGAATAGACGACCACGAACCCTCTGGCGCCATCCGTGGCGATTGAAATCTGACCGACCTGGCCGGAGCTCTTGACGTTAGAGATGACCGTCCGCCGCCCGAAGAACGCAAGCCGCAGGTTATGAGCATTTGTCCCGGCGATCCAGGCTGCGAGGATACCAGCCCGCGATCGGCTAAGCGCAGCGTCTCCTGCGTCTATTCCGTCGGAGTCCACGACGGTCCGGTGGCTCAGCTTTGACCGTGAGGTGTAGGAGGTGAGTGCCATTCGTCCGTCGGCGTCGCGACCAAAGACCAACCAGCCGCGAGCAGTCGGAATGGCGCCGTATCGAGCGCCGACGATGAGGCTGCCGAGCTTGCGGGGTGCGGCATAGTTGGAGGAAGATGCGGGCTGAGCATATCCCACCTCGACCGCCAGGCCGACAGCCAGAAAGGCGAGTACTAAGGGCAGCCAGATAAAGAGCAGATGACGGAACGAACGGAGCCTACTCAGCAAGCCGCTCCGATCGGCCCGGGTACCCGCCCGTCGGCTCATGCGAAATGGCAGGCGGCGTAGTGGCCTGGCTCGATCTCCCTCAAGGGTGGCTCCTGTTCGGCACAGATGGCCTGTGCGAGCCAGCAACGTGTTCTAAACCGGCAGCCGCTGGGGGGATTTATGGGACTGGGTACATCGCCCTGCAGCACGATGCGCTGCTTCTTGATGGTTGGGTCCGGAAGCGGGATAGCAGAGAGCAGAGCCTGTGAATATGGGTGACGCGGGTTGGCATAGAGCCTCTCGGCGTCGGCCAGCTCCACCGCCTTACCGAGATACATAACCACCACCCGGTCGCTGATGTACTCCACAACGCTGAGGTCGTGCGCGATGAACAGATACGTGAGCCCGAACTCCTTCTGCAAATCCTCCAGGAGGTTGAGCACCTGCGACTGAATCGAGACGTCGAGCGCCGAAACGGGTTCGTCGCACACCACCAGCTTTGGCCGCAACGCCAGGGCTCTGGCAATGCCAATCCGCTGTCGCTGCCCGCCACTGAATTCGTGCGGATACCGGCGGACATACTCCTTGCGCAGACCAACTACGGAAAGGTAGTACTGAACGGTCTTCTCGCGCTCTTTGCGGTTGGCTATGCCGTGCACCCTGAGCCCCTCGCCGATAATGTCTCCCACCGGCATTCGGGGATTGAGAGATGCGTACGGATCCTGGAAGATGATCTGCAGGTTGCGCCGCATCCGTTTTAGGGCCGGACCCTTGAGCTCTAGGAGATTCTCGCCTTGAAAGGAGATCCGGCCGCTGTGAGCTGGAACCAGCCTGATGATCGTGCGCCCGATCGTACTCTTTCCACAGCCAGACTCGCCAACCATGCCAAGCGTCTCGCCGTCACGAATTGAGAAGGAAACGCCGTCGACGGCTTTCACCCACCCGACTCTCCTGCGCAGGACACCACCCAGAATCGGGTAATAGGTCTTCAGGTCCTGTACGTCTAGCAGGGTCTGCGCGCCGTTCGGGGCCGAGCCGTTCGTCTCGGCCGCTACCTTGCCGTCACCATCCATAACCATTCACAGCCTCGCGATCATTCATAAAGCCAGCAGCGCACGGCGCGGTCGGATCCGTCCGGTATGCCGGTAACTCCCTCGCGCTTTTCGGGCGCCTTAAGCTCCGGCTCCTCCTGCCAGCAGACGTCCATCACAAACGGGCATCGAGGGGCAAACTTGCATCCCTGGGGTAGGCGCAAGGGGTTGGGAACCGCGCCGGCAATGACGTTCAGCCTCTCGTTACGCTTTCCCAGTGAGGGGATGGAAGAGAGCAGGCCCTTGGTATACGGATGCAGAGGGTCCTTGAGCACCTCAACCGCTGTGCCATCCTCAACCACTCGACCGGAGTACATGACGATCACGCGCTCGGACATCTCGGCCACGACGCCGAGATCATGCGTGATCAGCACGACGGCCGTGTTGACTCGCTGCCGGAGGTCCTTCACCAGCTCCAGGATCTGCGCCTGGACCGTCACATCCAAAGCAGTCGTGGGCTCATCCAAGATCAAGAGATCAGGATCGTTTGCGAGTGCCATGGCAATCATGATCCGCTGGCGCTGGCCACCACTGAAGTTGTGCGGATATTCCTTAATGCGCCGTTCCGCATTGGGAATGCCCACCATGTGGAATAGCTCCACCGTTCGCGACATCGCGTCCTTGCGGCTGATGTTTCGATGGGCCCTGATCACTTCCGCCACCTGATCGCCCACCGTATAGACCGGATTGAGGGATGTCATCGGCTCCTGGAAGACCATCGATATGCGGTCCCCGCGGATCCTTCTTATAGCTCGGTCGTCGAGTTTGAGGATGTCTTTGCCTTGGAAGAAGATCGATCCCCCGGCGATCCATCCAGGTCTCTCGACCAGCCGCATGATCGACAGCGATGTCACGCTCTTGCCACAGCCTGACTCGCCGACGATACCAACGCTGGATCCCGCGGGGATGTCAAACGATACCCCGTCAACGGCCTTGACGACGCCGTCCATAGTCCGAAAATACGTCTTCAGGTCCTTGACAAGAAGAACCTCGTCTTCGGTCTCTCCTACCGGCGCCTCCGGCTGAGATTCGGCTACCAATCCTGTCTCCAATCCTTCCGCACAAGCTCAGATGTCGTGGCCGCTTGCGTCTGGTGGGCATCCGGGCTCAACCGAATGGCCACACTCACACTATCAGAGGGGCCGCACCTGCCAGCCCGCCAGTTGCTCGGCGCCCCTTAATCGACCGTCTTTGCCCGGACGTCAAGCGCATCACGCAGGCCGTCACCGATGAAGTTGACCGCGAGTACCACCAAGAGCAAGCACGCTCCTGGAAAGACCATCCACCACCAGATCCCGAGCAGGGTGTAGCTCTGCGCTCCGGCGAGGGCGAGACCCCAGCTCACCGACGGCGGCTTCAGACCCTGCCCCAGGAAGTCGATGGCTGCCTCGGTCACGATGAAGGCGGCGACCAGCAGAGTGAATGAGACGATGATGGGACTGAGCGCGTTGGGCAAGATGTGCCGAAAGATGATGCGAGTGCTCGACACACCGACAGCCCTGGCGGCCTCGGTAAACTCCTGTTGCCGGAAGGTGAGGTAGTAGCTGCGGATAAGACGAGCAGAGCCTGACCAACCCAACACCCCAAAGACAACCACGATGAACCAGACGTTTCCACCGCCTATGATGGAGCCCAACAGTAGGAGCAGAGGCAGGAATGGGAGGGTGAGAAAGACATCGGTTACCCGCATGCATACTGCATCGACGAATCCACCGAAGTAGCCCGACACCGCTCCCACGATGATTCCGATCACGGTCGCGAGACCGGCGGACAGGAAGCCTATCTCGAGCGAAGGCCGCGCTCCGAGAATCACCCACATCATGACCGCATGCCCGTCCGCATCCGCACCCATGAGATAGCGCCAGCTCCAAGTAGGAGGCTGGAACAGCGCGTTTTGGTTTACCTGGTAATAGCTCTCGGGTGAGATTAATGGACCAAATATGGCAACAACGACGAAGAATAGGAGAATGACGGCCCCAGCCATCGCCACCTTGTGCCGTCGAAATCGAATCCAGGTGAGCTGCAGCTGGGAGAGCTGCCGTACCGCAATCTGATCGTCTTGCTCCAGAAGCACCTGCGCGGTTGCGGAGGGACTTATCGGCGTCGGCTGGTCGGCCGAGAGGACGGCTGTCAACTCTTCGTTAGGCTCATTCACTGTGAGATCTCCTTCTTTCACTCCCGTTCAGTCCGCAGTTCGTAGACGCGCCGCCGACGCTAATCATACCGAATCCTCGGATCGACCCAG
>DASRCF010000102.1:0-5218 GCA_035653255.1 Chloroflexota bacterium
CGCGTCGGCATCGGCACTCCGGGTTTCGGCGCTTCCCAACCTGGAGCCGGTGCTTGCGGGTCCGCCTGGGGGTACGAGACCGGACGTTCTGGACGCGGCCGGCGCTGGCCGAACTTCTGTCCGAGTTCCTGACCTGGCTCACGGATGACACGTGGAGCATCGACTTCGTCGAGCGCGCGGCTCAGCCACGGGCATCTGAGATGCAGCTGCCCTTGCCCTGGTCGTCGTCTCCGCCAGCCTCCCGGGTCGCGCTGCTCAGCGGAGGCGCCGACTCGCTGGCCGGTGCCGTTCACCTCCTCCAACAAGCTCGGCACCAGCTGGTCCTGGTGTCGGCCAGCAGCAACCTTCGTCTTGGCTCCGTTCAACGAGCGCTGGTGAAGGCCCTTCGCCGAAGCACCTCCAAGCTTCTGTGGATACGTGTGCCCTTTGCTCTGTCCTCTCGTATCGGTGGTCGTGGTCGCGAGCGCAGCCAGCGCACCCGTGGGTTCGTGTTCCTGGCGCTTGGGGGGGCCGCAGCGGCTCTGGTCGGCGTCGACAGCTTGTACGTGTTCGAGAACGGTATCGGAGCCATCAACCTTCCCTATCTCGAGGTTCAGCTCGACGCCCAGAGCAGCCGAACCATCCACCCCCTCACACAACACTATGGTGGGCAGTTGATCTCTGCTATACTCGGCCGGAAGTTCGAGGTCAGGAATCCCTTTCTCTTCAAGACCAAGTCCGAAATTTACGCAACCGTCCCGGACGCTTTCGCTCGGCTTCTCGGGAGAACCGAGTCGTGCGACAACTTCGCTCAGCGTGTGGCCGGAAGACCAAGGTGTGGCAGGTGCACCTCATGTGTCCTCCGGGCTCAGGCATTCATGGCATCGGGTCGATCAGAGTTCGAGCGCTGGGGGGACTACCTTCAGCATCCATTCGCTCATCCGATTTCGCCTGCGCTGGCGATCTCACTCATTCAGGTGGATGTGATTCAGCGTTGCCTGATACAGGCTGACCCATGGCTCTCCCTCTGCCAGAGCTTTCCTGCTCTGGTCGACGTTCCACGAGCCATATGGGGTGAGCACAACGATCTGCTCAGGCGCTCGGCGCAGATTCAGGTCGTCGATTTGCTGCGTCGCTATGGAGCAGAGTGGTCGACCATCGGCTACAATGCCCCCGACTTCCCCAACTCGGAGATGGATTGGTGAGGATGCCGGGCATGGTCGATCCGGTGACGATTGGTCAGCGGTTGCGTGAGGCCCGTCGGCGTCGACGTATGACGCAAGAGGAGACGGCCCGCAGCCTTGGCGCCAGTCGCACGACCATGGTTGCCATCGAGCAAGGGCAGCGGCGGCTGCAACCGGAGGAGCTGGTCCGGCTCGCCAGGCTCTACGGGATATCCGTGCACGAGCTGCTCAGGCCCGAAGTGGCCCACCAGGACCTGGTCGCGCGCTTTCGGCTCTCGCTGGAGAGGGCCCCTGACCCGGAGACCCTGGAGAGGACGATCGTCGAGTTTCGCGACCTGATCGAGGACTATCTACAGCTGGAGCGGGTCCTCGGCATGCCCCTCCCTCGAGCCTACCCGACTCCCTACGAGATACGAGGACTGGACCTTGCTGAGGCAGCCGAGGATCTGGCCGTGCGTGAACGCAACCGCCTGGCCCTGGGCGACGGTCCCCTGCTCTCGCTCCGTGAGCTCCTGGAGGCGGATGTCGGTCTACGTATCTTCGTCCTCGAGCTTCCCAGCAACGTGGATGCGATCTTCTCCCACGCCGAGGCGGTGGGTGGGTGTGTCGGCCTCAGCGCCCGGCATCCGTTGGAGCGTCAGCGGATGTCCCTGGCCCATGAGTATGGGCACTTCCTGACCCGGCGTGACGAGGCCCGGGTCACGATCGCCTCCTCATATCGGCGCCTCCCTGCGGAGGAGCGTTGGGCTCGTCTGTTCGCCGCCGCATTCCTCATGCCGGCCACGGGCCTACGTCGGCGTTTCAGCGACTTGGCACGTTCCCGGGCGGCTACTCCGAGCCCGGCCGATCTGTTGAGGTTGAGCCATGCCTATCAGGTGTCGTTTCAGGCGCTCGTACTTCGACTGGAGGATCTCAAGCTGCTTCCCTCAGGCAGCTACGATCGACTGATCGCGGCCGGCTTCAAGGTACGGGAGGCAGAGCGCGTGCTCGGGCTGGAGGCCCATCCAAGCGACACCGAGCGTTTTCCGCTGCGCTATCGCTTCATGGCCGCGGAGGCGTACGTCAAGGAAAAGATCACAGAAGCGCAGCTTGCACACTTCTTGCGAGTGGACCGGATCACCGCCCGCCGTCTGGTCTCGAAGCTCGCCGAGGCCTTTCCTGAAGTGGCGCGGGAGGCCAGAGCCTAGCCTGGGACAGGGGAAGTCGCGAGAAGAAGGGTGCGGGACTGGAACCCTGCCGCCCATCCTGGCGGCCGCTGTCTGGATACTTGCGTCCTTATCAACATCCTCGCCACCGATCGTGTGGATGAGATCCTGGAAGCGCAAGCGAGTCCGATGCTGGTGGCGAGCGTAGCTGTCTCTGAGCTACGTTCCGAGAACACGGTTGTCGTGAACCAGCAGAGGAGGTTGAGAATCGTTGATCTGGCCTCGGAGGAGCTTGGCTTGTTTGTTGAGTACGCCGCCGAGGTCGACGATGGTGAAGCAGCGACGATCGCTATCTGCGTGAGGCGGCGGCTACAGTTGGTCACGGACGATCGGAAGGCCATCTCATTTGCCGTCTCGAATGGGGTAAGCCCTCCGATCGCCGGAACATCGGACCTCCTGCTGCAATGGGCAGAGGTGGCCTGTCCCGCCCCTCGATTGCTTCGGACCGTGTTGGAGCACATTCGAGATCGGGCCAGCTTCGTGCCGCCACCGTCCGATCCCAATCGGACCTGGTGGCTGCGGATGATGCAGGGATAGGTGGGGGCCGCACCGTCACCCGATCGACGTGAGTGTGGGGACCGGCAGCCTTCGGGTCCGTCGCCATCGCCGGCGCGACCGACGGGGCGTCGGCTCTGCGACGACATCGGCCCGGCGGGGGTGGAGATCGAGGGCGGCTGACGCCGCAGAGCCGCAGATACGTTCGGCCGAGCGGGGACGGAGCTGGTCGAGGGCGGCGCGGCTGGTACTGACATCTTGACAGCCGGCCGCTGCAACTCCAGGGTGGCCCTTGGGTCGGCTTCGGGACGGGGCCCGGGGTGACCGCGGAGGAAGAGCGATGGACGGGAGATGCCTTCGGGGCGCGGCCCTGGTCGCGTTCGCCACGCTCGCGGCGGCCGCCTGCGGCGGCACCTCCGCCCCCTCAGCCGCGCACCCGACGCCCTTCGCCATCGGCTTCGAGCTGGAACTGTCGGGTCCCTTCGCCGCCAACGGCAAGCAGATCCAGGACGGTTGGTACCTCGGCCTGCACGACTTCGGCGACACCGTCGCCGGTCGCAAGATCGAGGCTACCTTCGTCGACGAGCAGGGTGATCCCAACGTCGCCCTGACCCAGGCTCGCCAGCTCTGGCAGGTGAACCACGTCCAGATGCTCGAGGGCCCTACCGCCGCCAACGCCGCGGCCGCGGTCGCCTCCTTCACCGGCCCCAACCGGATCCCGGTGGACGACGTCGCCCTCTGCTCCAGCCAGCAGCTGGACAGCTACCGCCGCTACGGGAACGGCTACGCCTCGGCCTGGAGCTGCGACCAGCCGTCGATCATCGCCGCCCGATGGGCCTACGAACAGGGCTACCGGCACGTCACCACGGTGGGCATGGACTACGCCTACGGTTGGGAGGGTGTTGGCAGCTTCGTCGCCGCCTTCCGGAAGCTGGGCGGCACCATCGACCGGGAGATCTGGGGACCGCAGAGCACGGCCGACTGGAGCCCCTACGTGACCCAGATCCCGGCGGACACCCAGGCGGTGTTCGCGCTCATGGCCGGCGCCGAGTCGGTGCGCTTCACCAACGCCTACGGGCAGTTCGGGCTGAATCGGCGTATCCCGCTCATCGGCAACACCACGCTCTTCGACCAGTCGGCTCTGCCCTCGGAGAACCCAGCCTACGTCCAGGGTTCGAAGATGGCCGCGCAGTACTGCGACGGCATCGACACCCCGGCCAACCGGCGGTTCGTGGATGAGGTCCACCGGCGGTACGGGGATTACCCCGGCTACTACACCTACACCGGCTACGTCAAGGCGGAGAGGGCGGTCGCCGCGCTGAGGAAGCTCCAGGGGAAGGTGAGCGGCAGCCGGGCGCTGATCCAGGCGCTCCAGTCGGTGAAAGTCGCCGCTCCCACCGGCACGGTCACGCTGAGCCCGGCCACCCACAGCCCGGTTCAGAACATCTTCATCTGTCAGGTGGAGACGGTCGGCGGCAGCCTGCGCAACGTGCCCATCGAGACCTACCGGTCGGTGAACCCCTGGGGCATCCTGTCCCCGACGGAGTGGGAGGGCGTGTTCCGACGGGACAGCGCGGGCCGGCCGGCCTAGCCGGCGGCTCGGGATGCCAGCGGTGCCGCTGGGTGGCCTGGCTCCGCGGCCGGGCCGGGTCGGACCTGGACCGGTCCCTGCGGTTGAGGTCGTGAGGATGGACGATCGCAAACGAGAGGCCAAAGAGGCGGCCAGGACCAGCTTCCGTGGGCTCTGGGCCGCGATCCTGACTCCCTTCACCGAGGACGGGGACCTCGACCTGGACCGGCTCCGGACGCTGGTCCGACATCTCGCCGATCGCCTGCACATCGAGGGCATCTTCTGCCCCGGGGTCATGGGCGAGTTCTGGTCCCTGAGCAGAGAGGAGCGCAAGCGCGCAGTGGAGGCGGTGGTGGGAGAAGCGCAGGGCAGGTGCCGGGTGATCGCCCACACCGCCCACCACTCGACCCGGGAGACGGTGGAGCTGACCCGCCACGCCCAGGAGGTGGGAGCCGACTTCGCGATCCTGATCAACCGTTGTGGGTGAGTGGTCATGAATGACCATCTCATTCCACAGCCACCAGTTGCCCGGTGGCGGGGCACCCCACGAAGCTGGCTTCGTGGGGACCCCGAGTGGCGGTCCCGGTCTTACCCGCTTCCGCGGCGCCGGGTTCCTGCTTCGTCGCCGTGCGCCCAGCGAGGCCGGGTCTTACCTCGGCTCCACCGGCCCCTCTGCCACTGACGGCGAGCATGAGTAAGTTCCTGGCAGCGTTCACGTCTCGGTCGATGACCAGACCGCATCCCTCACACCGATAGACACGCTCGGCCAGGGACAGCTTGGCTTT
>DASRCF010000103.1:0-2101 GCA_035653255.1 Chloroflexota bacterium
GAGGCATCCTCGAACCTTCCTCCGGCGAGAGCGAGCCTGGGGCATACCCGGTGGGCGACTCATGGCGGTGTCACCCAGGCCAACGCTCACCCCCATGGCGACTGTCACGGGCGGCTGGCGGTCATCCACAACGGGATCGTCGAGAACCACGCGGACATCAGGCGGTCACTGGGTGCTCATCACGTCTTCCGCTCCGAGACCGATACCGAGGTGGTCGTACACCTTCTCGAAGATCGCCTGGCAACTGCCAACGGCAGCGCCGACCTCACCACGGCCCTGATCGAATCGTTTCGAGAAATCGAGGGGCTCAGTGCCATCGCCGTCCTCGACGGGGAAACCGGGCAGATCTGTGCCGCCAAGAACGGATCGCCGCTCGTCGTCGGCTGGGATGACAGTGGCTGTTACCTGGCCTCCGATCCCACGGCTCTGCTCGATCACACCCGACGTCTCATCTTTGTAGAAGATGGGCAGGCGGTCCGGCTGGAACCGGCGGGCCCGCGTCTCTTCGACATCGCCAGTGGCGCCGAGCTGGAACCGGAGGTTCGCACCGTCGACTGGGTCCACGAGGGCAGCCAGCTCGGCTCCTTCGACCACTACATGGCCAAGGAGATCGACGAGCAGCCGGGCATTCTGCGCCGGCTGGAGGCAACCAAGCAAGATTCGGTCGACGAGCTGGCGCGGATGATCGCCCGTGCCGGCGAAGTCTTTCTCGTCGGCTGTGGTACGGCCAACAATGCCGGGATGGCCGGGCAGTATCTGATGGCGGAGGTTGCTCAGCGGCGAGTCGGCGCAGTATTGGCTTCGGAGATGGCGCTGGTGACTCCGGGCCTAGGCCCGGCGTCTCTGGTCATCGCACTCTCGCAGAGCGGTGAGACGGCGGACGTCCTCGACGCCGTCAAGCTGGCCCGAAGCCGGGGAGCCTCCATTGCGGCACTCACCAACAGCGAGGGTTCCTCGCTCTATCGGCAGGCCGACCTGCCCATCCTGCTGGACTGCGGACCAGAGCGTTGCGTCCTGGCCACCAAGACCTACACGGCGAAGCTCGCCATCCTCCTGATGACGGCCTATACGCTGGCGGGCCGAGCCGAAGAGGGGCGCAGGCAGATCGCCCAGGCGGCCATGCTGGTGGAGTCGCTGCTGGTAGCCGAGGCGGACCATCACGCCCTTGAGTCTCTGGCCGGCTCACTCGCGGCCGCGGAACATGTCTTCGTGCTCGGACGGCACACGAACTATCCGCTCGCCCTGGAGGCCGCCCTCAAGATCAAGGAGGTCAGCTACATTCATGCCGAAGGATTCGCCTCCGGAGAGCTGAAGCATGGCGTTATCGCGCTGGTAGAAGAGGGAACGCCGTGCCTGATCTTCGCCACCGAGCCGGTGACGCTCAAAGAGACCCTGGCAGGCGCCTCTGAAGTTCGTGCCCGTGGCGCTCTCACGGTGGGCTTTAGCCAGGAAAGCCACCAGGAGTTCGGTTTGCAGGTGCCGCTCTCCGGATCGGGCCCGGCCGTCGCCTTCGAGCTGGCGGCAGCCTTCCAGCTGCTTGCCTATCACCTCGCCCTGCGGCTCGACCGCGATCCGGACAAGCCGCGCAACCTGGCCAAGAGCGTAACTGTCCGCTAAACAGCACAACTCCGGCTCGGTCCCGGAGTTATGTGGCTGGGATCAACCTGGCTCCATTCCGCGATAGACTTGTGGACTTGACGCGCCTATAATGGCACGAATGTACTAACAAGCGGGCTGCGCGTACGTGGGGGAGAGCGCCGGCGAGTGAATCCGGACCAGATCGTGGATCGCCTCCTTGACGATCCGGCCTTCGCGTCGTGCGTCACCGCGTATCGCCTGATGGAAGCCCGTCCGGCCCAGTATGCCGACTTTCCGGCATCCGTCGACCGCAGACTCGTCGAGGCTCTCCGCTCCCGAGGCATCTCCCGGCTGTACTCTCATCAAGCCCGCGCCATCGAGGAGGCGACCGCCGGCCATAACGTCGCCATCGTCACCCCCACCGCCTCGGGCAAGACACTCTGTTACAACGTTCCGGTGGTCGGCTCCATCATCGAGGATCCGAACGCCCGTGCCCTCTACCTCTTCCCTACCAAGGCCCTTT
>DASRCF010000104.1:0-9543 GCA_035653255.1 Chloroflexota bacterium
GTAGTACGCGTCCTCCTCGAACTTGGGCAGCTGGGCCGAGATCACCATCGCTTCGCGCTTGACCAGGTAGGGGACGTACTGTTCTTCGAACCCATGACGCCGGACGTGCATGTCCAGCATGAACTCGGCGAGCGCGCGTGAGAGACGCGCACCGGCGCCCGAGAGGGTGTGAAACCGGGTACCCGACATCTGCACGGCGGCGGCGGTATCAAAGAGTCCCAGAGCGTGGCCCAGCTCGTCGTGAGGCCGAGGCTCGAAGTCGAATTCGGGTTTCTCGCCCCACACCTTGACGACGACATTGTCGGCCTCAGACTCTCCGACAGGGACCGAGGGATCGGGAATGTTGGGAACCATGAGCAAGAGCTGATTCAGCTCCGCCTCGACCGCTCCCAGCCTGGCGTCCAGCTCCCGAATCCGCTCACCAACCTCGCCCATCCGAGACCGAAGCTGCTCCATCTCGTCCGGCGATACCTCCCGCCGTCCAATACGCCGCGAGGTCTCATTTCGCTCTCGCTTCAGGGCTTCGGACCGCCCGGCCAGCTCCCGACGTACGGCATCGAGCCGGAGGATCTCGTCGATCGGGGCCTGATCGCGCCGCTCCGCGACCGCCTTGCGCACCAGGTCCGGATGCTCGCGGATCAAGGCCAGGCTCAGCACGACTCGTCCTCTCGAGGGCGAAGGAACGGAAACAGGATGGTCTCGCGGATGTGCTCGGCGCCGGTCAGGATCATCGCCAACCGGTCGATTCCCACCCCCAGCCCCCCGGTCGGCGGCATGCCATAGTCCAGCGCGGTGATGAAGTCCTGGTCGAAGGGGTTATCACGCTCCTCCCCTGTCACCTCAGCCATGAACTTGAAGCGGTCGGCCTGCTCAAAGGGGTCATTGAGCTCCGTGAAGGCGTTGGCGATCTCGATTCCACCCATGAAGGCCTCAAAGCGCTCAACCCGGTTGGGGTTGGCGGAGGAAA
The DNA here is from genome assembly GCA_035653255.1 of Chloroflexota bacterium. Taxonomy (GTDB): domain Bacteria; phylum Chloroflexota; class UBA5177; order UBA5177; family JAJPKF01; genus DASRCF01. The sequence continues at coordinate 968 of DASRCF010000104.1, forward strand.
CCCGCGCCAGGGTGCTGCCCGGAAAGTCGATGGGATAGTCGACGGCGTACGTGGGCTGGATGAGACGAGGCTCGACCAGTGTGCTCCAGATTTGGTCGAGTGCCCGGCCGCGCGACATGTCGTCGCTCACCACCACGTTCCGCTCCTTCCCGTATCGGATGACGGTCGCGGCATCAGGGTCGGCAGACAGATCGAGGCCGGCGTATTCACGCATGGCGTCGTCGAAGCTGATGCGCCGCCAGGGAGGCCTCAGCTCAATTACCTCACCATCGAACTCGACAGTGGTCGACCCGTTGATGTGAGTCGCCGCGGCTGCAGTCATCTCCTCCAACAGCCGCATCATGTCGTCGTAGTCGGCGTAGGCCTGATACAGCTCCAGCATGGTGAACTCGGGATTGTGCTTTCTCGACAGGCCTTCATTGCGGAAGTCCTTGGCGATCTCGTACACGCGCTCCAGACCTCCTACGATCAGCCGCTTGAGATACAGCTCGTCGGCAATGCGCAGGTAGACATCACTATCGAAGACGTCGTAGTGAGTGACGAAGGGGTTGGCCGCTCCGCCCCCGTAGATCGGCTGGAGGATGGGCGTCTCTACTTCGACGAAGTCGCGCCGGTCGAGAAAGTTCCGCACCGCCGAGACCAGGCGGCTCCGCTTGAGCGCCAGACTCCGGCTCTCGTCATTGGCGATGAGGTCCAGATAGCGCCGGCGGTATCTGGTCTCCCGGTCGTGCAGCCCGTGGAACTTCTCAGGCAGCGGGAGATACGACTTCTGGAGAAGTACCAGCTCTCTCGCCTCGACGGTCACCTCACCCGTGCGCGTCTTGAACACTGAGCCGCGGGCGCCGAGCAGATCCCCCCGATCGAGCAGCCGGTAGTACTCCCAGAGGTCGTCGCCTACCGCGTCTCGCTTGACGTAGACCTGGATTCGGCCTGAGACGTCCTGCAGGCGGAGGAATGCCGCCTTGCCCATGTGGTTGACCGCCATGAGCCGCCCGGCCACGCCGACGTCGTGACCCTCCAGCTGGTCGAACGACTCGCGCACCTGAGCGGCCAGGTGCGAGACCCGGAAGCGTGTCGGATGGTACGGCAGCCCGAGAGCGGCAAGCTGAGCCAGCTTTTGCTTGCGCTGCTCGCGCCAGTCAACCGGCTCAGTAACCAAGGCGCGAGATCAGGTAACTGAGGTGATCGTTAGCTTCAGTACCCGGCTGGGAACCTCAACCGTCACCGTATCTCCGATCTTGCGCCCGACGAGGGCGGAGCCGATCGGAGAGGCGTCCGAAATCTTGCCGTCGTGAGGAGCCGCCTCAAGCGAGTCGACGATGTCGTAGGTGGTCGTCTTCCCGTCGTCTCGAGAAACGGTGACAGAAGAGCCGATCTCGACCGTGCCGTTGGCATGATGACCATTCTTGTCGATGATCTCGGCCTCACGGAGGAGCGTCTCGATCTCGACCATCCGGTCGCTCAGCGCCGCAAGCCGCTCCTTCATCTGCTCGAAGGCGGCATTGTCGGTGACGTCGCCGCCTTCGTGCCAAGAGCGTAGGCTCTCCGCCAGGCGCGGCCGCTCGACTGAGCGGATCTCCGCCAGCTCCGCTTCGAGCTTGGCCTTCCCTTCCACGGTGAGTTTATGTTGCTTGTACTGCACGGTACTCAATTACCTCCTCGGCTCTGGCGCCGACTCTGGCAACCGAAAATCGCTCCGAATCGGAGCGAAGAGGGTTGAATCAGAGGGGGTTCGCCGCTTTTACACGCACGTCGGCTGCGTACACCCGCACGGTGCGCTTGCCATTACTTACCAGAAGAGAGCCATCGTCTGCAACGTCAAGTGCTCTCCCGGTCCACCTTTCCGTTGGAGTTTCAACCTCCACTACCTGACCTATAGTATCCAAACTCAAGCGCCACTCACGAAAAATCGTTGTCGGATGCCGACGCGCGATGGCGTACCAGTGCTCGAATCTCGCGAGGAGATCGACCAGCAGCTCGGCGTGATCGACAGGAGCACCACGGTGAGCCCGGAGTGATGTGGCCTCGACCGGAACGCCGACAGCCGCCTCGGTTTTCATGTTGGTGTTGATGCCGAGGCCCACCACCGCCCCTTCATCGAGGCGGTCAACCAGAATCCCACAGACCTTACGCCCATCCAGCAGCAGATCATTGGGCCACTTTACGCGGACGTCCAGCTCATAACGGCGAACGATGGCTTCTCGGGCGGCCAGCACGCCGAGGGCATAACTTTCGGATGCCGCCAGGGGAGTCAGCAGGATCGACACGAGCAGGCCCGAGCCGGGTGGTGCGCTCCAGCGGCGGCCCCGTCTGCCGCGACCGGCCGTTTGTTCGTCGGCGACGACAACGGCCCCGTGTGCGGCCAGCCCGCGACGGTACAGATCCTGGAGAAGGTTGTTGGTCGAGGGAAGCGAGGAAAAATGCCACACCGTGGAGCCGACGGCATTGGACGGATCCTCCGATACCCGGCCCAGGTCGAGATAGCGGTGCAGGCTGCAGGCCTCTTCTGACCCTGCCGGACATATCTCCGGAGGTCCGGTCATAGACGTACTCTGCTGAGGGGCGGAGTGTCTTGACCTCTATGGCCCCGTACTGGTAGAGTCAAGGGTAAGAGCAAAGGAGGTGATGTGCAGTGGATAGTAGTTGTAGTTGTTGCGTGAGCGAGACGTCCTGCACGGAGGTGATGGGACACTAAGCCTCGACGGGCTACGGCCTGTCTCCTTTGTAACGGAAGTTTAGCAACGCGGAGGGGCGCCAAAAAGGCGCCCCTCTTTTTTTGTGTCTTCTCTCGCTCATGTTCCCGTGGCGTCGAGGGGAAGGCAGCCAGAGGCAGAGGCAATGCGCCCGGCTTTGGCTGGTACAATAGTCCGACTTTCCGCTCAGCGGTACTGGGAGCACCCCCACCTTATGCGCAGCCCTCTGAGCGCTGTCTTTGGCATGTTCTCAAAAGATTTGGGAATTGACCTGGGGACGGCCAACACCCTCGTCTTCGTTCGTGGCAAAGGCGTCATCATCTCCGAGCCATCGGTTGTGGCCATCGATAAGCGCACCAAGAAGGTGCTGGCAATTGGGGCCGAAGCAAAGCGCATGGTCGGACGGACGCCATCCAATATCGTCGCCATCAGGCCTCTCAAAGACGGTGTGATCGCCGACTTCGAGATCGTCGAGAGCATGCTGCGCTATTTCATCAACAAGGTCCACGAGGATTTCTCCATGCTTCCGCGGCCTCGAGTCGTGGTGGGAATACCGTCAGGCGTTACGGAGGTGGAGCGACGGGCGGTCTCCGACGCCGCGGTCAACGCCGGGGCACGTGAGGCCTACTTGATCGAGGAGCCGATGGCAGCCGCGATCGGCTCCGATCTCCCCATAACCGAGCCCTCGGGCAGCATGATCGTCGATATCGGCGGCGGCACCACCGAGGTCGCGGTCATTTCCCTCGGGGGCATCGTGGTCAGCAAGTCGATTCGGATTGCCGGGGATGAGATCGACGAGATGATCCTCCAGCATGCCCGCCGAGAGCACGGCCTCCTGATCGGGGAACGAAGCGCCGAGTATGCCAAACTCCACTGCGGATCGGCGATTCCCTTGCCTGAGGAGAGTGCGATCACGCTGCGCGGACGTGATGTTGTGACAGGCCTGCCAAAGTCCGTAGACTTTACAAGCAAGGAAATTCGCGAGGCCATCGAGCCGCCCTTAGCACTGATTGTGGAAGCCGTCACCACGACGATCGAAGAGACCCCGCCGGAGATCATCTCCGACATCATGGATCATGGCATCACGCTCGCCGGCGGCGGCGCCATGCTGACCGGATTGGACGAGCGTATCTCGCGTGAGACGAAGATGCCCGTCAAGGTCGCCGATGACCCCCTGACGACTGTGGTCAGAGGAACAGGAAAGTGTCTCGACGACCTGGACACCCTGCGCAAGGTGTTCGTCACGCCATACAACGGAAGCATGCCGCACTGAGGGGAGGCAGGAGGGGGAAGGCCTGCGGGAGATGGGTTTGGGCGCCGATTCCGGTAGCTGATTTGGCCGCTCTCCAGGTGACACCCGAGACATGAGACAGGGAGTTGCGGAGCCGAAAAGCAGCCGGCGTCTGGTGGTGGCCCTCCTCGCGGCCGCCATCGCGCTGCTGATCGCCGGTCCTCATGTGCAGCCGGTGGAGAGCGCGCTCTCGGTGGTGCTGACTCCCGTTCAGTCAGTCGTGAGTACGGCGGTCGACGATGTAACAGGGATGTTCTCGTCTCTCAGGAACCTGCCCACGTTGGAGTCCCAAAACAGGGCGCTGCGACGTCAGAACGCGCTGCTCGTGCGTGAGATTGCCCTGCGTCGGGACCAGGGTCGGGAGAATGCCCAGCTGAGCCAGGCACTCCACTACCGAGATCTGAATCCGACCATGAACCTGACGCCGGCACGGGTCATCGACGAAAGCATGTCCGGGTTCGGCAGCTCCGTCGGGATCAATGCCGGGAGTGCGGAGGGAGTCGCGGCGGGCGATCCGGTGGTCGATCCTGACCTCTACCTGGTAGGGCAGGTAACGCAGGTCTGGCGTGAGCGGTCGACGGTTATGCTGATAACCGACCCGCACAGCCATGTGCTTGCGATCGATAACAATTCAGCCGCCCAGGGGCTCGTGTCCACCCCGTACGGCGGCACGCCGCAGTTCGGCTTCGTGAGCACCGGTGAAAAGATGTCCACGGGCGACGTCATCGAGACGTCGGGAATGAAGAACCTGTTCCCCATTGGATTGATCATCGGCCAGCTTACTCACGTCGCGACCCACAATGTGGCATCGGTACAGGCCGCATCTCTCAAGACGGGCGCCGATCTCAACAATCTGCAGCTGGTTCAGGTCATCCGGGACTGGAGCACAAGAACTCCGGCCCGGTACTTCGCGCGGCGAAAACATTGAACCAACAGGTAGCTCGCCGCAACATGCAGCCCGCCCTCTTGACGGGTCTGATCCTGCTGCCGGTACTGGCCCTGACCGAGCAGGGCCTCTTTGCGCATATCTCGGTCTTTGGAGCGCGGCCAACGCTTCTCCTATTGGTAGTCCTGGACTGGTCATTGCTGCGGGGAGTCGAGGAGGGGATGCTCTGGGGATTGCTCGGTGGGGTGGTCGTCGACCTCTTTTCGGGTCTACCCTTCGGCACCTCATCTCTGGCATTTGTCGGGGTCGCCGGACTGGTGGGCCTAGGCGAGCGCTGGCTCCATCACGCCCACGTCCTCCTGCCGGCGATAACGGCCGTTCTGGCGACGGTCGTGTATTACATCGTGGCCATCATCATGACCGCCAGCTTTGACCACGTCCTGTACCTCGACTCGGTGATGCTTCGCACCATCCTCGGCGTGGCCCTCTTCAACGCCGCCCTCAATCCGCTGGTCTACGTCGGACTTCGGGCATTAGACCGCCGGATCCATCCGATAGCCAAGGCCAACTGGTGAAGCGCTCCACCAGCTACGTCCTCCTTCGAGCCGCTGTCGTGGCGATCTTCGCGGTGCTCATCGGGCGCCTTTGGTACATGCAGATCGTCCAGGTCAACGCGTACCGGGCACAGGCGACCGTGAGCAGATTGCAATATCGCATCATACAGGCGCCCCGAGGGATCTTCTACGATCGTCACGGCACCCCGCTGGTCAGGAACGTCGCCAGCTACGACGTCACGATCACACCTCAGAACTGGCCCACGTCGCCGGCCCGAGCCTTTTCCGAGGCCCGGCTCCTGTCGTCATTGCTCCACCACCATCCCGGTCCACTCCGTATACAACATCTGGTCACGGCGTCACCGGGTCCGCCCACCGCTCCGGTAACCGTTCGAGCGGGCGTCGACCTGGCAACGTATCGCGTGATTCAGGCAGAAGACCTCCATCTCCCGGGTGTCGGAGCGACGCAAACCTTCACCCGGCACTACCTGCAGTCTTACCCCTGGCCCCTGTCCCATCTGCTCGGATATGTGGGACCAATCGATGCCGCCACCTACCACCAGGACACCACGGGCCCATGGCGGTACCAGCGATTCACGCTTACGGACATCGTCGGCCGCTCGGAATTGGAAGCCGTGTATGACCATCGGCTCCACGGGGTCAACGGGCTCCAATCCTCCGAGATCGACGCCGCCGGCGACCAGATTAGCCCGTGGAAGACCGTCTCTCCAGTCAGGCCGGGCTACGGCGTGCGCTTGACGATCGGCGCCCACTTCCAGGCTCAGATGGCCCGAGACCTACAGGCGGGGCTTGCCCACATTGGACTACGGCAGGGTGCGGCCGTGGCTTTGAACCCCAACAACGGTCAGGTGTTGGGGATGGTTAGCCTGCCCAGCTATAACGCGGACCTCTTCGGTGAGTCTTCGACCCCCCAAAGAACCCGAGCTATCGACCGGATCTATAAGGATCCGCTGCATCCCCTGGTGGATCTCACCATCTCGGCCGGAATGCCGCCCGGCTCAATCTTCAAGGTGGTGACAGCCACCGCCGGACTCTCAGAGGGAGTCGTCACGCCTGACACGGTCGTCAACGACACCGGCCAGATCCAACCCTGTCCAGTCTGTCCGGTCTTCCATGGGTGGAAAGCACTGGGACCTGTGGACATGGAGACTGCCATCGAGCAGTCCAGCGACATCTACTTTTACGAGCTCGCCGGGGGCGGGCCGCAAATCCCCGGCGGCGGGTTGGGACCGCGCCGCCTCGACAAGTGGGCCTGGCTATACGGTCTCGGACACACAACAGGAATTGAGCTTCCGGGCGAGAATCCGGGCCTGGTGCCCACACCGCACCTCATTCAGGCCACACAGCACCGCCCTTGGTCCGTGGGCGACTCGTACAACAGCGGAATCGGCCAGGGCGATAACATCGACACACCCCTGCAAATGGCCCGGGTCGTATCAACCATTGCCAATGGTGGCAGTCTCGTTCGGCCACACATCGTCGCCGCCATTACGTACCCAAACGGGCGGCGGGCGCTCCCAGGTCAGAATTTCGACCTGGTGCCCGACATCGCCCGACCGCACTTCGTGCAGCCCTGGGTGGCCTCGCTCATAGCTCAGGGAATGCGGTTGGGGGTCGACAACCTCTACGGGACCTCCTTCGGGGAGATGGACCCGCGATTGCATGCGGCGGGCAAGACGGGAACGGCGGAAGACGGCAACGGTGTCGTTGCATGGTGGATGGGATTCGCGCCTTACAACCACCCGAGAATCGCTATTGCCGTGGCCGTCCCCAACGCGGCGGCCGAAGGAGCCTACGTCGCGGCGCCCATCGCCGGGAAGATCATGGAAGACTATTTCCACCTCAAGGAACCGGCCACCTGGGTCGACTTGGTCCAGCAGAAGTTCGTCGGTTTCGGACAGTAGCCCATGAAGTATTGGCGGAACTTCGACTGGCTGCTCCTCGGGATTCCCGTGCTCATGGTGCTCTTCAGCACGGTCATGCTGTACGCGATCTCCCGTTGGGCCCCTGAGGTCCCGCACAGCACTCCGGAGAAGCAGGCGCTCTATCTCATGGCCGGGCTGGTGGTGTACTTCATCCTCACCAACCTGGACTACAAGGTGATCCGCGCCTGGATCACTCCCATGTATGTAGCGACGCTTATCGCGTTGGTGGGCGTCTCACTACTCGGCCACAGCGCCAACGGCTCTCAGCGCTGGTTCAATCTGGGCTTTATCCAGCTGCAGCCGTCAGAGCCGGCAAAGCTGGTCGTCATTCTCATGCTGGCGCGTCTGTTTGCCGATCGAGAGTCCAAGATCAAGAACTTCAGCACCTTGATCCTGTCGCTGGCGGTTGCGGGCATCCCGGCTGCTCTGGTCATGAGGCAGCCCGACTTCGGGACGGCAATGGTGCTCGGCGCGGTGTGGTTCGTGATCACCGTCATCGCCTCTACTCCTCCGGTCTACGTCGGCGGCGTGGCGGCCACGGCGGGCGCGGCGGCGCCGTTCGCCTGGAACCTCCTCAAGCCCTACCAGCGCAACCGGTTTACGTCGTTTCTGCAACCGAACAAGGACCCGCTCGGCAGTGGCTGGAATATCATCCATGCCCGCATCGCCGTGGGATCGGGAGGGCCGTTCGGGCAGTGGTTCAGCCGTGCGACTCAGAGCCGGCTGGATTTCCTCCGGGTTCAGGACAAGGACTTCATTTTTTCGGTCATCGCAGAGCAGGTCGGCTTCTTCGGCGTTCTTGTGCTGTTCCTGTTCTTCGGCATAGTGCTGATGCGTATCGCTCGGGTGGCGTTCATGTCGGGGGACGTGTTCGGGCGGCTGGCCGCAGCCGGGATCCTCACCATGTTCCTGTTTCAGATGTTCGTCAACGTGGGCATGAATATCGGCATCATGCCGGTCACGGGGATTCCGTTGCCGCTCATAAGTTACGGAGGCTCCTCTCTGATCACCAGCTTTGCCGGGCTGGGCATCCTCCAGAGCATCCTTATCCGAAACAAGAAGCTGATGTTCGGAACCCGGTGAGGGGTGTCAGGAGGCGGGCGCCCAGATCCGGGGGAGAAGATCCTGACGCCAAACCACGGCGGTCAAGGTGGCAACCAGCAACCCCAGCCAGAACACACCTCCGAGGTCGAGGCTGTGCCCTCC
>DASRCF010000105.1:0-6744 GCA_035653255.1 Chloroflexota bacterium
CGTTGCCCGGCCAACCGGAACGGATGAGCTCGACTACAAACAAGGGGTTACCCTCGGTTTGGTCGAAGAGGGCGTCGAGATCCGATTGCTTCCAATGACCCGTCTGGCGGTTGACCTCAAGGGAATTCGCCAGCTGTTCGGTGTCAGATCGACTGAGGGGATCCAGGTCTATCTCGACAAACACCTCGGATACCCGGCCACTGCCCAGCAGCCGGCGCGCGGCTTCACCCTCTTCCCATCGGGCGGTCGTCACGAGGAGGATTCGGCCACCCTCTGTCTCATGGAGAACGTGCCGGACGGCAGCCAGACTGTCTTCGTCTGCCCACTGGAGGTCGTCGAGGAAGAGGATTGCCGGCTCGGCCGCGAGGATGCACCGAGAGATGGCATCGAACAATAGGCGCCGCTGCCAGGGCTCGACGAGTGGTGTTGGAGGTGGCGCGTCGGCGGGCTCGGCCGATACCTCGGGCATCAGCCTGCTCAACTCGCGTAACCACAGAGGTTGCAGCGGGGGGGTAGGCCGGCTCCGGAGAAGTCGGGTTATCACGGAAAATGGCAGCGCCTCGTCGCCGGAGTAGGAAGCACCTGAGAAGATTGGAAGCTCTTGTCTGCGGGCCCAGGCGCGCAGCTCCTCAGAGAGCCGGGTCTTTCCGATTCCTTGGTCTCCCGTGATTAGGGCCACGCCCGGAGGGTGGTCCAGCGTGCGCTGCCACGCGGCCTGCAGGATCTGCCATTCCGCCTCTCTGCCGATGAGAGATGGCGGGGCTCCCACTCGGGCGCCCACCGTCTGCGCAACCTCGAGGAGTCTCCGATGGGCCTCTTCGATCTCTCGGCTCGGCTCAACGCCGAGCTCCCGCTCGAGCAGAGACGCGCACGCGTGGTAGGCGGCGAGGGCTCCGCCCTGGTTTCCAGAGAGTGAATGCAGACGCATGAGGTCGAGATAGAGATCTTCGCGAAGCGGCTCCTCGGCGATGAGACGTTGGACGAAGGTGACAGCCGAAGCATGGTCGCCACTTGCCTCGGCCAAGCCAGTCCCACGTTGCAGTAGGTCGATGAACATACCTTGCAGCCGATGTCGGTACGGGAGTATCCAATCCTCGTAGCAGTCAGGCAAGAGCTGGCCACGATAGAGTGAAACTGCCGCGCGCACCTCTTCGAAGCCATGGGCACGGCGTGCGGCTTCCTCGAAGGCGTGGACGTCGACGTCTACGGTGGCGTGCTTCCGCAGCGTGATTGAGTCGCGGCCAGCGTCCACAACGTCGGTGAATGCCGGCCACGCAACGCGCAAGTCGTGTAGTAGCTTTCGCAAATTGTTTCGAGCCCGAGGCTCAGGAGCGTCGGGCCACAGGACAAACGCCAAGCGTGCACGCGATTGTGGCTCATCCGGGTGAAGGAGCAGTGAGGCAAGAAAGGCCTGAAACCGCGGAGATTCAAGACGGATGGGTTTGCCGTTGGAAAGCAACGAGAAGCCGCCAAGCAGGCGAACGTCGAGTCGAGGCAACGTGGGAGTGCCTCCTTGGCTATCAGTGTAGTTCACAAATGACGTGTTTAGCGACAGTATAGCCAGAGCGCGGTCGGGATGTCGAGGATCTGAGCCCACGCGGGAAGACGGAGAACCAAGACCGGGAGGCATGTGTCGAAGTCCGGGATGTATTCACGGACTCCCGGCCGCCAGGTCCGGCACTCGGTTCGATAGTGCGAACAGATGATCAGCTAACGGCACGGAGGGAACGGCGGGCAGCTCGGGCTTGCGAAGGCTATTCACCAAATATTCAGCTATCCGTCAGGGACGGTTCAGACGGCCTCTTTACGATGGAAGTAAGTAGAGACGGGCCCGGCCTGGATCCCACTCTTTCCTCCCCCACACCAACCATCTGGTGCCCGTCTCTGCTCCTCCCCCCTTGACGGTGATGCGGATGATGTTCGCGCGAGTGGGTACCTGCTCGAATCACGTAACGGAGCCTAACCTTTGGAACCTAGAATGCAGATAGCCGGAAGTGGGCCGCTCGCGGCCGTGAGCGGAATCCCATCGCCGGCGCCCAGGGCTTCCACGTTCCGTCTTCGACAGGAGGGCATGGACCGCTCCAAGATCCTGGTCCTTGACGACGACGAGCAGATTCGAGCCGCACTGCGGCGGGCGCTGCTCTACGCCGGTTTCGACGTCATTGTCGCCGCGACCGGCGAGGAGGCGTTGGAGAAGGCACTTCAATCCTCGCCCGATCTGGCGATCCTCGACATCATGCTGCCGGGCATGGATGGGTTGGAAGTGTGCCGCCGGCTCCGAGAGGACCGACCCGACCTGCCCATCATCATGCTGACCGCACGGGATGCCGTGGCCGACCGCGTGGCCGGTCTCGACATCGGTGCCGACGACTACGTCGTCAAACCGTTTGCGCTGGAAGAGCTCATGGCGCGCGTTCGCGCCCATCTGCGCCACGGCGTTCAGCCCGGACAGGTACTTCGATTCGCCGACCTGACCCTAGATACCGGCACAAGAGAGGCGCGCCGCGGAAACCGGCTGCTTCAGCTCAGCACCACTCAGTACGAGCTGTTGCGCCTCTTCCTGAGCAATCCGCGCCAGGTGCTGACACGCGATCTCATCATGGATCGAGTCTGGGGATTCGACTTCGAGGGTGAATCGAATGTGCTCGAGGTGTACGTGAGCCAGCTCCGTCACAAGCTCGAGGAAGCCGGAGAGAGCCGCCTCATTCACACGGTTCGGGGGGCGGGTTACTCCTTGAGGCAGGAGCAGCCCGTCTAGGAGGTCGCCGTGTCGCTGCGCGGTCGTCTGACGCTCCTCTATGGCGGGCTGCTCGCGGTGGTTCTCCTGGCTCTCGGCGTGGCCGCGAACCTGTTGATCCAAGCTCGATTCGCCGATCAGACGCGGTCGGCGCTGACCTCGACCGCGCAATATATTTACGGCCACTATCGTGTTGTGGGCACGCCTCAGCGGGCACTGGCGCCGCGTCTCCCTGCACAACAACCGTTCAGCTCCTCCGGTGTGTACGCCGAGATTGTGGGCTACGGAGGGCGTGTCATCGACCGCTGGCCGGGCCTCACGGGCCAGACCATCCCCCTAAACTCGGGGGCAATAGAGGCCGCCTTCGTCGACGGCAAGTCGACGCTGACCTCCGTCAGCCTCCACGGGCAGGCTGCGGCGGCGTATTACACGCCGCTGATCTACTCGTACCTGCCTAACACCAGGGCCGTCTTGCTGGTCGTCAAGTCCGAGAGCGACACCACGGGAGCCCTCAACCTGTTCACGGCGGAGATATTCGGCGGCGAGGCAGTGCTGCTGGCGGTGGTCGTGCTGGTGACGTGGCTGGTGGCGGGATCTGCGCTTCGACCCATACAGGGCATGACCAGGAGGGCCGCAGCCATTGCAGCCGCCAAGGACTTCTCCGGCCGCGTTCCGGAAGATCCACGAACGGCGGAGCTGCACCGGCTGGCGCTGACCTTCAACGATATGCTGGCTTCCCTCCAAGAAGCCTATGCCAATCAGAAGCGCTTTCTCGCCGATGCCTCGCACGAGCTGCGCACGCCGTTGACCGTCATTCAGAGCAATCTGCAGTTCCTGGAGGCAGCGCCTGACGCCACCCCCACGGAGCGCTTGGAGGCGCTGCAGGCGGCCACCGTCGAAACTGAGCGCATGGCCATGCTGGTGGCCGATCTGCTGGCCCTGTCCCAGGCCGATGCCGGCTTCGAGGTGGCCAAACGGGCGGTTGAGCTAGACCGGGTGGTGGTCGATGCGCTGCGTCGAATCGGCTCCCGCGAGCGGCAGCGAGGGCCGCGGATGGTGGTGGGAACGCTGGAGGAAGCAGTGGTGGAGGGTGATGGCGAACGGCTGCTCCAGCTCTTCGTAATCCTGCTCGACAATGCCGTCAAGTACACTCCACGGGATGGGGAGGTGAAGGTCGAGGTTCGCGGAGCCGGCGACTCCGTAGTCGTCTCCGTCAGTGACACGGGCATCGGGATTCCGGCCGCCGAGCGGCCGCACATCTTCGATCGCTTCTATCGCTCCCCGTCGGCCCGCTCCATGGGTGAGGGAAGTGGATTGGGCCTTCCGATTGCCAGATGGATCGTGGAAGCGCATGGTGGCAGCATCGAAGTGCAGGACGGGCCGTCCGGCGGAACGACCTTCGTGGTAACGCTGCCTCGCTTGACCGCGGGTGTTCCTGCTGTTCTGGAGCCGGCAAGCGTGGCCTGACATGCCCCCGGGACATGACGTGGCCGGTCGGAGAGCCGCCCGGGTCTTGGTTACGCCGTTAAGCCGGAATGATCAGGGCATCCAGGTCGCGGGGATAGTACGTGAGCAGCTCAGGCTCAGAATCGGTGACCAGTACGGTGTCGGAGTGGCGGAAGCCGCCGAGATCTGACCGGTACAACCCGGGCTCGACGGTGAAGACCATGCCTGGTCTTAGCTCCGTCGTGTCGCCGAGATCGAGGAACGGGCCCTCGTGGTATCGCAGACCGATGGCGTGTCCGGAGTGGTGCTTCCAGTACTGCATGAGGTCGTTGGCCTCGTAGTAGTCGCGAACGGCGCGGTCGACGTCCGAGCAGGTGTTACCGGGCTTGAGCATCCCGATGGCTGTCTCCTGTGCCGTCTTCATGTGATCGAACATGCGCCGCTGCTCCCCCGACGGCTGGCCTACGATCATCGTGCGCTCCAGCTCCGACTCGTATCCCCACATGGGGCAGCCGGCTCCTGTGACCAACACGTCGCCTAGCTGAAAGTGGATGTTATTGGCAAGCGCGTGCGGGATGGCGGCATTGCGACCGATCTGGCCGCGATACCCGGCTCCCGGTCCATTCGAGAATGCGCTCTGCGCCTGGAACAGGCTTCCCAGCGTTTGCAGCATGGTCAGGGTGGCTTCGTCGCTGGCAGCCTGACTCACCTCGATCTCGGACATTCCGGGGCGGGTGTACGTCTGCAGCAGACGGTGCGCGAGATTGCCCCATTTCGCGCTCTCCTTGATCAGCCCGATCTCCGCCTCGCTCTTGACGGCCATCAACTCCTCCATGAAGGCGTTGATCCGCGAGACTGTCGCGTTTGTGACCTCAGAGAGCCCGGGGCCACGATACCCCAGGATCCAGGGGTAGCCGTCCTGATCGGCCCCGATCTGACCTCCGATGCCCATGTCGGCCAGGGTGTCGGCCAGGACCTCCATCGGATGGGGATTGAATGGGTACTCCTGGTAATGGTCGACGCGGTCGAAGCCGGTCTTTGAGCGGGCATGCTCAAGCTCGAGCCGCGGGACGAACATCGCCGCCTGGCCTCCCGCCGTCATGGCGAAGGCGATCGGTCGCTCAGTCGGGACGAAGGCGAATCCCGAGAAGTACAGGATGTAGTAGTTGTCGAACAGCACGACGCCGCTGAGGTCCAGCGATTGAAGGTGCCGGCCTAAGCGTTGACGCCGGCTCTGAAACTCTTCCGGCGTGATATTGATTGATGCTTCCTTCAACTTCTCCTCCGCCCGCATGGGTATGCTGCTTCGCTGGCGACGTCCCTGCCGCTGCTCGTCAGCTGAAAGACGGTTCCTGAGAATTATCGTGCCTCCGACATGCTCTCCGCAGCGGCTCAATGCGCCCGGCTGACGTGCGCAAGGCGCGTCCCGGTTTGGTGAAGCCGGACGCGCGTGGCCGGAGGTGCCGGCCATGATGTTGAGTCAGCCGGAAGCTGAAGATGATGATGACGAGGTACGACGAGCCGGGGTCATGCCCCGGCTCGTCCTCGGACTGTGGATAACGAAGGTCGAGAGAAACAGCCACAGGCTTCCTGCCGAAGGCAAGCCTCTTTCCCCAAGTGCTGGGCATGGACACCAATGCGGCACGATCCAGCCGTCGCTCGCTTTCAAAGCTGTACCCGGCCAGGAGAGCGGCAAGGCGAATGCGGTGCATGCCTTCGTCCAGATCGAGGCCTGCCACCTCCTCCAAGGCTCCCGCATTGACTGTCAGCTCGAGCCGGTGACGGGACGTGCCGGCCTTCGTAAGCGACCGCCAGGCCTCCGATTCCGGGTCGAGCAGGCCTCGCAGGAGGGCCGCCCAGGGAAACCGGACCGTTAGCCGGGTCGCCGTAGCGCAGAGCTCCAGGGGGAGAGTCTCTAAGCTCGCCGCCACGAACAGGCCGTTGAGGGCCGCTCTCCCGCTCAGCCGGCACATGTTTTCGCGACAGGGATCAAGCCCCACGAAGTAGGCTCTCGGCCGTTCCAGGCAGCCGCGTGCGACGAAGCGTCCGTCCCCGGTACCAATGTCTATAAGAATCTGGTCGTAGGACCGGATCCTGTCCAGGAAGGCGTCGCGGTCCAATTGGTAGGACCGTTTGCCGTGAATGCATTCCATAGCAATCCTCCGTTCTTGCTCCAGCAAATCGGGCAGAACGAAGGGACGGAGGCGCACGAGCACCCGAGGGCTGCCAATTGCGGCCCGGTCAACCGCCGTCGAGGCGGTCGCGACTCTTTCGGTAGAGAGCGAAGCTGGACCGTCGCTCCTCTAGGACGAAGATCTTTAGAGCGCCGGTAGCGCTACGGGATCAACGGGGAGGCCAGTCCCTGTCCGACATGACGCTGCTTTCTACTGTGATGATCGCGATTCATGGTAGCGCGACCAATGTCGGGCATCTCATCCGCAATTGAAACTCGGAAGCCAACTCGAAACTCGAAACTCGAAACTCGAAACTTCCGCAACGGTACCATTTCGAGAGGGCAAGAGAGAGGTCGACTTGAGCGGTGGCGGGAGGCGTTCTCGTTC
>DASRCF010000106.1:0-31173 GCA_035653255.1 Chloroflexota bacterium
AGCGCCCGGGCGATGGAAACCCGCTGTCTCATGCCCCCCGACAGCTCGGAAGGACGCTTCCCGCGGAAATCTCCCAGTCCGACCAGCTCGAGCAGCGCATCGGCTTTGGCTTTGCCCTCTCGGCCGGCTCTGTGCATGACCTGAAGTGGCAGGATGGCGTTGGCGTGAGCGGATCGCCACGGCATGAGGGCCGCATCCTGAAACACGAAGCCGATCTCACGGCTTCGTCTCGTCCTCTCTGGACTTTGTCCCGCGATGCGAATGGTCCCTGCCGTGGGATGCAAGAGATCGGCTATAAGGCGGAGCATTGTTGACTTCCCGCATCCGGAGGGGCCGATGATAGATACGAATTCGCCGTCGGCTACGTGAAATGATGCCCGGTCGATGGCCAGTAAGGGCTGACGTCCGGGATAGTAGTAGGTCACGCCGTCGACATCGACCGGCGTCGGAGGAGCGGAGCGGGGAGCGGCGGCTACCCCGCCGCTCCCCGTCTCCGACACAACTGTCGACGAGCTTCCGCGAGCTATATGGCGCCTCCGGGCGCAGGTGTGAACTGGTTGGTGAAGCAGTCCTTGGCCGGCACGTTCTTGCTGAGGATGGGCGTTCCACCATCGGTTTTCGACTTGCGTAGGACCTTGATGATCTGCTTCCAACGGGCAAGCGTCATCTGGCCGTCGACCTTGCCGCCCTGCCGTGACAGCGTCTTCGCGAAGACACCTTCCTCCATCTCTTGCTGCTTGCGGTTGAACGCAACGCTAGGGGTCGTCGCTTTGAAGTAATCCTTCTCGACGATATCGGCCGCCTTTTTTGGATGAGCCATCGCCCACTTCCAGCCGCGGTCCACCAATTTCACAAACGCCTTTAGCTTGCTCTTGCGTGCCCCAATCTCGCTCTGTGGAGCGAACATAACGTCGGCGTAGAAGGAGGCCATTCCCCACTTATACGCTGGGATAACGTTGACCTTGATACCCGAGAGTTTCTCCGCGATGGGCTCGTTGTTGATGAAGACCTCATAGACATCCACGACGCCTGAAGTTAGCTCCCCGATGTTGAACGCAGCGTTGTGCGGAGTAACCTGGCCAAGATTGAGACCCACGCTCGAGAGCATGATCTGAGGCACGTAGAGCTCATGAGACTGGTAGCCGACGGTCAAGCCCTTCCACTGCCTTGGATTAGTGATGTTCTTCCCGGTGTTAGACTTGCACTTCTTGTTGACCTTGGGCTTCTTCGGGACGAAGCAGGACATGAAGCCAAACGGAGTCTTCTGCGACCCCGCCCAGATACCCACGAGGTTGTTGCCTGCCTGGCGTGCGATGGGAATGGCTGAGGAGTCATCAAAGCCAAGGCAGAGCTTGTTCTTACCGGCGCTCTGCCAGCAGCTTGCCGTCGTGGTTTCGGGATTAATGCCGTTGGCCCAGGCCTTGGCCTGCAGCTTGAACCCCGCCTTCTTGAACCACCCGAAGTGGTCGGCCATCCAGAGACCGCTAAACTCTACGTTGGTAAGCCAGTTCAGTTGGATCTGAACAGTAACGACCGGCTTGTGCTTTGCCGCCGGAGCGGCTCCCTGGGGGACTCCCGCGGCCGTTCCACAACCGGCTACAACGAAGGCAAGGAGCGTGACGGCGGACAAGAGCAAGGTGGACTTCTTCCCTAGATGCCAGAACCTTCCATTCACTTCTCGCGTCTCCTTTCGGTCCCAAATGCTTGAAGTATTGGTAGAGAAAATCGCCCGACGCTTCATGCTACGGGAAGCCCGGAACGGTGTCAATCATGGCGCCCGACCGAATCCTGACCGTCGAACGCGCGAGGCCGGCCCGGCTTAGTCCGCCCCATGCGCAACCTCGCGGGCGATCTTCTTGCCCCTAATCCCTCTTGGGCCGGTGCCTGACACATGCACCATTCTCGGGGCCATTCCGTTGGGCGGTCACGACAGGCCGGCCCGCCTCAAGAGGCGGCTTGAGGCCTGGCGATGACGGCGAGCCAGGTCATCTTCTTGCAGCGACGTGAGCTGACCGTCACGGACGACCTGTCGGCCATGGACGAAGACGTGCGATGCCCGAGCCGGACCGCACAGTACGAAGGCGCCGGCCGGGTCTCGCTCGGCTCCGGTGTACTGGATCCGATCGAGCCTGAACATTGAGATGTCGGCACAGGCTCCGCGGCAAAGATGTCCAATGTCGTCACGGCCGAGGGCAGCAGCTCCCCCTCGCGTTGCCAGCCAGAGGGCTTGTCGAGCCGTCATTGCATCCACCCCGTCGCGGGTGCGCGCCATCAAGAGCGACTGCTTGATCTCGCCGGGAAAGTACCCGGAGTCGTTGGAGGCGCTGCCGTCGACGCCCAGTCCAACGGCCACCTCCGCCCTTAACAGGTCGACGATCCTGGCCATACCCGAACCCAGAAGCATATTCGAGGTCGGACAGTGCGCGACCGCCGTCCTGGTGCTCGACAGCCGTTGGATATCGTCATCCGCCAGGTGCACGCAGTGCGCCAGCCAAACGTCGTCACCGAGCCAGCCCATGCGCTCCAGCAGCTCGATCGGAGGGCACCCAAAGGCCTCCTCGCAGTACCGCTCCTCGTCGAGCGTCTCCGCAATGTGAGTGTGAAGCCGGACACCAAGCCGGCGAGCCAGGGTGGCCGATTCCTCCATCAGCCGTCGAGTGACCGAGAACGGCGAACACGGCGCCACTGCGACACGCGTGAGGGCTCCCGGCTCGGGATCGTTATATTGCCTGACCACACGCTCAGAGTCGTCGAGGATCTCGTCGCATTCTTGAGTGACGGAAGCGGGGGGCAGGCCGCCCGATTCCACGCTGAGGTCCATGCTTCCTCTGGTGGCATGGAAGCGTGCTCCGATCTCGGTGGCCGCCGCGACCTCGACATCGATGAAATGACGCTCGCCCTTCGGAAAGACGTAGAGGTGGTCCGAAGAAGTGGTGCAACCGGTAAGGAGCAGCTCGGCCAGACCGACCTGTGTCGAGACGTGAATGCACTCCTCGTCGAGCCCCGACCAGACCGGGTAGAGCATGCGCAGCCAGGGGAAGAGCGTTCGCCCTTCAGACTCGGGGAATCCGCGCGTCAGGTTCTGGTACAGGTGGTGATGCACGTTGACGAACCCTGGAAGGACCAGCATCTCCGACCCATCGATGACCATGTCGAATTCCTTCGCCCCGGTCTCGGATCCGATATTCGTGATCCAACCATCATGCACCTCGATGGAGGTGTCGACAAGCTCCCGCCGATCCTCATCCATAGTCAGGATGTACGCCGCGTCGCGGATCAGCAGTGAGGTCAAGGTCGGGGCCGGGAGAACATCCTAATCAAGCGCCCTCGGTCTCAAGCGGTATGATCGCGAAGCGCTCGACGTCGACGATGCCCTGGTCGGTCACGCGCAACGCCGGTATGACAGAAAGCGCCAGGAAGCTGAGATACATGAAGGGCGTCGCCACATCGACTCCGAGATCGCAGAGGTTGGCCTCCAGCTCCCGGATTCCCCGGTCAACCGTGTTGGCGTCCCGATCGCTCATGAGCCCGGCAATGGGAAGGGCCATCTCCCCGAGAACTCGCCCGTCTTCTACGACGACCAAGCCGCCGCCCATCTCGCCCAGCCGGATGACAGCCTGCCTCATGTCCAGATCGTCGACTCCCACGACCACAACATTGTGGGCATCATGTGCAACAGTCGAGGCAAAAGCACCTTTCCTCAGGCCGAAACCTCGAACGAGCCCCTTGCCCACCCGGCCGGAGGCGTGATGTCGCTCAACTACCGCCAACTTGGCGATGTTTTGGTCTGGATCGGCCTGAATCACTCCCTCGCTGGCTTTCATGGTGGCGATTCCGTGCCCCGTGACAACCTGGTCTGATACCAGATCGACCACCGCTGCCTGAACCATGCCGTCTCGCCCGGAAGCCAGCGAGAGGTCGATGGCGGATGCCTCGGGGAGGTGCACGGTATGGCGAACGGGCCGTTGACTCGACGGTGCCGCGAAGCTCGCCGCACGACCATCTTCGACTACCACCCGACCCCGTTTGAGCACCAGGCAGGGCCAGAATTCGGTCAGATCGGGCATCACGCAAAGGTCGGCCACGTAGCCGGGCGCTACGGCACCGACCCGGGTCAGTCCGTGACACCGGGCGACGTTGAGCGAGGCGAGCTTCACTGCCTGCGAGACGTCGAGCCCGGCGGCAACCGCATTCCGCACCATGGCGTTCATATGGCCCTCGTGCAGGAGGGTGTCGGCTTCACGATCGTCGGTGACAAAGAGCGTATTCTCCGTTCCATGACTTCGGACGAGCGGCAGCAGATCTTGGAGATTCCGGATCATCGAGGCTTCACGGATCATCACCCACATCCCCAGACGGCGCTTCTCCAGGGCCTCGGCAAGGGTAGTACATTCGTGGTCCGTGGCGGGGCCGGCTACCAGATACGCATTGAGCTCTCGCCCGCTCACCACCGGTGCGTGACCGTCGATCCGTTCCCAATTGGTGAGGGCCAGCTTCTCCAACACCGCATCTTCGGCGCCGATGACGGCCGGATAATTCATCATCTCGCCGATACCCAGGACTCGGGGATGCTCCAGAAGGGGGCCAAATTCGGTCGCTTCAAGAGGGCCGAACGCCGTTTCGAAGGGGCTTGCGGGAACGCATGAGGGGATCATCACGAACACGTCCAGCGGTATGCCCTCGCTGCGCTCGAGGACGTATTCGATTCCGGCCACTCCCAGCACGTTGGCCATCTCATGTGGGTCGACGACCACCGCGGTGGTGCCGCATCGGAGGACAGCCCGGGCGAACTCGTCCACGTCCAGCTTCGAGCTTTCAATGTGACAGTGGCCGTCGATGAATCCCGGCAGGACGAACTGTCCCGAGACATCGACCTCTTCGACTCCGTTGTACTCCCCGAGACCGACGACGTGACCGCCGGAGATGGCGACGTCCGCCGGAAAGACCTCGTCCGTGAACACCGAGACTACCTTCCCACCCTTCAGGACCAGGTCTGCCGGCTCAGTGCCGCGGGCGATGGCAATCCACCGACTTCGCTCCTGAATTGAACCCGACAGCTCCGCAGTGTCCATCACGACGTAACGCTCCGTGGGGTCGCGCAGGTCATGGGGCGGCCTTTCATCTACCCCCCATGGTGAGCGCCATGATCGCCTTGGCAGTGTGCAAACGGTTCTCAGCTTCGTCAAAGACGACCGACTGCGGCCCGTCGATGACCTCGTCCGTCACCTCATATCCCCGGTCGGCCGGCAAACAGTGCATGTAAATCGCGTCCGGCTTAGCAAGCTTCATGCGCTCGACGTTGCAGATCCAGCTCTGATACTTCTTGTTCAGCTCTAAAGCCCGCTCCGGCTGCCCGAAGAGCGACTCAACGCCCCAGCTCTTCGGGTAGACGATGTCGGCGTCGCGGAAGGCCTCGTCCATGTCGTCGACGATCTGGAAGGACCCGCCTGATTTCCGCGCGTTCTCGCGCGCGTCCTCCACGATGTTGGACATCAATGAGTATTCCGGTGGATGCGCCAGTGTCACCTCCAGCCCAAATCGAGTCAACAGCCAGATGAGTCCCTGGGGGACCGACATGGGCTTGGCGTAGGAGGGAGCGTAGGCCCAGGAGACGGCCACCTTCCGCCCCCTCAAGCCCTCGGGAAACTTCTCCCGCATGGTCATGAGATCGGCCAGGGTCTGCGTCGGATGGTCGACGTCCGACTGCAGATTGATGACCGGTACGTCGGCATGCTCGGCCAGCTCCCTGATGTACGCGTCGCCGGCTCCTGGCTCCAGATCATGCCGAACGGCGATACCGTGGCCGTACCGAGAGAGGATGATACCGGTGTCCCTGGCAGTCTCACCGTGAGAGATCTGCATGATGTCGGGGTTGAGGTCGTGGGCGTGACCTCCAAGCTGGGTCATACCCGCCTCGAACGCGTTCCTCGTCCGGGTCGATTTGTCAAAGAAGATCATGAAGAGCGTTTTGTCGGGCAGCAGGCGGGTGGGCTCGCCCAGGGCGAATCTCCGCTTGAGGTCTCCGGCCACCTCGAGAAGGCTCTCGATCTCCTCCGTGGTCCAGTCCTGAGTGGCAATGTAGTCCTTGCCGCGAAGCGTAGTGATCATGCTATGGCTCCCCATCGGCACGTCGAGTTCGTCTCGCCATTATCCACGAGAGTTCGAGCTTTGAATTTCGAGTCTCGGGCTTCGCCTCGAATCCCCTCGAAATTGCAGGCTCAAGACTCGAGCTCAACTCCCCTTGAGACCGAACCGTAACTCTCGCAACCGGTTCGCAACCACGCAGCTAGATGCCGACGGTTATCGTACTGAAGCTGAACGGGCTAGGCCGAATGGGTCTCCCCGTGCAGTCCATCCCCCTTCTTACGGAGTCAATTTCATGAAACGTTTAACCCCCCGCCGAAGTCGGGTAGCGCGCATTGCCCACCTCGCCGTGGCGGCGGGCCTGTTGAGTCTGTCTGCATCACTCTTCACAATGGTGGATAGTCCGAGCGCATTCGCGATTGTGGGTTGCAGGAGTGACCCGGTCGTCACCTTGAGCAACCTTACGACGCTTGACATCAGCGCCAACATCCTCGATTCCAGCTCCGATCTAAGAAGCGTCACCTACACCCTTCATGGACCAGTCGGCACTTCAGTTCTCCTCTTCGTACCGACGGACGGGCTCATTGGTCAGGTTGAGCACTTCAGCTATGTGGCCAATCAACCCCGTGGACAGTACAGTCTCAGCACGTACGTCTCCACGGGTACGAAGGCCTCCGTTACCGTTTCGGCGCTCGCAGTGCTCGGCAGGTCCGATCAGGCTTCAGGGTACTCGAATCAGACAATCGGCTTCACCTGGTAACGGACGCCGAGTCGCACGACGCCCGGCCACCGAAAGGCCGGGCTGCGTCGACTTTTCCTACGGTTCAGGCGCCCCACGTTGGAACTTCCTGCGATTCCGAGAATCGGCTTTTCCTCCGATTCGGAATGGGCGAGTCGGCACTCCCGCTCCGAACGTCGTGTCTCCGCTCCGAACGTCGTGTCTCCGCTCCGAACTAGCCCGGCCCCTGTGACCGGGCACGGTGGGCCCATTCCCAAGACATGGAGTTCAGAAGGCCGGCCAACCCGGCAAACAGGGATCCTCGTACGATCGGAGGATTATAGGCATTCGCCGGTTCTAGACGCGTTTCGAAGGCTGAGGCGCGCGCCAAGTGCTACAACGTGACCACAGAAGGACCCGCCCGACGTTGGCCTCGCCGTCTTGGTCTAAAAAGCTTCGAAACGTCTACCTGATTACCGCCAGCGGGTGAGCGGCGAGCTTCCGGCGGTCCTCGGCGCTGAGATCGTGTGACCGGTCGGGCACATCCAGCTTGACGGTTTCGCCCGTCAGCTCTGTGGACAGATACCGCAGGCCGTTGTCGTTGACCATGGTGCAAATCTTCCGCATCTGCGGATTGGCCAGAGAAAGCTTCTTGGCGGCGACGAGATTGCAACCCGAGGAGATGCCGCAAAAGATTCCCTCCTCCCGTGCCAGACGTCGGGCCATCTCCACCGCCTCCTCGGAAGCGACCTCGATCACCCCGTCGAGCAGCTCCAGGTGGAGATTTGCCGGGACGAACCCGTCGCCGATCCCCTCGATCAGGTGGGGTCCCCAGCCACCCCCCGCGAGGATCGGGCACTCCGCCGGCTCGACCGCGTACACCTGAACGCAGGATGACTGCTCCTTGAGATACCGGCCCACGCCGGTCAGAGTCCCTCCCGTTCCCTGCGATGCCACGAAGGCGTCCAGGCTTCCCTCGCACTGCTCCCACAGCTCGGGTCCGGTGGTCTCATAGTGCGCTTCGACGTTGTCGGCGTTGTCGAACTGGCCGACCTCCCAGTATTTCCCCGGCGCATCCTGCTTCAGATCCCGCACCTTGTCGAGCACCAGGTCGACGTCACTCTCCCCACCCGGCGTGAGGATGAGCTGAGCACCATATGCCTGGATGGCCTTCTTGCGCTCGTCACTCATACCCGAGGGCATGACGATGACGACCTGATAGCCCAAGGCCGCCCCCACCATGGATGTGGCGATCCCGGTGTTCCCCGTCGTCCCCTCGATGATCGACATTCCGTGGCGGAGGTCGCCGCGAGACTCTGCCGCGCGAACAAGGCGCGGCAGTATTCGATCCTTGACACTCCCGCTGGGGCTGAAGTATTCGACCTTCATCAGGATCTCGGCCGGAACGTCTTTCGCCAGCTGCCTGATCCGCACCATCGGAGTCAGCCCGGCCGTATCCAGGATGCTGTCGTACACCGAGCGCCGTCTAGCCCAGTCAGTCATGGTGGTCTCCGATGAAGCGTGGGTCGGACATCTCAACTGCGTGAGTCTGCGATGGCATCAGGCTCTTTCTCCCTTCCTATCGACCGGCGACCAGGGCTACGGTGGCCGGATCAAACCGACCGCGACTCACATACCGCCCCCGACCCGCGCTCATGCCCTCCGTTGGCTCCCCCTCGATGACCACCACCTCGCCACGGGCGATGACAGTATCCGGCCAGCCGGTGACGACACGTCCCTCGTATGGAGTGTAGTCGACACGTTCGCGCAGCGGGCTGGGCACCCCGATTGACCGGCTAAGCTTGACCTCCCGATGGGGATCGAAGATGACCAAGTCGGCGTCTGAACCTTCCGCGATCTCACCCTTCCGTGGATACATACCGAAAATGCGGGCGGCGTTGGTCGAAGACAGCTCGACGAAGCGGCGCATGGAGATGCGGCCGGAGCCGACGCCCTCCGAGAAGACCAGGCTGAACATGGGCTGTATGGTGGGGACGCCGTTTGGTATGCCGGAGAATTCCTCCAGGCCCCGCTCCTTCTGTCCCTCGAAGAAGAACGGGCAGTGGTCGGAGGCCACGAGTGAGATTTCATCACGTTCAAGGCCTTGCCAAAGGCGGCGACGATCGGCGTCAGTCCGAAGGGGCGGTGAGCAGACATACTTGGCGGCCTCGAAGCCCGGACGCTCATACTCCTCAGCTGTAAGCGTGAGGTACTGCGGACAGGTTTCGGTGAGGACGGGCCAACCATTTCGGCGGCACGCATTGATCATCTCTAGACCGGCGCCGCTCGAGAGATGGACGATGTACATCGGCATCTCGGCCAGTGACGCCAGAACACAGGCTCGGTAGATGGCCTCCGCTTCCAGCTCGGCCGGCCGGCTGACCGGATGCCATCGTGGCTCCGTGCATCCCTCCGCCAACAGGCGGTCTACCGTGACGTCGATGGCGTCGCCGTTCTCGGCATGAACCATGGGAAGAGCACCCGACTCCCTGGCCTTCCAGATCACGCGTAGTAAAGTGGCGTCACCCGAGCCGTGTGGGCCTCGCTTGTAGGCCATCATGCACTTCACCGTGGTGATGCCCGCCTCCACCAGCTTGGGGATCTCGTCGAGCTGCCAGTCCTCGAGCTCCGGCACGATCATGTGCAGACCGTAGTCGATAGCGACCTTGGGGTCCGCCCGGTGGCGCCAGATCTGCATAGCCTCCACCAGGCTCTGCCCGCGAACCGCTCCGGCGAAGTCGACGATGGTTGTGATTCCGCCGCAGGCAGCCGCCACCGTGCCCGTGTAGAAGTCGTCACTGCTGACGGTCCCCGAAACGGGAAGCTCCATGTGAGTATGGGGATCGATGAAGCCGGGAAACACCCGCTCACCGCCGGCGTCGATCACCTGCCCCGCCTCCTGGCCCGACAGGTCCGGGCTCAGCACCACGATGTCGTCTCCGGCGATTCCGATGTCCAGCCGCGCCTCACTCTGACTCGTGGTTACGAGCCCGTTCCGGACGACTAGGTCTAGTGCCATGAGCTTCAGTGCCTATGGATGGCAGGAGGGGCTTGAGTTCACGAGATTCGAGGCCCGCGCGGTAGCAGGTGCAAGACTACATGCGTCCCAGCGCCCTGAGCACCTTGTCAGGTGTTAGAGGGAGGCTTCGCAGGCGAACCCCAACCGCGTCGTACACGGCGTTGGCGATGGCCGGAGCGGGCCCGTTGATTGCCACCTCGGCCACGCTCTTGGCGCCGAAGGGGCCTGTCGGCTCCGGATCCTCGACCAGGATCGTCGTGAGCTTGGGCATGTCGTCGGCGCAGAAGATCTTGTAGTCCATGAAGCTCGGATTGAGCACCCGGCCTTCGGGTGAGATCACGATTTCCTCAGTGAGCGCGTAGCCGAGCGCCTGCGTGACCGCTCCCTCCACCTGTCCCTCACAGATGGCCGGATTCAGGGCCTTGCCGATGTCGATGGCCGTGACGACGTGGATCGGTCGCACGGTGCCCAGCTCGACGTCGACCTCGACCTCGGCGAACATCGCCACGAAGGGCGGTGGGCTTTCCTTGGTGGCATGGGTTCCGCGCCCCATGATCAGCGTCTTCTCCTCGCCGTAGAGGCATTCCATGATGATCTCCTGCAGGGAGACGCTGCGCCCCCGCAGAGATGCGGCCTTGCCGTCCCGGAAGAAGAGGCTCTCGGGATCCTCGTCCAGCATTCGGCCCGCCACATCGGCGAGCTGACGTCGCGCATCCTCGGCTGCTTTCAGGACACACTGACCGGTGATGTAGGCGGTGCTGCTGGCGTAGGCGCCATAGTCGAAGGAGACGTGATCGGTGTCCCCCGACTGCACCAGAATCTTCTCCAGCGGCACGCCGAGGATCTCGGCGGCGATCTGCCCTAGTGTCGTGTCGCTGCCGGTGCCGATGTCGGCTGAGCCAAGGTGCAGGGTGAAAGAGGCATCCTCGTTCATCTTGATGGAGGCGGCGGCCAGTTCATCTCCCGCCACACCGCTTCCCTGCATGAGGCAGCACATTCCCAGCCCCCGAACCAATGGTCCCTCGTCCGCGACCAGGGGGTGGCCGCCCCGACGCTTCCGCTCCCAGTCAATAGCCGCCGAACCCCGGTCTAGACACTCGGGCAGACCGTTGCTCCTCATGACGCGCGCCTTCTTGGCACTGCCTTCGGCCAGGGCGGCGCTGACGGGGTCGACGTCGCCCTTGCGGATGTGGTTGGCCCTGCGGAACTCCAGCGGGTCGAGGTTCAGCTCGTGCGCCAGCTCGTCGACAGCGGATTCCAGGGCGAAAAACCCTTGGGGCGCACCGTAACCCCGAAACGCGCCCGAGATGGGCAGGTTGGTGTAGACGATGTCGGCGTCGAAGCGGATGTTCGGTGAGCGATAGAGCGGAAGAGGCTTGGATCCCGTGTTGCCGGTCACCGTCAAGGCATGGGTGCCGTAAGCGCCGGTGTTCGTCAGGACCTTCATGTGCACACCGGTCAGGGAGCCGTCGCGCCGGGCGCCCAGACGCATCGTTAGGTGTTGCGGATGCCGCATGCGGGCAATGGTGAACTCCTCTCGTCGGGAGTATTCAAGCTTGACCGGCCGGCCCGTCTTGAGGGCCAGCACGGCAGCGAGAGGCTCGGTCACCACCTCCTGCTTGTTTCCAAAGCCACCGCCGACGCGGGGCTTGATGACGTGAACGTCGCGGACCGGAATATCGAGCGCGAAGGCCACCATCCGGCGGCAGTGATATGGGATTTGGGTACTGGTGCGGAGGACCAGCCGACCATCCTCGTCCAGCCAGGCGATGGTGACGTGAGGCTCCAGACAGGTATGCTGCTGGTACTGGACAAAGTAGTCGGCCTCAGTGCAGACCTCGGCCTTTTCAAGGCCGTCGTGAACGTTGCCCACCTCGACCTCGATATGGGCCGCAAGATTCCGATCGACGTCGAAGATGCCGTGGCTCTCGGGCTCGTCGTGAATGGTTGGGGCGCCCGGCTTCATGGCGTCATGCATGTCGAGAACCGGCGGCAGAACCTGGTACTCGACCCGGATGCGCTCCAGTGCCTCCTCGGCCAGCTCGGGCGTCTCTGCCGCTACGGCAGCGACGTAGTCGCCGACAAACCTCACCTTGTTGTCGAGGATGTACTGATCGTAGGGCGAGGGCTCCGGCCACGATTGACCCGCGGACGTGTAGGGAATCCGCTTGACGTCTCTATGAGATATGGCGGCGTGGACGCCTGGGATGTCTAATGCCGGAGTTGTGTCAATGCTAGCGATGCGCGCGTGAGCATGAGGGCTTGTCAGCAGCTTGGCGTAGAGCAGCCCGGGCAGGAAGATGTCGTCGGTGAAGGTGCCCCGACCCGTGGATAGCTTAGCCGCGTCCACCTTTCGCTGTGAGCTGCCGACAATCTGAAGATCAGTCGCCATTGCCACTCCTCTGCTGCGCCGCGGCCTGCATCACTGCCTCGACCGGTTTCACGTATCCGGTGCAACGACACAGATTGCCGACAAACACGTGCCTGACGTCCTCCTCGGATGGGTTCGGATTCGTCTTCATGTAGTTGGCCGCGGCCACGATCATCCCAGGAATGCAGAATCCGCACTGAATGGCTCCGTTCCCTGCGAACGCCTCTTGGAGTGCGGTGAGATGATCCCCTTGAGCCAAGCCCTCGACCGTCACCACCTCCCGCCCCGCGGCCTGCACGGCCAGCAGGATACAGGAATCGACGGCCCGGCCGTCGACGATGACCGCACACGCGCCGCACTCGCCCGACTCGCATACCCGCTTTGCTCCCGTGTAGCCGGCCCGTCTCAAAGCAGTCAGCAAGGTTTCGTACACCTCGGTCTCCAACTGCCGGCGGGCCCCGTTGATCGACAGATTGATGATCACGAATCCATACCCTCCTCTGCTGAGCGACGTTCCAGGTCGCTCAGCAAGCCTTCGACCGCCCGTCGCACCAGGAGCCCAGCCGAGTGTGCGCGGTATTCGGCCGACGTTCTCCAATCGCTGATGGGACGTATCTCTCTGCGCACGGACGCCTCAACGTCCCGCAGTACCGCTGCGTCGATCTCGCGGCCTTCGAGCAGACGCTCGGTCTCACGTGCTCGAATCGGTGTGGGAGCCACCGAGCCGAGAGCAATGCGAACATCGTGCAGTGCGCCGTCCTTCGCCCTTGCCGAGACGGCGAGATTGACCAGGGCAATGTCGGACTTGCTGCGCGCATGCTTGTGGAACCTGGCCAAGCGCCCGCGAGGAAAGAGGCGGATCTCCTTGACCAGCTCATCTGTCAAAACCGTTTCGTGAGGTCCCACGAAGAAGCGATCGAGGCTGACGACAGCGCCGTCAGAGAGCGTCAGCTCCGCGTCGAGCGTCAGCAGCATGGCAGCGCTGTCGGCCGAGGGTGAGGCATTGCATACGTTGCCGGCCAGGGTAGCGGCGTTGCGGATCAGCCAGGGGCCTGTCTCCCGGATTGCTTGCCGAAGTGCTCCACCCACGGCCGTTCTGACGGCGGGATGCTGCTCGATGTCGCACAGCAGCGCGGTCGCCCCAATGACGATCGCCTCCCCATCCTGATGAACGCCGGCGGCATCGACTGCCATGATATCTATGACCGTCGTGACTCCGCGGGGCTTCAGCACCAGCACATCGGTGCCGCCGGCCAGGTAGACCGCGTCGCAGCCCCGCTCCCGCTTGATTGCCACCGCCTCTTCTATCGACTCCGGACGTAGGTACTCGCGCAGCTCTCTCATACGGGCAGCACCTCCATCCGTCTCCACAACCCTGCCGCCTGCTCGGTGGCTTGAGCGCGGACGGCCTCTTCGTCGACGTTCACCAGAGCTCTGTCCCGAACAACCCAACGACCCTGCACCATGACGTCCCGCACCAGCTGGCTGCTGAAGGCGAACATCCAGTGCCAGGCCAAGTTTTCAGTTGTGAGCGGCGTCGGCGGCTCGTAGTCGAGGACTACCAGATCTGCGACGGCTCCAGGGTCGAGCGTTCCCAAGGAGCGCCCGAAGGATTTGCCTGCCAGCTTACCTCCAGCCGAAAGGATGTCGGTCACCTGTTCGGCATACCCCTCAAGTGACTGTTCACGCAGCCGGAAGTAGGCCGTGCGGCTCTCGCCGAACATATCCTCGTCGATCCCGTCGGTGCCCATGGTGAGGCGTTCACCGAGAACCTTCATCAAGTCGCCCATAGGAGCCCGGCCCACCGAATTGTTTAGGTTGGAACGGCAGTTGTGAGCCAGCCAGGCGCGGCGCGCTCCCAAAAGCTGGATCTCCGGCCCATCGAGATGGACGCCATGGGCCAGAAGTACCCGATCGGTCAATACGCCATGGCGATCCAGCCGTTGGGCCACTCGTTGACCGCAGCGACGGAGAGAGTCGGTCTGGTCGCAGAGATCCTCGGCCGCATGGATGTGTACGCCGACGCCCAGATCTCGGGCGCTTCCGGCGATCTCCTCGAGAGAGTCCTCGTCGAGCGTGAAGCTGGCATGAGCCCCGAACAGCGCTCGCATGAGCGGGAACCGTTCCGGACCGTCAGCTGCAAAGCGACGGTTCTCGCGGATACCCTCCTTCCGGCCGGCGCTGCCGTTTCGGTCGGTGACCTCGTAGCAGAGCACGCCGCGGATGCCCACGCGGGACAGCTCTTCGCCCAGCATGTCCAGCGAGCCCTCGATACAGGAGGGGGAAGCGTGATGGTCGATCACGGTCGTCGTGCCTGCCTTCAGAGCATCGATCGCTCCAACGGCCGCCGAGGAGCGGATGGAATCTTCATCCAAGGCTCGGTCCAGGCGCCACCAAATGTACTCCAGAATCTCAGGAAAATTGGTGGGAATCCGGGGCGGAGGCGGCATGCCTCGCGCCAGTGCGGAATAGAGGTGAGTATGAGCGCACACGTTTCCCGGCATGACGACACGGCCGCCCGCGTCGAAGACCTCGTAGTCACCCGTCCGGAGCGAAGCATCCGGAGCGCTGATCTGGCCCTCGTCAATCAGGAGGTGGCCGCGACGGATGCTTCGAGGAGACAGTGAAAGCAGCGTCGCGTTCTGAATTAGGAGCGGCAAACGGCCTCCGGTCAAGGGCTCAGATTTGGTGCTTTCCCCTTATATCACCGCCCATTGGCCCCTCCCTCACCGCGACGCTCGGATTCTGGCGTGGTCGAGTATGCTGATGTAACGAACAGGCGTAGAAATATATGTAACTCCAGCTGAACACCGAGGAAAGGATTCAACATGGCTAGATTGAAGAAAGTCGTCTTGTCACTCCTGTTGCTGTCACTGCCACTGTCCGCCGCCGGTGTGGTTGTCGGTTCGAGGGCTCAGGCATCCAGCCCACCGCCCCAGGTTCTGCTGAGCAGCAACGCCAAACTGGGCAAGTTTCTGGTCTCGGCGAGCCATCTCACGCTGTACCACCTGGTGGAGGAGAACACCGAGGAGGACAACGGTAAGTTCGCCTGCACCGGTCAATGTCTCAGCTTCTGGCCTCCGCTGCTCTTGCCAAAGAGCGTAGCCAAGCCTTCAGGTGGTGTCGGCGTGAGCGGCAGGCTTGGAGTCGTGAGCAGAAAGGGCATCGGGAACCAGATCACGTACGACGGGTGGCCGCTCTATCGCTTCGTCGGCGACAGCAAGCCCGGCCAGACCAATGGGCAGGGCATTCGGTTCCCCACGCAGAAGAGCCGTCCTTCTTGGTTTGTAGTGGCGCCCGTTCCGAGGGTCAAGTTCACCATCGACATCACGCCGGTTGGCGACGGCTCTGCCTGGGGCACCGTGACGACCTCGTACAGTTATCAGGGCAAAACTGTCAAGAAGTCCTGCTCTACGCCGACGTGTAGCTACCAGATCCCGGCCGGACGCAGCGTGACTCTTCATGAGACTCCGGTCAATTCGCTCACCTGGCCCTTCAATGGGTGGAGCGCCAAGGCTGGCGACACGAGCTACACAAAATCCGAGCCCAAGAGCGATTCGACGCTGACGCTGCACGCCGACGACGGCTACACCGTGACCGCGACCTACGTGGTCGGACGTGGATACGGTCCGGCTTCATCAGCGAAGCCTCTGGTCGGAATCCGCAGCAAGAAAGGGCTGGGCCAATTCTTGGTCGGACGAAATGGGCTAACCCTGTACCACCTGCTTCCGGAGAACACCGGTCAGATCCACTGCACCAAGGCACAGAGCTGCCTGGCAACCTGGCCACCATTGATCCTTCCCAAGGGCATGAAGGCTCCCACTGGTGCCTCAGGACTCAAGGGGAAGCTGGGCGTCATCACGCGCAAGGATGTGGGGAAGCAGGTCACCTACGACGGCTGGCCACTCTATTACTTCGCGGGCGACAGCAAGCCGGGGCAAACAAAAGGCCAGGGCTTCTTCCACGTCTGGTACGTGGTATCGTCGAATCCTCAGGTGGTCTTCAAGATTTCCATCACCACGACGGGTGGGACGACCTGGGGAGCGGTGCGTTTCCACTACAAGTTCGGAGGCAAGACGTATAGGCGGGCCTGCTCCAAAGTGAGCTGCGCGTTCGCCGTTCCCGCGGGTCTTGCCGTCCACCTTCGGGAGACACCAACCGATTCCACGACTTGGCCGTTCGCCGGATGGAAGATCAAGACGGCCGACACCAACCAGAGTCAGAGCTCCAGCAAGGTCAAGGTGCTCACCAGATCGAATGACGGTCGCACCATAACCGCCACGTACGTCGTGAAGAGTGGGTATTAGGCCCGGCGTTACCCTCTGAGCTGGGCGACATCGCGGGGGGGCCGTCCTTGGACGGCCCCCTCCGTGTCTTATGCGCTCGCTGGGGCAGGTATATGACCTGGCTCTATATGTCGTGGAACATCGCACGTCGAACTTGAACAGTGACATTGATCATCGAGCAGGTTGGGGCCTCCGCCGTCCAGTTGACGGCGTAAGAATGGTTCGTGGCCGCCGCTCGAGCTTTCACCGTCGCGCGAAACCCCGAACCGGACTCCAAGCTACCCTTTCTGATCAGAGTGCCGCTCCCGAGCGGTGACCTGGTGCTCAATGCCGCGCGGACCTGGCCCCGAACGGGGCCAGTCTACTGCCATCCCGGTGGTGAATGGCCAGAGGACGCGGATATCCTCGAGCAGGTAGCCGTCACCTCCTGCGTCCGTCGCGGAGCCGCCATAGATCTGGTGCTCAGACGAGGAAAGGAGAATCGTTCTCAGATCGTCTTCACCCGTCTCAAGGGAGGCCGCGAAGCGATCTTCTGGCAAACCAAGAAGACGGTTGCAGCGGCTAGACCAGGAGTCAGGGTTCCCGGACTTCGTGCCTCAGGAATCAAGGCGCTTGAGATTGTGGTGGATACCCGGGAGCAGTACGCCTACCGCTTCCCCCAGCAACAGGCGGCCACGGTGCGAAAGACCCTAGCTGCCGGAGACTACGGGGTGGAGATTGACGGGGATCTCGTCGCGGCGGTGGAGCGCAAGTCTCTGGCGAATCTAGCCCGTTCTCTCGTCGACGGCAGCTTGCCGTTCACAATGGCGGAGCTGGCGACGTTGGCCCGTGCTGCCGTGGTCGTCGAAGATCGCTACAGTGCCGTGTTCAAACTGGAGCACGTGCGCCCGGGTTTCGTCGCCGAGCTTCTCGCGGCGACGCAGGTTCGGTATCCCAACGTGCCCATCGTCTTCTGTGAGACACGCAAGCTCGCTGAGGATTGGACGTTCCGCTTCCTGGGAGCGGCTCTTACCTTTGCTACGCGAGAGGTGGAAACGGACAGCCGGCTATAGAGGCCTCAGCTTGTCTGGTTCGATGCTCGGCCGAGCTCCACGATCTCAGCGAGATCGAAATGCTCAGGTGGCTGCAGCTGATCGTAGGTGCAGGCCCGCGGTGGCTTGTCCTCGCGCCAGCGTAGGAAGCGTGCGGCATGCCGGAAGCGGTCACCCTCCAGCTTTTCGAAGCCTACCTCGCACACCAGCTCCGGAGCCAGTGACACCCAGTTCAGGTCGCGTCCCTGCGACCACCGGCTGGGACCACCCGGCGTTCGCCCGCTCCCGAAGCTTTCGCCATGCTCATATGGCTTGAGCCGCTCGAGCAGCTCGCGGCGCTCGCGGGCGTTGAACGACGATGTGTGCCCGACATGGTGAAGGACGCCGTCGTCGGAGTAGAGGCCCAGCAGAAGCGATCCCAGGCCGGTGCCGTTCGAGCTGAGCCGGTAGCCGCCGACCACACAGTCAACCGTGCGTTGGTGCTTGATCTTGATCCACTCACGCTTGCCGGCGATGTAGGGATCGCCGGCGCATTTGGCGATCACCCCGTCGAGCCCGGCGCCCTCGAACCGAGTGAACCAGGTGCGCGCTTCATCAGGATCCGCTGTTTGCGGAGTCAGCGAGAGGGAGGGGACGGCGGCCACGGAATGAGACAGCTCCCGGCGTCGCTCGAGGAGCGGCATGGGGCGCAAATCCCGGTCATCGTGAGCCAGGATATCGAAGGCCACGAATGCCGCCGGAATCTCCTTGGAGAGCTTGGCCACGCGTGACGCAGCCGGATGGAGTCGGAGCTGCAGGGTCTCGAACTCGAGCCCGCGGGGACCTGCATAGACAATCTCTCCGTCGATGACTGATCGTGAAGGCAGGCCTACCTGAAACACGTCAATCAGCTCTGGAAAGTACCGGTTGAGCGTCGTGTTCTTGCGGCTGATAATACGCGTATCTTCCCCATCGCGGAAGATCAGCGCCCGGAATCCGTCCCACTTGGGCTCGTAGCGCCATTCACCGCCGACCGGAATATCTGTAGCCGTCCGAGCCAGCATCGGCTCGAGCGGCGGTTCCACCGGCAGCACTAGGGGTTTCGCTCCGAGCGCGGTGACGGTAGCGGGCCGCCACGCTCGACCGGAGATTCGGCGTTGACAGTGGTGGATGCGAGGGGGTCGGCATCTGAGCGAAAGCTCCTTGTCAGTTCTGGACCGGTGGCGGGAGGGCGGATAGTTGCCGCCACGGCTCGCGACGCGGGTGCGGTGCTGCTCGAGGAGAAGAGCCCAAGCCGGGGACGACCGGATGATGCGTCTGCCGTCGAGCGAAGCTGGCCACGGCGCGAGAACAGGACAAAGGCAGCAGTCACCGCCAGAGCAAGTACGAGTAGGACAAGAGCGAATTCGGGCCCACTTTCGCGAAGGAGGAGCTTAACTACCGTGTAGCCGACGGTGAAGTGGAACACCAGGAACCCGGTCGTCCCCAGGAAGAGACCCAGAACAAACCTCGGCATGGGTATGGCGGCGATGCCCGATGCTGGGATGGCGGCGGTCCGTACGCCCGGCGTCACCACCGCAACGGCTATACCCAGGGCGTTCACGCGCACCACCCGTCGAAAGGCGGCATCCAGGCGCGCGGGAGTCAGGCCTAGTCTGTAGCCATGACGATAGAGAATGTTGCGGCCCAAGCCTCGGGCCACCAGATACTGGACTGTTCCACCGCCGACCATGGCCACCAGAAGGACGACAAAGGCTTGCCAGATAACGAACTTACCGCCGGCAGAAGCCCCCGCAGCCGCGAGAGCGACCAGGTCCGCGGGCACGGGGAGTGGAACGCCGAGTGCTTTGATAAGTGCCAGCAGAAACAGGGCCGGCAAGCCGTACTCGGTCAGCAGGACACTTAGCTCGTGGCCCAATGGGCGGCCTCTCCACGGCTGGTCAATGCCGGGACGGTTTGAAGCCGCCGGCGCTCTATCCTACAACCGAGGGCGCCATTCGAGGATCTCCGTCGCCGTTGCTAGAGAATCGGCCGCAGCCGCCATGGTTCCTGCTCCTCAGGTAGGATGTTTCGGCTGGCCTCAGGCTCGTCGACCCACCGTCCCCACGGACTCCGGCGCCACATCGAAGTGACCAATCGTCTTGCAGCCAACGCCGCCCCAGCAATCCGGGACTTCATCCGAGCCTGGACCTCTCCAGCCGCACCACCCTTCGTACCCGAGATTTGCCTGCACACGGCGGACGAGGTTTTCCCGCTCTGGAAGCAGACGGTGGAGATGTGGGAGCTCGACGACGCAATGATGCCCTTCTGGGCCTTCGCATGGTCCGGTGGTCAGGGGCTGGCCCGGTTCGTCCTCGACCGGCCTGAGATTGTCGACGGCCTCCCCGTCGTAGACCTCGGGGCCGGCTCGGGCCTTCTCTCCATGGCGGCATTGCTGGCGGGGGCGGCCGAGGTGCGAGCGGTCGAACAGGACCCCATCGCCCAGGAGGTAATCCGCCTCAATGCCGCGCTCAACGGGCTCCCTCCGCCACACATCAGCTCGGTCTTGGAGCCGGCGCTGGCGCGTCGGGCAGTCATCCTCGCCGGTGACACCTTCTACGATGCAGATACGCGGACGAGACTCGGGTCGGCGGTGGCGAAGGCGGCTGAAGTGGCGGAGGCAGTGCTGCTCGGCGACGCGGGTAGAGGCTATCTTCCCCCTTGGAACCTGAAGACTCTGGCGGAGTACGACGTCCCGGTGATGGGCGCCGTTGAAGACGGCGTTACGAGACCGGTCACTGTGTGGAGGCTCGAAGAATCTCCTCGCGCATCCGCTCCGAGGTAGGAGAGGCGATGAATCCTTGCAGGAGTGGGTCGTCTGTCTCTCGCATCCAGTCCATAAGCCTGGCTTCCAGATCGCGCTGGATGTCACCGACCTGGGGTTGCCCGGCGAGGTTCGACAGCTCTTCAGGGTCAGAGGCAAGGTCATAGAGTTCGCTGGGCACATGTGTGGCGCCATGGTAGCGCTCCACGAAACCGCGGAAGATTGCTCCCTGCTCCACATCGGCGGGGACCTCCACCGCCAACGTAGTCTCGAAGTTGAGGATCAGCTTGAACTGTTCGGTGCGAATGGCGCGCATCGGGTCGTAGTAGCTATGCCAGGACTTCTCCGCGTACACCGTGTCGCGGGCCGCCCCGGCCTCACCCCGAAGGAGGTGAGCGAAGGATTGGCCCTGCAGGCTTGCGGGCGGCATGACGCCGATCAGTGACAGCAGGGTTGGGAGCAGGTCGACATGACTCACCATGGCCGGGACCCGAGCCCCAGCCGCCATGCCGGCCTCGGGCCAGCAGATCATGAGACAGGCTTCAATCCCGACATCGTACAGTGTGCACTTGGCGCGAGGCATGGCGATACCGTGGTCGGTCAGGAAGACGACGATGGTGTTTCGCCCCAGGCTTCGGTTCACTGCGGCGATGATTCGTCCGACGGCGGCGTCCGCCTGGGCTATCGCCCCCTGGAGCGCCGCCATCTCGTCACGCGCCTCGGGTCCTTCAGGCAAGTAGGGCGGGATGAAGACGCCCCTGTCCCGTCGCTCCGATGCGCCGGCCTGGTCGTAGGGGCGGTGCGGCTCCTCCAGGTTGATCTCGATGTAGGCTGGCCGCTCCGGAGGGAGGGTCGACAAGAAGGCGTCGACTTCTCGTGCCACCTCGGCGCCTATGCCCGCCTTAACCGCGTCTCCGCTCTCCTGAGAATGCACGCGGTGGAAGCCGAGACGACCGACATCGGTGGTCACGTGCTGAAACCCGAACAGATGCGTGCTGTAACCCTGGTCGGCCAGCAGCGAAGCCGTGTGGCGCTCGCCCGGAAGAAGGTCCCAGTTGAATGGTGGATGGGTCAATCCCATGACGCCATTGCTGTGCGGGTAGCGGCCCGTGGCAATGGAGGCTCTGCTGGGGCTACATCCCGACGACGTCGAGAAGGCGCGTTCGAACAGGACTCCGCCGTCAGCCAGCGCGTCGAGGTTCGGACTGTCGACTGTGTCCACTCCGTAGCAGGCAAGGTGACGGCCAAGGTCGTGACAGGTAAGGACGACGACGTGAGGCCGCGCGTCCGCGCCGGTCACCATCGTCGTCTCCGGACGATAGTAGGCTGCAGGGTCGTCTGGAGTATCGTTTAGCCGCTCCGGCGGCCCGGCTGTTTACCGCCCTCTCGCTGCGAGGCATCCGAAAGCGAGCGGGCATGAGCGCAGTCGTACAGCCAGCCGACGGATGTTAAGGGTGGGTGGCCCGGCTTCGCCGGCTCCATCCCCGGAACCCCTTGCTCTGTCTGGTACCGAGTGACGGGAATGCGGCTGCAGTGGCCGTTCACCCAGGCCGCCAGGTCATTGTTGCTTTTGCTGAGACGCACGTCGGCCCTTGGAAAGCGGTAATCCTCGATCCCCGGCC
Organism: Chloroflexota bacterium; assembly: GCA_035653255.1. Classification (GTDB taxonomy): domain Bacteria; phylum Chloroflexota; class UBA5177; order UBA5177; family JAJPKF01; genus DASRCF01. Next base: position 21,914 of record DASRCF010000106.1, read on the forward strand.
CCGTAAAGACTCCCATGAGCAGCTTGCCTCGGGCATTACGAAACGCCGGCAGGAGGAAGAACCTTACGGTCCTATCGCGCACCAGGCGGACGAGCTGCGAGACGTCGAGGATTCGGTCCCATCCCTGATAGCCACCTAGAGTCATGACGGGGCGCCCGGTGTCGAGGATCAGCAGACTGGCATAGGTCGAGGTCGTGGTCGCCACCAGGTAGCGGCTGCGATTCTGAGGGTTGTCCAGGTATCGGAGGAGCTTCGGATCGATCCGAGGCACCTGCCACCCCGAGAAGGTCAGAGCGCCTCCGGCGCCTCCCCCCGGACCCTCTAGCGAGCTCCCCCATTCCGGATTGGGGGTGATGCCCGCGTTTGGACCCGCCTGCGGGAGCCACACTCCCCCATCCCCCGCCGCAACAGAGACGGCGGCCCATGTGGCCGGTGCGATGAACAAACTGAGTGTCACGGCCGTGGCAAAGGCCCCGTAGGCCCACCACCTGGACTCCAGACGGTGTAGCAGCCGGGGGCCGAAGCGATTCGTGCGGCCGGCGAGCAGAGCCGCCGTGGCTACGAGATCGACCACCACGAAGATCGGCCAGATCCAGCCTGGCCATGCACTCTGACCGCCAAAGCTGATCAGCACGTTGACCTGAGCCATGACCGTACCCAGGAATGCCAGAGGAAGCAGCCAGGCGCCCAGAGGCTTGGGGCCTGGACGGGGGAGCCGGCTGCGGTACTCCCGCCAGAGGTCGACCAGGCCGATCCCGACCATGGCCGCGAGTGGCGGAGCCAGCATCACCAGGTAGTACAGGTGATAGAAGCGCGCCAGGCTGAACAGGAGCACCGAGCTGACCAGCCAGATTTCCCAGAGAAGCAGGCTGATCTGTTGAGCTGACAGCGGCAATCGCCATTTGGTCCTCCAGACAAGGAATCCGAGACCGACCAGCGCGACTGGAAGCAGCCAGCTCACCTGTTCGGCGATCAGACGACCAAAGAGCCGCAGCACCCCCGGGTCGCCAATTCGTGACGAGATACCGGGAACGATCGCCAGATCGATGCGCTCGTGCAGGAACGGAATGGGCGGCAGATGCGACAGGATGCTGGAGGTGATCCTGCCCATGCCGTTGTACCCGAGGGCAAGGCTGAGCTCGGAGTTCGTGCCGCTGTTGGTGATGTACGGGCGCGAGGAAGCGGGGGTAGCATCGACGGCGAAGATCCAGGCGAAGGATACGACCAGAAGCGCGACCGCGAAGGTGGCCAAATGCCACAGTCGGGTCCAAAGCTGGTGCCGTGAGGCCACAATATAGGCGCCGATTAAGGGAGGCAGGATGAGGTATGCCTGCAGCTCCTTGATGTTGAAGCCCACGCCGACCCAGACGGCACTGACCAGGAGCCACCGCAGCCGGCCCGTTTCGATGGCCAGAAGCACCGCCCAAACCGCTGCCAGCAGCACCGGTATCAGCAGTGAGTCGGAGGTGTTGTTCCGACCGTCGACCACGAACACCGGGGTGACCGCCAGGGCGAGAGCCGCCAACACGCCCGCCACATGACCGAAGGCGCGGGTAACCAGGCGGTACAGCAACGCCACCGAAACCACACTCGCCAGCGCCTGCGGAAGGAGCAAGCTGAAGCCGGAGAACCCGAAGACCTTGGCGCTCGCGGCTTGAATCCACAAGCCCAGTGGCGGCTTGTCGACAGCCAGGAACCCCGCCGGATCGAAAGCCAGGAAGAAGAAGTTGTGCCAGTTGAGCAGCATGCTCTTGACGGCTGCGGCATAGTAGGTGTTGGCGTAGCCCTCCTGGTTGAGGGCCACCATCTCAAACAACAGACTGAGCAGCAGCGTGCCGGCCAGGGCCACACGATGCGGTTTGGCCAGCACGGCCAGACGCCGTAGGACAGAGGTTCTGTTGACCAGGGCGGAGCGAGCGGCAAGGGAATCGGTTACATCAGTCATAAGGTACCGGTTCGGCATCACGACGTGAGGGAGGTGAGGAACGGAGCAGGCAAGAATCGTGCAGGGGCGGCCGCCTCGCCCTCGCAGTCTAGCCGGAATCTACCCGCGAACTAACAGGCGTAGCGTAGGAGGCCGCGAGCGGAGGCTTGGCCCGAGGGGTGGAAGTCCGACGAGGTGAGTTGCAGGGCCCGGTAGAGCCGGGATAGGGCTGATCCAAGTGGCCCAGCTCGCTCCGTCATATCAATGTAGGTCTGATCACCCCGCAGTATCCCGCACCCCATCCGCCACACCATGGGAAGCCTCACCGTCTCGGCCCAAAACCAGGGCGCCAGATGAAACAGGTCATGGATTCGGCGTGCCAAATGCAGCTCGCGGCCAAGCTCGCGCTCTACCTCAGAGCGGTAGCCATCCAAGGCCGAGGGGTCGCCGTGACAGAACCCGGCCAGCCACCCAGCCGCGATCTGCCCGCTTCGGATGGCCGCGTATATCCCTTCCCCAGTGAAGGGATCGACGAGGCCGGCGGCGTCCCCAACCGCCAGCACGCGGTCGCCGATCAGTGGCGACTCCGGTCGCCGGACCGGCAGGGGATGGCCTCTGATACCCCACAGCCCTCGCGGGTCAAACCCGTGAGTGCGCGCGAGCCCGTGAAGACGTTCTCTCAGAGCTCCCTTGAGATTCATGCCTGCCAAACCGATGTTCAGGTGGTCGTCCTTGGGGAACAGCCAGGCATAGCCATGTCGGATCCCGCGGAAGTCAATCCCCATCGCGTCGCTCCACTGCTCCGGAAATGGTGAGCCGTCGAGGGGGACGTTCCCTTCGATGCCGACCATCGTCCATCGGCGTATCGCGAGTCCCGCCAGGGATGCCGAGGGACCGTTGGCGCCGTCTGCGGCGACGAGAACCCGACCGCTGATGCTCTGGGCACCGGCAGTCACGTGCATGAGGCGCGCGTGGCGTTCCACTGCGCGCACCGGCGCCTTCTCAAACACGCGCACTCCGGAATCGACCGCGCGCTCTAGGAGGAACGCGTCGAGTCTGTGGCGTTGAGTCAGATAGGTCAACGGCTGACGGCTGCGCCTGACGTAGACTGAACCCCGCCGCGGGCTGATACGCATGCCGTGGATCGTACGCTCCACGACAGGCGTTAGGTCAAAGGGCAGCAGCCGGGCCGTCCGCAGATTGACTCCACCACCGCAGGGCTTGTCACGCGGGAACTCGGCCTTGTCGAGCAGCGCGACGGTCAAGCCCAGTATCGCGCATTCCCGAGCCACGGTACTGCCGGCCGGTCCGGCTCCACTCACAATTACGTCATACTGCATAGTTCAACAGGTGCGGTGAATGCGGGCGGGGTGAAAAATGCCTAGGCCATGATACGGCGGCTCTGAAGCGGCAGGTGCTTTAAAGGCTCTTTCATCCTGAGCTTGAATCTAGTACTTGACGCGTCAATAGTTTAGTGCTAAACTAATCGTGTAGAGCGGGAAACAACCGCTCCAGAAATCAACGAGGTAGGTAAGACAATGGCAATTGCAGAAGCTCCCAGAGGCGTGAAGACCACATGGAAGATCGATCCCAGTCATTCACTGGTGGAGTTCGCGGTTAAGCACATGATGATCTCGACCGTGAAGGGCCGCTTCGAGGGCGTGTCCGGAACCATCGAGACCATCGACGAGAACATTGGAGACGCCTCCATCGACGTCGAAATCGACGCCGCCACCATCGATACCCGGGCGGCTCAGCGAGATGCGCACCTCAAGTCTGCGGACTTTCTTGATGTCGAGAGATTCCCCAAGATCACCTTCAAGAGCACGCGGATCGAGGACCACGGGGACGGCACCTTCGACGTTATCGGCGAGCTGACGATCCGGGAAGTGAGCAAGGAGCTGACCCTCCACTGCACCGACAACGGACGGGGGAATACTCCGTTCGGCACCTACATCGCCGCCTTTACGGGTGAGACGTCGTTCAACCGGCACGACTTTGGCGCCAAGTGGAACGTTGCCCTCGAGACCGGTGGCTTCCTCGTGGGAGACGAAGTCAAGGTTTCTCTCGAGATCGAGGCCGTGAAAGAGCAGGCTTCGTAAACGGGCCCTCACCTTCCGTATCAGAGCGGCCCGAACGTCGGGCCGCTTTTTTGTATGGGGAAACAGAGTCACACGGATGGATGAAGTCGTGACGAGAATCCCGCAGGAGGCAAGTCGACCGAAGCCGCGACATTCGAAGCTCCGGTCAAGGTGGAAAGAGGGCAGGTCGAATCGCCGAGATAATCCCTTCCTGCTCGTAGGATGAAGAGATGACCGATACCGGCCCGGATAGGCCTGATGCTCTCTTTCATCTGTCGATCGCTCCGAAGGTGGGCAGCCTGCCGTATCCGGGTCTCCTGCTCCTCCATGGACGGGGAAGGAACGAGACGGATCTGCTGTCGATTGGGCCGTATCTCGATCCGCGCCTCTTCGTCGTCAGCGCCCGCGCACCCTTCACACTGATGCCCGGCTCGTACTACTGGTATGACCTGGAGGCATCGCTCGCGGGGCGCCCGAGCTCGGAATCGATACAGTTCAGCCTCGAAGCGGTATCGCGCTTCCTCGATCAGATCGTACCTGCATACGGATTGGATCCAAGCCGGCTTTTCATCGGGGGATTCAGCATGGGCGCTGCCATGTCGGCAGCCTCGGCGCTGATGTTCCCCGATCGGGTGGCGGGGGCAATCGTGCTGAGTGGCTATCTGCCGATCCATGCGGAGCTGCCCTACCGTCCACAGGAATGCCAGGGACACCCAATTTTCCAGGGACACGGAACCCTCGACGACGTGCTGCCGGTGGAGCTTGGCAGGATGACGCGCGACTACCTCCTCCGCACGCCGGTGGACCTCACCTACCGTGAGTACGTTGCTCGCCATGAGGTGCCTCCGCAGGAGCTGACGGATGCGTCGGAGTGGATGCGCAACATCCTTGGGCCTCAGGTACCCTGATCGCTGCGAGCACCAACGGGCCTATGCGCGCCTGTGCATCTGGCTGCACACTGGCTTACCATGAGCTAGCGACCAGGGAGGCCTCATGGGAGACGATGTCCCTCCAACTCGTGACGCATCCAGCCTAACCTCGCTCGAGGTTCAGAAAGACCTGATCGCGGCCACAGGAGCTCGCCAGGAGCTGGGGCCGGCCATGGACGAGCATCTGATCGGGGCCTTTCTCGACCGAATTGAGCAGAGGATCGACGTGCGGGTGGATGAGCGGCTGGCAGCGGCCAAGCCGCCGCCTTCGAAATCGTCTTCGGGCGAGAACGTAGGCGTGGTCGCGGCGAGTCTGGCACTCTCGATCCCGATCGTAGCGATTGCCGGGGGGATCGCTGGAGGCGTCGGGGTAGCGGCCGTCATGGCGGCCGTTGTCGCGCTCAACCTGATGTATTTCATCCGCGAGGCCATGGAGCAGCGTGGCTAGCGGCGAGGTCGCTGCCTGTCAATTTCAGTCAGGCGTAGACGTCGAAGCAAATCTGCAGTCTGCCCGTCGCTTCGTTCGTGAAGCTGCTCAAACCGGGGCTGAGATGGCTGTGTTTCCGGAATACACCATGTATTGGCACCGCAATCGGCATGGGGGACACGATTTCCGTTCGGTGGCCCAGCCACTGTCTGGCGCCTTCGTCGACGGGCTGGCCGAATCGGCTCGTGACGCGGGTGTGTGGGTCGTCGCCGGAGTGATCGAATCGCCCGACGATCCGGAGGGATTGGCATACAACACCACCGTGATTCTCGATTCCGCCGGCTTCCTGGTCGCGTCGTACCGGAAATCTCACCTCTTCGATGCCTTCGGCTATCTCGAGTCGGATGATCTAGCGGCCGGCGACCGGCTCTTCGAGCCCATACCGACGCCATTGGGGCGGGCGGCTGTGCTCGTCTGCTACGAGCTGAGGTTCCCGGAGGTCTCGCGCCGATTGGTTCTCGATGGAGCAGAGGTCCTGCTCGTGCCCAGCGCCTGGGTAGAGGGTCGATTGAAGGAGCAGCAGTGGAGGACCCTGGTAATGGCGCGGGCGATTGAGAACGCCTGTTATGTGGTGGCTCCCGGCCAGACGGGTAACGGTTTCATCGGCGACAGCTTGATCGTCGATCCCATGGGACTGGTGCTGGCGGAGGCAGGTGTGGAAGAGGACATCCTGGTGGCGGAGGTTGATCGTTCTCGTGTGGAGTCGGCGCGGGTTGCGGTTCCAGCCCTCGCCCAGCGCCATCCCGAGCTTTACCGGGAACGTGAGATGGCTACCAACTCCTAGGGAGAAGCGTCATGCCCCTGCCGGACAACATTCGCCACGCCCATCCCTACTTCATGTATGACGAGATCCGGCTTCAGCCTGAGGCCGTCACGCGCGCCATTGAGGGCGGAGCCGCCTCCCAAGAAGTGACCGCGCTTCTGCGCCGATCCAGCCGGATCTTCATAGTCGGAAACGGTACCTCCTTTCATGCCGCAGAAGCGGCTGCTCAGGTGATGAGGCAGGTGAGTCCCGAATGGAACGTGCGGGCAGTGCAGGCGTACGAGTTCGTCCACGAGCGTCCCGTTTGCCGGCCGGGCGACGTGCTCTTCGCCGTGTCGCATGCAGGCGAGAGCAGGATGGCGATCGAGGCCGTCGACGCGGGACGCCGGCTCGGCATCCCAACCGTTGCGGTGACCGGCTTCGTCGACGCTCCGGTCGGGCGAGCCGCCGACCTCGTCCTGGCCACCGGATACGGCGCCGAGCTTTCGTGGGCCCACACCGTGAGCTACACCACGGTCATCGCCGCACTCGCGGCAGCAGCTCTTCAGACTGTGACCACCCAGACCGCGAGAAGGTTAGAAGAGGAGTTGGATGGGCTGCCGGACCTGATGCGTGCCGCCCTGGATCTGGAAGCAGCCGTGGTGCACCTGGTCCCAACGGTATCGGGAGCACGTTCGGTGTGGTTCGTGGGAGCTGGAGCGGACGAGGTGACGGCCCGAGAGGCGGCGCTCAAGCTCATAGAGACCAGCCGGCAGGTCGCCGTGGGAATGGAGCTGGAGCAGATGCTGCACGGCTATCTTCCTGCCCTCCAAGGAGAGGATCTGATCTGGGAAATTGCGCCGAGGCCACACGGTGGTCGAGGGCTCGACCTGGCACGAGCGGCGGAGATTGTGGGGACGCCGGTGGTCATGCAGACCGACGGGGACGCTGCGTCGGCCGGCCACGCCAGTTGGCTCAGAGTGCCGGGCCCCCTGGGAGCATTCGCTGCGCTGGTCCAAATCGTCCCGTTACAGCTCCTCAGCTACCGCGTGGCACTCGCGCGCAGCTTGAATCCGGACCTCATCGGAAGAGGCGAGCCGAGATACCTCCGGGCGGCCGAGAGCTACACTTGAGGCTCAATCGTGGCGCACTGAGGGCCGTTGCGAAGCTTGATTGAAGCTGTGCCCCGCATGCGCTGATCGGCAGCTCAGCTGTTCCGGCCACGATGACGTTTGAGGGCGGACACGATCCGGCCAGGCGTTTGTTGTCGGGCGCGTTCGCCCCGAGCCGGGCCTTCTCTCTCATCGGTTTGAGGAGGCTGAACCAGCACCGACTGGGCAGGCGCGATGGCCTCCAGTGATGGCGTCTGGATGGTGGTGGTGACATCCGTCGCACTGCCCGCGGGAACGCTGAACAGGTGCGCGATCCGGACGGTCCCGTAGGCACGACTCATGTTGGGCGTGTCTATGCTGGCAACCAGATCATAAGAGCCCGGCGACGCCGACACGGGAACCTGGAACTCACGGGAGTAGGTGTGAGCACCGGGCGTCACCGTGACCACAGTGTCATGGGAACTGTCGCTAAAGGAAGCCCGTGTTGGTGAGTCGCTGACCCATGTTGCACCGAGCATCACTGGTAGGCTCTGCCTCCCGGAATCGACGATGGTGTAGATCAAATTTGTCGCCTGGCCCGGTGGCACGTCGATGTTGTCGGTGTGGATGTAGGTGAGCTGGAGGCGTGCGGGGGCCGGTGAAACGACTGTCTTCTGCGGAACCGGCGTCGAGGGAGCCACCGGACGCGAGATGGGAGCCTTGTGATGGTGACTACTGTGCACGGGATGGCTCGTGTGGGACGTCTTCTTCAGTGCGGCCGAGTGCTGGCCGCGAACAGCCACCAGCGACTGGATTTTTTCGTAGCTGGCATAGGCGCCGGCGCCGCAGATAAACAGCACCATCGTGGTGATGAAGAGGGCCGGAGCATGAGATCTCGTCCAGCCTCGCTTCTTTGGCGGACGCACCATCCCGCCTTCATGAGCGCCGTGCGGCCGCTGCAGCGCCTCGCGAAACTCCGCCGCGGTCGAATAACGCCGCCGCGCGTCTTTGGCCAGCGCCCGCAGCACTACAGCATCGACGGAGCTGGGGAGGCGCCGGTTACGGCTGGTTGGAGCGGGAGGAGCCTCGCGCACGTGCTTCATGGCCAGGGCGACGGTGTTGTCCGCCTCGAACGGAGGCTGGCCGGTAAGCATCTCAAAGAGCACCAACCCCAGGGCGTACACGTCGGACTGAGGACCGGCACTGCGCCCATGGACCTGCTCGGGCGAGAGGTAGTGAGCGGTTCCCATGATGGTTCCGGCCTTCGTCAGCTGGGTGTTTTCGGTGCTCTGGGCAATACCGAAGTCCGTGACCTTGACCGCGCCGTCCCGAGAGATGATGATGTTCTGCGGCTTGATATCCCGATGGACCAGGCCATGGCGGTGGGCAAAGTCGAGCGCCGACGCGATCTCTCCGGCGATGTGAAAGGCTTGGTCGACGCTCATGGGTGCGTAGGCCGTGATGGCATCCTTCAGGCTCTCGCCTTCGATGATCTCCATCACCATGTAGTGGAGGCCGCCGTCGGTGCCTACGTCGTACACCGAGACGATGTTCGGATGTGCCGATAGCCCAGCCGCAAACTCCGCTTCGCGCTCGAATCGGGCCACGAAGTCGCGGTTCCCTGCGAACTGCTGATGGAGGACCTTGACGGCTACGGAGCGCGCCAGCCGCCGGTCAATCGCCTTGTACATGGTCGCCATGCCGCCACTTCCGATGACCGACTGCAGCTCGTAGCGACCATCGAGCACGCGGCCTTCGAAGGGATGGGAGGTGGCGGCATTCTGAGGGGGATTGACAGTTCCCATGCACAATCCTATGGCATCATCCGGACCGGCCAACTTGAGTATGCTCCGGCCAGATTGGGCAGGAGTTTGAGCTTGGGCGGGACCGGCCGTCTACCTGTGGCAACAAAGACGGAAGCGCCGGTCCACTGGGACCGGCGCTTCATCAATCGACTACTGTCCGTCTGTTAGCTGATGGTGACGTTGGCCCAGTTGTTGTCCTTC
>DASRCF010000107.1:0-15037 GCA_035653255.1 Chloroflexota bacterium
ATGCCGATTCAACGGCGGTGGGGGGCGTGTTGTTACGGGAAGGACTGCTGTACCTCTCTCGGAACCAGGGTATCCAGAAGGCAGCGACGCGAACTCCGGTCGGACAGAAGCTGGCCCGCCGTTTCGTGGCCGGCGAGACGCTGGATGATGCCCTAACTGCTATCCGATCCGTCAATGCAGAGGGCATGACCGCGACACTCGACGAACTGGGCGAGAACGTGAGATCGTACCAGGAAGCGGGCCGTACCGCCGATTCGTACTGCCGCGCTCTGTCGACCATGGCCGGCGAGCAGCTGGACTCGAATCTCTCCATAAAGCTCACTCAGCTTGGCCTTGACCTGGGTCCAGACATTGCCCGCACGCTGGCCGCAAAGGTGGTCTCCACAGCCCAATCCTGCTCGAATTTCGTCCGCGTGGACATGGAGGGCTCGCCCTACACGGCGATTACGCTGGACATCGTAAGAGAGATCTTCGCCTCGACGCCGTGTGTGGGCGCCGTCATCCAGTCGTACCTTTACCGAAGTCAGGACGACGTACGTGACCTCAACCGGCTGGGAATGCGCGTTCGTCTGGTCAAGGGTGCGTATCTCGAGCCGGCTACAGTCGCGTTTCCCCAGAAGACCGAGGTGGACGACAACTACAGACATCTAGCCGAGATGTTGCTTGCCGAGGGCGTCTACCCGGCGTTCGCGACCCACGACGAAGCCATGATCTCGTTTATTCGGACCCGAGCCGCAGCCATGGGCCGATCAAACGAGGAGTGGGAGTTTCAGATGCTCTACGGCGTTCGGCGCGACCTCCAGCGCTCCCTGGTTCGAGAAGGCTACCGCCTGCGGGTGTACATCCCGTTTGGAAGCCATTGGTACCCATACCTGATGCGGCGCCTGGCCGAGAGGCCGGGCAACCTGTTGTTTTTCCTGGGCAACGTCGCCCGAGAGGCGCGGAGCACGCCGCCGTCCGGCTAACCAGTGTAGTCGGAAGCTTAACGCAGGGCCAAGAGGAAGACGGCCGTCCACACGCCCACGAAGGCCACAAAGAGGGCGATGCCATGGAGGGCGCCTTCCCACCGCTCCAGCTTTATTGACTGAGGTGAATAAGCGGCGAGGCGAGACTGACAGCGAGCTGGATACATCGGCGGAGCGAAGCGCATAAAACCTCCGATAACGAACAGATGTACTAGGGCACCTGTTCTAATATCACTCATGTTCGAGTGCTGTGTCAACTCGGTAATGTGATGACGGCGCTTCGCGTGAAAGTCGACTCGTCAAGAGATGTCCAATGCCGATTTATGGCCAAAATTGGCGAAGATTGGGCGCAAACTGGTAGAATGGACTGCGACAACGGTAGTATACGCGCGACACCAGGAGATGCTGTGTGCAACTGTCGGCTTCATCACCAGCTGGGTTCATGGTGGGAGAGGAATAGGTAGATGCAATCGACCGTCCAGAGCTATGGGGCCAAGGACATTCAGGTCCTGGAGGGATTGGAAGGTGTTCGCCGCCGCCCGGGGATGTACATCGGTGGGACGGACGAGAAGGGTCTCCATCAGCTGATTCAGGAAGTGGTCGACAATAGCGTCGACGAGGCCATGGCAGGGGCTTGCGATGAGATCGTGGTCACCCTCTGCGCGGACGGCACGGTGCGCGTCGCGGATAACGGTCGGGGCATTCCGGTTGAGCGACACAAGGTTGGCAAGTCAACCCTGGAAGTCGTCATGACGCGGCTGCACGCCGGCGGCAAGTTCGACAAGCGGGGGTACAAAGTTTCCGGAGGTCTGCACGGAGTCGGCGTTTCAGCCGTGTGCGCGCTATCGAGCTGGATGCGTGTGGATGTCCGTCGGGGAGGCAAGCTGTACCGTCAGGAGTACTCCGAAGGCAAGCCGATCACGGCTGTTGAGCCGATTGGACCGGCGGAGGGCACGGGCACCGAAACCACCTGGAAGGCCGACGAGAAGATTTTCGGAACGGAGTACGTCTACAACTTCGATCAGCTGTCTCAGCGGATGCGAGAGATGGCGTTTCTCAATCGCGGGCTCAAGCTCACGCTGATCGAAGAGGCCGGTGCCGACGGCATACCCCGTCAGATCAGCTTCTACTTCGAAGGCGGCATCAATTCCTTCGTGCGCCATCTCAACAAGAACAAGGCCTCGATCACGGCCAAGCCGATCTACATGCAGCGCGAGTTCGTGCACAACGACGAGTTCTCGGAGATTGAGATCTCGATGCAGTACACGGATGAGTTCACCGAGAGCGTGCTGTGTTTTGCCAACGCTATTTACAACCCTGATGGGGGTACGCATCTCACCGGATTCCGGACCGCACTGACGCGAACGCTCAACGACTATGCGCGGAAAGCGGGACTGCTTAAGGAGCAGGATCCCAACCTTACGGGCGAGGATGTCCGCGAGGGCCTGACCGCCGTGATCGCAGTGAAGCTGCAGGAGCCGCAGTTCGAGGCACAGACGAAGGTCAAGCTATCGAATCCGGAGATTAGAACGCAGACCGAGCTAACGGTGGGTGAGCAGCTTGGGCAGTATCTGGAGGAGAATCCGTCTGATGCCCGCCGCATCATTGAGAAGTGTGTCACCGCGGCTCGGGCTAGGGAGGCGGCCCGCAAGGCGCGCGACCTCGTCATCCGCAAGTCCGCTATGGAGGGAATGGCCCTTCCCGGTAAGCTCGCCGATTGTCAGGAGCGAGACCCTGAGAAGAGCGAGATCTATCTCGTCGAGGGCGACTCGGCCGGTGGAACCGCGAAGCAGGGCCGCGACCGGCAGTTCCAAGCTATCCTTCCCCTGCGAGGCAAGATCCTCAATGTCGAGAAGGCCAGGCTGGACAAGATTCTGTCCTATGAGCAGATCAAATTCCTGGTCACCGCTTTGGGAACGAGCATCGGCGAGATGTTCGACCTGACCAAGCTGCGCTACCGCCGCGTCATCATCATGACCGACGCCGACGTCGACGGCGCCCACATCCGCACCCTACTGCTCACGTTCTTCTTCCGTCACATGAGGGAGATCATTGATTCCGGCTGCCTCTACATCGCTCAACCGCCGCTGTACAAGATCAGCGCGGGCCGGGAGAGGGCCTACGCCTACAGTGACGCCGAGCGTGACGAGACGCTGAAGCGGCGCATGAAGGGGAAGAACGTCCACATACAGCGCTACAAGGGGCTGGGCGAGATGAACGCCGACCTCCTCTGGGAGACGACAATGGATCCCGCTAACCGCGTGCTTCTTCGCGTGGACGTCAGTGACGCCCTGGTTGCGTCCGACACCTTCGACATTCTCATGGGTAAGAACGTCGACCCTCGACGGAAGTTCATAGAGACCCACGCCAAGGACGTGAAGAACCTCGACGTCTGAAGCCTAGATGTTCAACGTACGATGTTTCGACGTGAATTTCTACACGTTTTGCTCTGGCAGTACAACTCCACCATACCGGTCCAGAAGCCATTGGGGTCGATCATATACCGACTCGAGTCAGTGGGTGACTTCGTAGGCCGAGACTAGAGACGTCCGAGGACCCGGCGGTCTAGCGTCCCTCCGGGACGATCAGGAGGCGGTGTATGCTGTCTACTCCGCTTCCCTTGAACATTGAACGAACACGCCTCTAGGCCGTCGGTTCGAGCGGTCGAGACATCTTGATCACTGCCTCGCCCTCCAGGACGACACCCCGGGCCGTCGTGGCCTGAGTCACCAGACGCACCGTCCGCTTGGCAGTGTTGATTTCTGCGACCTCGACGCTGGCGGTGACCTCCTCTCCCACAAAGACCGGTGCCGTGAACTTCAACATCTGTCCGAGGTAGATGCTGCCTGGGCCGGGCAGCTTTGTTCCCAAGAGATACGAGAACAGGCTGGCCGTCAGCAGGCCGTGCACAATCGGCCGGCCAAAGGCCGTGTGACGGGCGAACTCGGGACTGACGTGTAGCGGGTTGTCGTCGCCGGTCACTGCCGCGAAGGCATCCAGGTCCTCCGGCGTGAACAGCCGTCGAACGGATACCTTCTGGCCTACGCTCAGATAGCCGCCGATCATCGTTCCGGTACACCAACCCCACAGCCGCGACGCGACTCTTTCTACACTAGTACGCGGGCTCGCACTCGTTGATCGTAGCGTGACTCGTGCAGGCTCGCCCGTGGACGTGGACTTGAGCGCGAAAGCCGTTTTGATCAGCTGGCATCGTTTCGAAATGGTACCTGATGTCTCAAGGGCCGGTTCCTGGAATATGGAGCCGAGGCAGGAGTTTCTCCAACCGCAACAGCAAACCCCCTAGCGCTGACCGGCGTACAATGGCTTTGAGGCCTCCCTGGAGGCTCATTTTTATTTGTGAGATCATCTGAGACATGGCAGCACAGCAACCAATCCTCGTGACCGAGGACGAGAAGAAAAAGATCGACGCCGAGCTGAACGAGCTGGTGAAGGTTCGGCGCCCTGAAATCGCGCAGAAGATCGGGCAGGCCGCCGCCGACGGAGACCTTTCCGAGAATGGCGCCTATCATCACGCGAAGGAGCAGCAGGGCCATATCGAGGGCCGGATCGCCGAGCTGGAGTTCCTCAGTCGAAACGTGGTGGTGGTCGAGCCTGAGCGGGCCGGCAGCGTCGGGCTGGGCAATACGGTCGAGATCAAGGACGACCGCGGCGGCAGCAAGACCTACCGGATCGTGGGAGTGCATGGCGCCCGGCCATCCGAAGGCCTGATCTCTGTCGAGTCACCCCTGGGCGCGGCACTGCAGGGCCGGAAGAAGGGCGATCGCGTACAGTACAAGACTCCGGCGGGTGAGGAGCGCACGGTTACGATTCTGAGCGTGGAGTGACGGTCCATGGCGCGGCCGGCCTCCTGGCACGTGCACGGGATGCGGCCACGCGAGCCCACGCTCCATATTCGCGATTCCGCGTCGGCGCGGCCGTCCTCGGAGAGCGTGGCGAGGTCATCACCGGATGTAACGTCGAGTCGGCCAGCTATGGACTGAGCTGCTGCGCCGAGCGAACGGCCCTCTTTAGCTGCGTCGACCGCGGCGTCCGACCTGTGCGTCTGGCGGTGAGCTGCCTTGATGCACCCGCGAATGCCCCGCCCACATCCCGCACTCCGTGCGGTGCTTGCCGGCAGGTGATGCTGGATCTGATGGGTCCCGCAGCCGAGGTTGAGATCGACGGCCTGGGTGTCATGACAGTCGATGAGCTCCTGCCTCACGGTTTCGTATTATGATCCCGCCACTCCGGGTCACCGTCTTCGGCTCTGCCCGGGTGTCCCCCGAGTCCTCCGAGTACCGGGATGCACAACGCCTCGGCGCGATGCTCGCGGAGGCCGGTCACACCGTCCTCTCCGGGGGCTATGCCGGAGCTATGGAAGCGGTGAGCAGAGGCGCCCGTGAGGCTGGAGGGCAGGTGGTTGGCGTGACCATGATTCCCTGGGCCGGCCGGCTCACGCCGAATCAATACCTCTCGGAGGAACGGGCCGTCGAGAGCCTGTTCGCTCGCATCGAAGCTTTGATCGAGAGCGACTGCCTGATTGCGCTGCCGGGAGGAGCGGGAACCCTGGGCGAGGTGGCGCTGGCGTGGAATCTCCGGCAGACCGAGCTGATTCCGCGCAAGCCGGTGATTTTGGTGGGGGAGCCGTGGGAGCGGATGGTCGAGGCCTTCCGCTGGAATCTGATCGTCGCCGATCACGACCTGGCCATGCTGCGCCTGGTTCACAGTGTCGAGGACGCGGTGGCCGCGATGGAGGAGTCAGAGGAGATCCTGAGCTCGGGAGCGGCCGGGTAGCCGAGGTACGTTTACGCTCGTTGATCCACGTGTCTAAATGGGCCCCGATTGTGGAGGACGGCAAACGTGATGATCGAGACCACGAGCCAGACGAGTCCGACCACGACCAGCGCGGCCGCACCCGGGAGCCTTGTGCTCAGAGGGATCAAAATCAAAGCGAATGCGAGCAGTCCCAGAGAACCGAAGAACGCGCCGTGGGCGTCGCTTTCGGTGGCCTTCTTCCCCTTCCGTTCCTGAAGGAAGGTCAGCGCCGCCGGCATGATGGTCGGGAAGGCCAGCAACACGCCGGCAGCCCGAGCATTCACGACTACTGAGGTTATCGAGGCGACCACCGAGACGGCGCCGCCGAGCGCAAAGCGAAGCAGCATGGTCCAGGACACCACGTTCTCGGGCGCATGAAAGGAGATCTTCACGGAGCGAACGCCTGGAGCGCGAAATATCCGGCGGCTCCTAGGATGATCCATACGGCGATGGTCATGAGCGAGCCGGACAAGGCGCTGGTCCTCTTGATGGCCGGCTCCGCCGTCAGCACGTATCCCACCATTGCAATGGCGCCCGCCACCATGCCTACCGCCTCACTATGAACGGTCATGGGACCGTGCACTCCATAGGTGATGCCGAGATTCGCCAGGGCAATGGAGGGGGCGGCGGCGAAAATGCCCGCCGCATAGTGCGGCCTGATGGTGTCGCTGATGATGGCGAAGGTGACCACCAGCGTTCCGCCCACCAGGAATTTGGCCGCCAGCTCGATGAGCATGTGAAGCCTTTCCGCATCGAAGCCCGCGAGAAGCCTATTGCAAGTCGAGTGCCGCATGTGACCGCTGTTTCAAGCATTAGCCCACGGTCCACCGGATTCACACTTCGTCTGAGCTGAGGTTGCCGGCGAATGCCGGGAAGGCATTTAGAATTTGCCGTGCTTTCATCGATAGAAGACGTGCAGGCGGCGCTGACGGCCCACCGGTACGTGAGCGATCGTGAGCTGGCCACCTCCCTCTTTCTCTCGCTCCAGCTCGCCAAGCCACTATTGGTCGAGGGCGAGGCCGGAGTCGGAAAGACTGAGATCGCCAAGGTCATGGCGTGCGTCTTGGAGGCGGAGCTGATCCGGCTGCAGGGCTATGAAGGAATCGACGTGACTGCGGCCGTCTACGAGTGGGACTACTCTCGGCAGATCATGGCCATCCGGCTGGCGGAGGCGTCCCCAGGCGGTTCGACACCGGACCTCTTCGGACCGGAGTTCCTCATCAAGCGGCCTCTGCTTCAGGCGTTGGAGGGAGGTGACGCCCGGCCGGTCGTACTTCTCATCGATGAGCTGGACCGAGCAGACGACGAGTTCGACGCCTTTCTGCTGGAGGTGCTTTCAGATTTCCAGGTGACGATTCCCGAGATCGGAACCATCCGGGCGCGGAAGCCGCCATTGGTGATCATCACCTCGAATCGGACCCGGGAGCTGCACGATGCGCTGCGTCGGCGCTGTCTCTATGCCTGGATCGACTATCCTTCGTTCTCCAAGGAGCTGGCGATCCTGGCGCTGAGAGCTCCAGAGGTCATGGAGAGGCTTCGGGAACACGTCGTCTCCTTCGTGCAGGAGCTGCGCTCGCTCGACATCTACAAGGTGCCGGGCATCTCCGAGACCATTGACTGGGCTCGATCGCTCACGGCGCTGGCCCAGCAGGAGCTGGATGTCGAGGCGGTGGAGGCGACCCTCGGAGTGCTGCTCAAGAATCGGGAGGACATGGAGCGAGTGCAGCCTCTGGTGGGTGAGCTGATTGCCCGGAGCGGTCGGGCCAGCTGACCGGACCACTCCTCCACAATGTCGCGCTCTTTGGCCGGCTCCTCCGGAAGGCGGGCGTGCCCGTCTCCACGAGTCGATTGCAGGACTTTTCTCGTGGGCTTCGGTTCGTCGATCTGAGGGATCGAGAGACGGTTCGATTCGTGGCCCGGTCGACGCTGGCCTCCAGCCGTGGCGAGCGCACTATGGTCGACATCGCCTTCGATGCCCTGTGGCTGACTTTGGAGGGAGCTCCTACAGCCGGCGGCTCCGCGGCCTGGGAGGAGAAGTCGGAACAGCACTTGGATCTTCCGGAGTCGATGAAGAGTGAAGGCGGCTCCCGCCCTCCAGAGTCAGCCTCCCGCGTTGGTCTCGATCCAGGTCCAGAGAGGTGCGATGAGAGCGCCGGACGCCCCGTGGGACTGTACAGCGCAGAGGAACGGCTGCGGTACAGGGATTTTTCGCAGCTGTCGGAACGAGAGCTGGAGGATGCCAAGCGTTTCGTGGCGTCGATCCGGTGGTACCTTCCCGAGCGCAGATCGCGCAGGCGTCGCCGAGCGAAGCGCACTGGAGAGATCGACATGCGACGCCTCCTGCGGCACAGTCTTCGGCATGGAGGCGAGATCGTCGACCTGCCCCACAGGCGTCGGCGGAGCAAACGCAGGCGGCTGGTCCTTATGTGCGACATCAGCGGTTCGATGGACTGTTACACACGTGTGCTGCTGCACTTCTTGCATAGTGTCGAGGCTCGCTTCAGCGCCGCGGAGGTCTTCGTCTTCGGCACTCGGTTAACCCGCATCACCCCCTTGTTGAGGTGGAGGGACGCGGACGCAGCCCTTGCCGCCGTATCGGAAGAGGTCCAAGACTGGGCCGGCGGGACGCGTATCGGCGATTCCATTGGGGCCTTCCACCGCTTGTGGGCGCGGCGCAGCGGTGCCAATGGAGCCATCATCGTAATCATCAGCGATGGCTGGGACCGCGGCGACCCCGAACGGCTAAAGCACGAGATGCAACGACTGCGGCGTACCGGCCACCGGCTGCTGTGGCTCAATCCGCTGCTAGGCTCTCGGGACTATCGGCCATTGACCCGCGGCATGGCCGCCGCCCTGCCTCTCGTTGACGACTTCCTGCCGGTCAACAACATCAATAGCCTCCAAGAGCTGGCAGGACTCTTCGGCGCTCTATCAGCTAGATCACGGTCCGCATCCTCGAGCGTGGAACCGCGGCGCCTTCATCGCCGTGACAGGGTGACCGCGACCATGAGGCGCTGAGCCGGAGGGGCGACAACTGCCCTCATGCGGAGACTGTCGGTCGTAGCGGTTAGGGGTTTAGGGCTTGGAGTTCAGAGGTTTGGACACCTTCTCTGTCCATCGGGTCAGGCTATTTCGGGGAACTATCCTGGTTTCGAGGCTCTTGCGTTCCCGAGAAGGCATCCCATGGTGACAAAGACGCACGGCCTGAGCATGCGGCAGAGCCGCGCCGCCGGTTAGGCGGCGCGGTTGAACCGGTTCGACTGACGGGCCGACTTGGCCTTCGAACCATCGATGTCGGCGACGACGAGGTCTCCGTGCATATTGAGGACATCCGACAGTGGAATGAAATGCGACCGGCGAAGCCTGGGGCCGAGAACTTCGGTTACCTCCAAATAACCCTCCGATGTCTCGAACCAGGAAGTGTTACCGGCGATGGGCCCGTAGCCGGCGAGGTGCCGGTGTGACCTGGGAAGGTGGCCGTGCTGAGACGTGTAGGCCCACACCTCGGCCACTGTTCCCAATCGTTCTCCCCTCGTGGAGTAGACTTCGGAACCCGACCTGACGTCGAGAGCGGTTACGGGACCCGGCGCAATCACATTTGTGGAGACATCCTGGAGTCGTGTTCGGCCCTTCGCCCCAGCTGGGCGAATGACGGTACGGGGTGATCGCATCGCTATCTGATTTGCGGCCATTTCGATGAACCTCTCTCGGTTGTAAATTGGTGGTCCGAGAACCACCTCACACGTTCAGCATGACGACCTGTCGTGACCACCCCGTGAGTCACGGCTGACAGTTGGATGACCGCTTCGAAACGGTTTCATGAAGGCGCACGGGCGGCCTCAACGATCGCCACTCCCGTGAGCCGGCCGCCCTGGCATTGCCGTTACATGTCTACAGTGGAACAGGCTCTCAAGCCTCGATGGTCCCGATTGAAAGGGGCCTGAGCTTCCGCGGTCGGAGCCGGAGCCATCTGTGGTACCAGAATCCGACGCTGCATCAGATGGTCGTCGACCTGAACGACTCAAGACGGTTGACTCACCACGTCCGCCCGGTGGTCAAATGTCGCGGTCTTGGCGTGCCCTGAGAGGGATGACGTGCAGTTCGTCTGCCCACGTAGCAGACGGGACCGGCGTCGGGGCGTCCTCAGCTCGGAGAGCTAGGCTAGGCGGCGGTTGATCTCGTCCCAGTTGACGACGTTCCACCAAGCGCTAAGGTAGTCCGGCCGCCGGTTTTGGTACTTGAGGTAGTAGGCGTGTTCCCATACGTCGTTGCCGAAGATCGGCTGCTGGCCGTCCATCAACGGCGAATCCTGGTTGGCGCTGGAGATGATCTGCAGGTTGCCGTTGCCTGAACGCACGACCCAAACCCAGCCGCTGCCGAAGCGCTTCACGCCGGCGTCGTTGAACTGCGCCTTGAAGTTCTCGAAGCTTCCGAATGCACTGTCTATCGCTTCCGCAATCGCGCCTCGGGGTGGTCCGCCTCCGTCAGGCGACATGATCTGCCAGAACATGCTGTGGTTGGCGTGGCCGCCGCCGTTGTTCCGGACCGCCGTCCGGATGTCTTCGGGGATGGAGCCTATGTCACGTAGCAGCGCTTCGACGCCCTTGCCCTCCAGCTCCGGATGCTTCTCGATAGCCGCATTCAGATTGGTGACGTACGCCTGATGATGCTTATCGTGATGCAGGTGCATAGTCTCTGAGTCGATGTGCGGCTCCAGAGCCTCGTAGGCGTAGGGCAGTGGCGGGACTTCGAATGCCATCTTCACTCCTCCTTGTGCTCGACGCGATCCTACGCGCCGTCCTCACTTCCACCGTACACCGTGCAATCTGCATCCGGGGTGCTTGTCTCAGGCCAGGAGGGCAAAGACGAGGGCGGCCACGGAGATTGTCATCACACCCGCAGCAATCCATCCGCCGAGTCGCTCCCATGGCGTGGCGACGAAGGCCCCCATCACCCTTCGGCGGCTGGCGAGGAGGACAAGGCACACCAGATGGGGTGGTGTCACGAGGCCACTCAAGACCTGAGAGTAGAAAAGCGCGGTTATCGGATTGACGTGGCTGTTGGCCAGCTCAACGCCTGCGAGCAGCGAAAGCGCAATGACGGTATAGAACCCCGGAGCACTGTAGGCTTGCCTGCCGAGCCCCGTACGCCAGCCGAGAGTACCAGCGAGGATGTAGCCCGTCGAAATGGCGAGCACGGGAACACCGAGCAGACCGGCGCCGAGAATGCCGATAGAGAACAACACGGTTGCGAAGGAACCGGCGACCGGGGTGAGCGACCGTGCGACATCGGCGGTGCCATGGATGGCCTGATGGTGTGAGAAGAGCGTGGAGGCCGTCGAAATGATGATGAAGTACGCAACCACGTTAGAGGTGATCATCCCCGACGCAATGTCGATGTAGCGCTCGCTGCTGTGGGTCGTGCCGCGTCGCTCCTCCCGCTCACCTTCCGACTGGAAGTACAACAGATAAGCTTGTATCGTCGTGCCCAGGAGTCCGATCGCCCCGAGGAAGTACGTGACCTTGAGTCGGATTGGTGGGATGACGGTCGATCGTAGGACCTGTGACCAGTCGGGATGCGCAAGAATGCCGGCGACGATGTAGGCCAGAAACGCCAACACCACCCAGAGCAGCAGCCGTTGTACAGTCTTGTAATCCTGAAAAATGGTGATGTATCCGAGGACGACCATTAGCGGCACGACGAAGACGGTAAGCGGGAGGTGAGTGAGGAGTTGCAGGACGGCGGCCATCGCCACCAGATCAGCGCCGATCGTGGCCACATTGGCGATGACGACTAGAGAAGCAAGGACAATGGCGGCCGGACGGCCGAACTCGTTGCGGATCAGCTCGGCAAAGCCCAGCTTTGTCACGGAGCCGATCCGCGCGGCCAGACCCTGAACGATGATGAGCAGAGGAGTTGCCAGGAGAAGCAGCCAGAGCTGTGAGTAGCCCGTGGTTGCGCCGACCGTGGCGTAGGTCGTAACACCGGCCGGGTCGTTCTCCGCACCGCCGGTGATGATGCCGGGTCCTGCGACGCGAAGGAAGCGGCGCAGCACCGACCGAGAGGAGGTCTCCGGCTTTGCCTCGGCACGTCGGGCCGGCTCAGCCACGCGGCTCAGTCCATCAAGGCTGGCTCGGGCTCCGGCGGCAGCGTATGGATGCCGCTTGCCTCAGTTCCCTCGAATGCCGAAATCACCCGAAATGCATCCTCTTCCGGCACACGGTCGATCAGGAGGGTCTTGCCCTCTCGAACGTGATCGATGTATGGCTGCACGTCCGCAATTGGAAGCTCTGCCTTGCGTGCCAGCTCGTGTAGGCATTTCTCAGCCGGCTCCACGTCGGTTACCAGATCAGGGACGTTCGCACCGTGGAGCTTCCATCCGGCGATCATCTGGCTGGCCAGCTCGGCCGCCCGATCGTCGGGAAATATCGCGATCACGGTTTGCAGTCGCTCTGGACGGTGACCCGACTGCACCTTCAGGCGGTTGACGACCGACTGGATGAGGCCGATGCTGCGGGCCTCCTGCTCGAGCTGTTCGCGCTCTTCGGCGGACTCAACCTCTCCCGATAGCGTCACCACATCCTGGTCGACTTTGACCTCGATGTTACGGTCGAAGACCGGATGGGCAGACATCTCCTCGCCGAGGAGCGCCTTGAGCCACCACTGTTTCAACACGTCGGTGCCGGCCATGGCCCTCCTTCTCGGAGCGTTCACGCTCGCAACATGCGTGCCAGAACGCCTCCGAGAGCCAAACGGTCACGGCGGCGAGAGTTCCAGGCGGAAGCTTGATCTGGTCTCGGGAGGCTAGGCGTCGCCGCTTTCGGACCATGAGGTGGAAGGCCGTCGGAAGCCCTCCATGATCCGACGCATCTCTTCGGCTACCTCCCGATGGCGTTCAATGCTCGAATTGACGGCCTGATTCATCTGTTCGGCCGTGGCAGATGCTTCCTGTATAACTCGGTCGTGCTCTTGCTGGGCCTCCGCGCGCAGCTGCTCGGCTTCGCCTTTGGCCTCGACAATGATTCGTCGAGCTTCTTGCTGAGCTCGGTCCCGAATAGCGGTGGCCTGCTGCTCCGCCTCTTCCTGGATCTGCGCGGCGATGGTATCGGCGGCCTTGATCGTCTGTTCGCCGTACCGACGCATGCTCTCCAGATGGGCCATCCCATCGGAGTACTCTGTCAGCTGGCTCTCCAGAGAATGAAGCCGCTTCTGAAGCTGGCCGATTACCGCGGCAACATCTCCGGTGACGACGCCGTTGCCTGCTCGGAAGGTAAAACCTTCAACCTCGATCATCTCGGTCGGCGACTGAGCAGCGGGCATGGGTGACCATTGCGGCGCAGCCTCAGGGTTGGCTGCCTGCATGGGTGGAGTTGCCACGGCCGGCTCCGGCATCGCCGCCTCCATGGCCGAGGGGGGTTCATCGGTTTCTGGGGTCTGGCTGCCTTCCGTGGCGACGTGGTCCGCAGCGACGGCCGGCTCAAAGGACTGACCGAAGGTCGGCGGCGCCTCCTGGGGCGTATGGTCGATGCTGTGTTCCATGGCTGGACTCTCCTGGAGGCTCACGTGCTGCGGTCCGACTCCTTCCGGCTCCTGAAGTGGCTCTGGCTCGCCGGCAATGGCTTCCACCTCCATGGCCACCATCTCCGCCCCGGAGTCTTCCTCGGACGGGGAAGTGGATGGCTCCGCCGACGTCTGCACCGTCTCCTCGGCGGCAGCTGTTGAGACCGGACCCGGCTCACTGGGCTCGAGATCCAGAGGCAGCTCTGACTCAGAGGCCGTTTCGACAGCCGATGGAGCCGGCATCTGCTCAGCCTCCTCCTGACTCGCGGCGACGGATGCTTGAGGGGCGTCGGTGGTGCTGCGGAAGGGAGCCCAATCGAACTCTGACCCCAGGCTCACACTGCCCTCGTCGAGTCGCTGTCGCAGGATGACAGCCTCCAGGCTCTGCCGGTCGACAGCTCCCATCTCCTCGAGGATCGTGCCCAACAGGACGTGGAATCCGGCCTTGCTCATGCGCTGCTGGCGATCAAGAGCCTCCTGGAGCTGGTCTGCCTTTAGTACGCCGGCATCAACCAGATACTGGCCGACGCGCTTAGCCGATAGGGCGTTCTGAGCTGTGTTCGACATGGACGCTTATTCTCCCTTATCTCTGGGACCGGACTCCGGCTGGAGTCATACTACGATCCTGATTTCCTCATTCTCGCTACACAATGGGAACATCGGGCTAGCCACAAATATCAGCCGACCCGCTTTCGGACTTTGGTCAGTAGCTCGGAAGAGCGTGAACGCTTCTTCGCTATGGACTCAGGGCGGCTGAGCTGGAAGGCGAGATCCTCGATCGATTTGCAGAACGGCAAGTCGGGGTCCGACAAGACCAGCGGCGCGCCCCGGTTGATGGAATCCGTTACCTTGGCCCCTCCAGACGGGATGGTGGTGACGAATCGGTGCAGGGCCGACTCGACATGCTTCTTGCTCAACCCAACCTTGGGCACGATCTCGTTGAGAAGCAGAAAGATTCGGTCATCCCTCACGTCCAGCGCGCTCAGGATGTCGAGCGCACTATTGGTCGTGCGAACGGACGAGATATCCGGAATGAGCGGGAGCACGATTGCGTCTGCCATCTCAATGGCCACCAATGTGTGCTCGGCGAAATTCGATGCCGTATCGATCACCACGTAGTCGAAGCTGTCGCGCAGAAGAGTCAGCATGTTCCTAACCATTGCGCCGTCGATCAGCTCGGCACGCTCGGGCGATTGTGGGGCTGCCAGCAGACTGACACCGGACGTGTGTCGTGCGAGATACTGGGCCGCGGTTTCAGGGTCGAGGTTGCCGTTTTGCTGCACCAGATCGTCTATGGCGCTCGAAGGGAGGATGTCAAGCAGCACATTCAGGGATGCGGACTCGAGGCTCAGGTCGATTAGGGCGGTGGCCTCATTCCACAGCTCTTGGAGCGCCACTCCAAGGTTGGTCGCGATCGTCGACGCGCCGACGCCGCCCTTCAGGCTGAATACCGTGATGATCTTTCCGGCTGTCACCGAATCGGAGATAGCTGCGCCTGGAACGGGCGCCTCCGTGAGATCCACCTGAGCCTGGGTCTCAGTCCGTCTGTGAGCCACCTTTGCGGCGGGCTTCTGTTTGCGGAGAACCGCCCGGATGCGAGTGATGAGGTCGACCGGGTCGATCGGCTTGATCACGTAGTCATCCGGAGCAACTGGAGACTGGGCAGAACCCTTCTGATCGGCATCACGTGTCCTGAG
>DASRCF010000108.1:0-10594 GCA_035653255.1 Chloroflexota bacterium
CCTCTACATCACCAAAGAGCTGGTCAACCAGCACGGTGGCACCGTCGACGTCGAGTCCGAGGTCGGCCACGGCGCCACGTTTACGGTTCGCCTCCCTCTGAAGGAAGGGAACGAACCCAGTTCCCAGCCGGCTTGATACTGAAGCACAGGTGACGGAATCGATCGCTCAGCGTCGCGTCGAGGTGGCCGGCTGAACCGAAAGAGCGTCGCAGAAGAACAGGTCGAACTGGTGCGGCGTTTGGCAGCCGCGGACCACGGTCTGGCAGTTGTCGTTACGCAGCGAGCGGACGGGTCTCCCGCCTGCTCAATCGTCAACGCGGGCGTGTACGACCATCCGCTGACCCATCAGCCCGCGGTGGCATTCGTGTCGAGAGGCGATGCTCGGCGTCTCGAGCATCTGAGACAGCGGCCCCGAATGACACTCGTGTTCCGGGCGGGCTGGCAGTGGATCGCCGTTGAAGGCGACGTGCAGCTGGCCGGTCCCGACGATCCGATGTCCGGGCTGCCGATATCGCTTCCGCGTCTCCTACGGGAAATCTTCCTGGCGGCCGGCGGAAGTCACGACAACTGGGACGAGTACGACCGGGTCATGGCCGCCGAGCGGCGGACGGCCGTGATACTCAGTATTGAGCGCGTCTACGGCAACCGATAGCGTCATTGCGCCTCGCTTCGATCGACATTTGCGAGGTCGTAGAACCGGGCGGCATCGAAGCTGGAGTCGGCGTCCTCGAACACCTTGGCGATCTCACGGGTGATCTCGGCGCGCTCGGAACGATCGCTGATGCGGTCGAGGAGTCGGGCTATGCGGTCGAGCTGATTCTGGTCCATCGTCTACCTCTCGGATGATCGTCTGACGTGGCTTGGTGGGCAAGATTCCTTCCAGGCGGCAGGCAAGTGGAGGTTTCCAGGCTTCCGGTGTCTGCCTCCTTGTTACTGATCACGGTGCCGCCGCAATTTCCGCCTGGTACAGTCTCCCATGCCGATTCCGGCGGCATGAGGCAACAAATGACCATTTGTGGTGCGGCGCCCTGTGTGAGTGGGTAACACTCCTTGGTTCCCGGGTGCACCGGCTACGCTGTTTCAGGTCTAATGTTCACCGAGAAGTATCGAGCGTCCGTGCAGGCTCAGCTGGTTCGTCATGCCCGGAATGATGCCCGGGTAACGGCGGCGGCACTCGTGGGATCGAGTGCCGAGGGCGGGGACCGCTGGTCTGATCTCGATCTCACGCTGAGCGTAGCGGAGGACGCCGCCGTCGATGCGGTTCTGGGCGACTGGACTCAGATGGTGATCGCCGACCTGGACGGTGACGTCCTCTTCGACCTGCCCTACCGCTCCACCATCTACCGTGTTTTCCTCCTGCCGGGCCTGTTGCAAGTGGACCTGTCGTTTACCCCGGCCCCCGATTTCGGGCCCCGAGGTCCCAGGTTCCGGCTCTTGTTCGGCATGGCGAGGGAAGGGGCAGAGGTTGGGCCTGCTCCCCTGGAGGAGGGTTTCGGTCTCGCCGTCCATCATGCCGTCCGCGCCCTGCTTTGCGTCGAGCGAGGACGGCTCTGGCAGTCCGAATACTGGCTCCACAGCCTGCGCGACGAGACTCTCTCACTCTCCTGTCGCCGTCGGGGCATCCCGAGCGTGCACGGTCGAGGATACGATGCCCTCCCGACAGACCTCTTGAGCGCGTTCGAGCAAACACTCTGCTCTCATCCGAATGCGTCGGAGCTACGGCGCGCGCTGGCCAAGACCACCCGGCTCCTCTTGGAGGAAGCAGACGGCCTGAAAGCGCTGACCCCGCGCCTTCGGAGGCAGCTGGAGGGGCTGACCACATAAGCGGCCGTCCCCTCGCCTGATCGGTTTCGCCCGCTCCCGCAGGCGGCTTGACACCTCCCTGCCGGGAAAAATACTCAATCGATCCCGGCGAACAGGTCCCTTTCAGGAATAAGGATCGGGACTCGAGTGCGGACACAGACATAGTGGTCGGTCAGTGGCTTCGGCAGATCGTGGAATCGCCGCACAGTGTCGGGCGGCACCTGGCTGCGATGGGCTTGGAGTCCCTCAAGCATTCGCTCACGCCATGGTTCGACGTCGATCCAGGTGGTGATGTGGTCCTCCGGCGTCCCTAACAGGTGTCCCGTCGGTCCGCCTCCCGGGACGACGTGCTCGTAGAGCTTCATCACCTCTGCGACTC
This sequence comes from Chloroflexota bacterium, assembly GCA_035653255.1. Classification (GTDB taxonomy): domain Bacteria; phylum Chloroflexota; class UBA5177; order UBA5177; family JAJPKF01; genus DASRCF01. Next base: position 2,183 of record DASRCF010000108.1, read on the forward strand.
TGTCGAAGGTCTTGACGACGGCCTTAGTCACCTCAATGTGATCGGGGTGGCCGGTGATCCCACGCACATCTTCCGTAATGACCACCTGCGGCTTCAACTCTCCGAGCAGCTCATACAGCTCGGATTGGAGCTGATGCTCGCAGGTGTCCAGTTTGCCGTCGGGCAGTCCCAGCAATCGAAGATGCTCGACGCCGAGCAGGCTCAGCGCGGTGCGCAGCTCGGCCTCGCGAAGCTGCCCCACATCCTCAGGCGGAGGGATTCCTTGACGGATCTCGCCCGCCTCGCCTCGTGTGGCTGTGACCAAGGTGACGTCGACACCGTAGTCGACATAACGGGCAAGTGTCCCGCCGGCCGAGAAGGACTCGTCATCGGGATGGGCGAAGATGGCGACCAATTTGGGCGTCAAGCTCAGACCTCCATGTTCGCTGTCCTGACGATTTCATGGTTGTTTGTTCTCGGAGCAGCCGCTGCCTGACTCGCACTTTCCTCAGAGTGTTGCATGTGCGGGCGCAGCGAGATGGCAGCCCGGTACGAAGATGGTCATCGAGCCGTCATCTATTTCTCACCGGTTCACCAAGCTGCCCGCGTACGGTGAAGATAGGAAACCAAAGAGAAAGGAGGTGGAAGACATGCTGAAGAAGTTGGGCGCCGCTCTATTACTGAGTCTGGCCGTCGGCGGCGTCATCGGCGGCGTTTCCTACGCCGCTTCCGCCCATGGCGCGAATACGGCTAGGGCTTCACACTCGGTGAAGGCCGTCGTGGTGAAGCCGCTCGCGCCCGCGAAGCGGGCTCCGAGCACCGATCCGTGTCATCACACCAGATCCTCGACCTCGTCGAGCAGCGCAAGCGCCGGCGCCACCGGCGGGCCGCTCACCTAGAGCGTTGCAGGAAGGGCCGGAGCCGACTGGAGCTCCGGCCCGCTGGACGGTTCCTGGCCCGCATGGAAAGCGTTAACGACGAGTTTCGCGTCTCGAGTTTCGGGTTTTCGAGTGAGCTTTGGTCGCGCCTTGAGAAACGGGTCAACCGTACCGCAGATGGCTCGATGTTACCGGTAGTTTACGAACTGGAGTGGAACCGGGTAGTCCTTGGTCCTGAGGAGGGCCATCGCCTGTTGCAGCTCGTCCTTGCTCTTCCCGGTCACCCGGAGTGAATCGCCCTGAATGGCAACCTTCAGTTTGGGTAGGTCCGAGCGAATTGTCTTGCTGATCTCTCGGGCGAGGTCCTGGTTGATGCCCTTCTGAAGGCTGATGGTAAGTCTGTAGGTGCTGCCTGCTGCCGGCTCAGGCGTACCAAGCTTGAGAATCTTGAGCGATAGGTTGCGACGGACCATCTTGGTTTCGAGCACGTCGACGATGCTTTGGATGATGTGCTCGCTCTCAGCTTGAATGGTGATGGTGTCGGAGCCCAGCTCGAGCGAGCTCGTGCTCTGCTTCAAGTCGTACCGCGTCGTCATCTCGCGGTGAGTCTGGTCGACCGCGTTGACCATCTCTTGGCGATCGTAGTCGGAGACGACGTCGAAGGAGTTGTCGGCCACTTATCTCGTGCGCTGCCAGCCGGAAGGTGTGGCGACGCCGCGCACGCGACCCGGGTGAGGGCTTATCCGGCCGATCAACTCTCCGTCCACGTGGAGTCGAAACGCCGTTCCGCGATGTGTTGCCAGCTCGATCCGCTTCCCCGACCAGTGATGGTACGAACCGGCATAAAGCGGCCCCCAATAGACCTGCTTCCCATCAATGGCCACTCGAATCCAGGCGGTTCGGAGCGCCAGGATTCCGATACGTGCCTGCTTGCGGTTACGGTGCTTACGTGCGGACCGAGGCGGAAGATGAACACCCACCGGTGGAAATCCGCTCGTGGACTGGATCCGTGCCTTTGACGGTGGGTGCGAGGGCAGCAGGCCGACGGAGGAGATGGGAGGCTGAGCGCCGCCGGCAGGATGCCGAGCGGCATACTGCTCGATTCCGAGCCCGACGATGAGAAACATCAAAATGCCGGCGCACGACCAGGTCAGTCGCTTGCGGGAGCGGCGTCGAAGGCGTTCCACACCGACTGTCGTAGCAGGCCCGAGGTTGATGGTCGTCGTGGCCACCGGCGCCATGGTGTGGTACGTCTGAAGAATCTCTTCGGGATTCAGACCCAGGTAGACCGCGTAATTGCGAAGAAAGCCGGTGACGTAGGCCGGCCCCGGAAACCCCCTGAACTCACCATCTTCGATAGCACCAAGGTACCTGCGACGGATCCGCGTCGCGGCGCATGCCTCGTCGAGGCTGACGCCCTTTTGTTCGCGCGCCCCCCGTATGAGCTCCCCAAGCTCCTTCATCTTTCCATCCCCCCGCCTGGTGTCCCGGACCGGCCAGGGCAGAAGCAGCGAATCTCAGTCCTTCGCTCTTGCACTCACCTTTCGGCAGAAATAACCGGTCACCAGGTTGACTTTACCTGCCAGGGGCACAAAAAGTCAAATCTTGTGTAAAGTCTGTGGATTGAGAGCCCATCTTGTGTCCCCAATGAGACAAACCGTAGAATCAGTTGAACTTATTGTCAAGAGATTTGAAGGGGAAAGCATGGCTGAAACAGGTACCTGGACAGCGAAACGGGGGCTGGCTCAAATGCTCAAGGGCGGCGTCATCATGGATGTCGTCACCGCCGACCACGCCCGCATCGCCGAAGAGGCCGGAGCGGTGGCCGTCATGGCCCTGGAGCGGGTACCGGCCGACATTCGTGCCACCGGGGGCGTGGCGCGAATGAGCGATCCGGGGCTGATCGAAAGCATCCAGCGAGCGGTGACGATTCCGGTCATGGCCAAGGCTCGGATCGGTCATTTTGTCGAGGCACAGGTGCTGGAGGCCATCGGCATCGACTACATCGACGAGAGCGAGGTTCTCACGCCGGCGGACGAGTCGTATCACGTCGACAAGCATGGCTTCAAGGTGCCGTTCGTCTGTGGGGCGAGAGATCTGGGGGAGGCTCTCCGACGGATCGGAGAAGGCGCGGCCATGATTCGGACCAAGGGTGAGGCAGGCTCGGGGAATATCGTCGAGGCGGTGCGCCATATGCGCGCGGTCACGGATGAGATCCGAAGATTGCACACCATCCTGCCCGAGCAGCTGATGGGTGAATCGAAGCGCCTCGGAGCGCCCATCGAGCTGGTGGATGAGGTGCGTCGCACGGGCCGACTTCCAGTTGTCAACTTCGCAGCCGGCGGCGTGGCTACGCCTGCCGACGCCGCACTGATGATGCAGCTTGGCGCGGATGGCGTCTTCGTGGGGTCGGGGATCTTCAAGTCGAGTGACCCGGCAACTCGAGCCAAGGCTATCGTCGAGGCGACGACCCACTTCGACAATCCAGCCATCATCGCAGAGGCCTCGAAGGGGCTCGGCGAGGCTATGCGGGGCCTCGAGCTGTCGGCAATACCCGAGGCGGAGCTTCTGGCCTCTCGAGGTTGGTAGCCATGGCCGCGCAGCGGCGCCCGTTGGTGGGAGTGCTAGCGATCCAGGGCGACGTGGCGGAACACGTCACCGCTCTGTCCCAGTTGGGCTCGGGCACGCGCCTGGTCAAGCTTCCCCAGGATCTGGCGGGCCTCGATGGGCTCATCATCCCGGGTGGAGAGAGCACCGCCATCGGGAAGCTGCTGCGTCGATTTGAGCTTCTCGAGCCGCTTCGTGAAGCCAGCCGTCGTGACTTCCCGATATATGGAACCTGCGCCGGCATGATCCTCCTGGCCAACCAAGTCAGCGACGGCGGCGTGGACCAACCCCTGATTGGAGGCATGGACATCCGCGTTCAGCGCAACGCCTTCGGCCGTCAACGCGAGAGCTTCGAAGCCGATCTCGCCATCTCGGGAATGACGGGTGGGCCTTTCCATGGGGTATTCATTCGTGCTCCAATGATCGAGGAGACCGCGGGTGGAGTGACGGTCCTCGCCCGGTTGGACGATAATGCGCCAGTGGCAGCACGCCAGGGACGCAGACTCGTCACCGCCTTTCATCCGGAGCTGACGGCGGATTCGAGAATGCACCGATATTTCCTGGAGCTGATCGAGGGCAGCGAGGTGGAAGTCTCGACGGCTTGCGATGGCTCAGCGCAGGAGGGCGCGGCCGCGTGAGGCTGAGGTTGCGCCAGGGGTCGGAGCATGTGCGTCCGGCGACGCAGCTGGACGTGGTGTCGATGCAGCGCCTTTCGACAGATGAGGAGTCGCTGATCCTGGCTCCGTCGCCTCTCGACGAGGCGCCGGGACTGGTGTGGTCGACCGTGGTTCCCGGCCGGCAGAGATCCTGGATCGCCGAGGACGGCAGCGGGCTTCTGGGCTTTGCGCAGGCGCGACCCCGCGGCTACGTCTTGGGATGGGAGCTGGTACGAGTGCATGCCAGGCCGGACGCCGATGCCCAGCGAGTGCTGGCGGCCCTGGTCCAGCAGGTGCTGGCGCACCTCCAAGAGCGCGGAATCCCGCGCCTATTCGCCCGGACCATACCCGAGTCTCGGGGGGCGGCCGCCGTGGCATCCTGTGGCTTCTCGCTCTTGACATCGGAATGCTTCTTCGTCCGGGAGCCGAGCAAGGTGCTTCCGCCGGAGGAGATGCCGACCGGCATGCGCTATCGCATGCCTCAGGACGCCTGGCCGCTGCGACAGCTGGAGAACAGCCAGACTCCGCCTCTGGTCAGCCAGCTGGAGGGACTGACGAGCCTCAACTGGAGCATGCCGCCGCAACGCCGTTGGCATCGGGCGGAGCCAAGCGAGCTGGTGGTGGAGCGCGAGGGTCAGATTGTGGGCTGGGTCGGCTGGGTCTTTCGCGGCCTACCCATGGGGGACCACGAAGTTGTTAGGCTGGGGCTGTTGACAGGAACCGATGACGCCGACATGGCGACGTCTCTGATCCAGTACGCCCTCCACCTCATCGGTAGCCGTCATCCTCACGCCCGGGTCGCCGTGAGGCTTCGTGATTACCAGATGCCGCTCCACCTGTCGCTGCTGGATCTGGGCTTCGTGGAAGCGGCGCGCGTCTCGCTGCACATCAAGCATGGAAGGCTGCAGCTGCTGCCGAAGAAGGCGTCGCGTCTGCTGGAGTTCGCGCCGACCGTGCGTGCCTTCTCCTTCGAGCCATAGCCAAGAGAGTTCCGAACACATCAAGCGGAGTAGTCGTGCAGGAAGCACATAGCCATATGACCGGGGCCGCACACCCGGATGGCGACATCTCGGTGTTGCTGTCGGTGTTGCCGCCTCACATCTTGCAGGCCGTTCGTCGAGCCGACCGGGTCAACGAGCTGCTCGAGATCGTCATGGATCTCGGTCGTGAGCCGGAAGCCAGGTTTCCCGACGAAGAGTACCTACTGAGCAGCAATCCGGTCACCTTTGACGACATTGAATACGTCGTCTCTCGGATCGGCGCCTTTGGCGAGGACAATCGGGCGGGCATCGAGCGAACGTTGCACCGGATATCCGCCATCCGCAATCGGGCCGGGATCAACGTCGGTCTGACCCTTCGGGTCGGTCGCGCCGTCTACGGGACCATCCGTATCATTCAGGACATTGTCGAATCCGGGCAGAGCATCCTCTTTCTGGGCCGCCCGGGCGTCGGGAAGACCACCATGCTCCGCGAGGTGGCGCGGGTACTGGCAGATGATTTCCGCAAGCGTGTCGTCATCGTCGACACCTCAAACGAGATCGGAGGAGACGGCGACATCCCTCATCCCGCTATCGGCAGGTCTCGACGGATGCAGGTGCAGAGCCCCAGCCGTCAGCACGCGGTGATGATCGAGGCGGTCGAGAACCACATGCCCGAGGTCATCGTCATCGACGAGATCGGCACCGAGCTGGAGGCGGCCGCCGCGCGGACCATCGCCGAGCGGGGAGTTCAGCTGGTGGGCACGGCACACGGCAACTCCCTGGACAATCTGATGCAGAACCCCACACTCTCGGATCTCATCGGAGGCATCCAGGCGGTGACACTGGGCGATGAGGAAGCGCGACGGCGAGGGACGCAGAAGACGGTATTGGAGCGGAAGGCCCCACCGACGTTCAATGTTGTGGTGGAAATCTCGGACTGGTCTCACGTCACCGTCCATCGAAACGTGGCCGAGACCGTCGACGCTCTCCTTCGAGGAATGCCGGTACGCAACGAGATTCGCACCAGAACCGAAGCGGGAGAGATCTCCATTACCGAGCAGCAGCACCAGGAGGAGGTGGAGGAGCTTGAGGAAGAACCGTATGCCCGTCCGCGCGCCGGCTACACCGCGGATTCGCTGCGACTCTTTCCCTTCGGAATCAGCCGGAGCCGTCTTGAGCAGGCGATTCGGGAGCTGCGCCTAGCGGGAACCGTGAGCATCACGAATCGCGTCGACGATGCGGACCTGGTCATGACGCTCAAGAACTACTACCGTCGGAAAGCGCCGGTAGTACGGGATGCCGAGGCCCAAAACATCCCCATCTACGTCCTCAAGAACAACACCATATCCCAGATGCAGAGCGCTCTGGCGGGTGTCACCAACGTGAGCTATGGTCACCGCGATCCCTCAATGCTGGCCATGGAGGAGGCGGAGGACGCCATCATCCAGGTGCTCGACCACTCGCGGACTGTCGAGCTGGCTCCGCAGAGCTCTAATGTTCGCCGGCAGCAGCATGCCATTGCCGAGCGACACAACGTCGGCTCTCGGAGTCGCGGCAAGGAGCCAAACCGCCGCGTGTTGTTCTTCCCGCGCGAGCTGGCCGACGGCATCTGAGATCGAAGATGGCCGGACTCTTCGTCGTCTTTGAGGGTCTGGATGGAGCCGGCAAGTCGACTCAGGTCGACCTCCTGCGACAGTCGTTGGAGGAGCGTGGACGTGCGGTCATCGCCACTCGCGAGCCCGGAGGGACGGCTATTGGGGACGCCATCCGCGACATCATGCTGGGTCGCGACCACCGTCCGCTGCTACCTATCACCCAGGCCTTTCTCATGAACGCGGCCCGTGCGGAGCTGGTCGAGCGCGTTATCCAGCCGGCACTGGAGCAGGACTACGTGGTGGTTTCCGACCGCTACTGGTACTCCACCCTGGCGTATCAGTCGGCAGGAGACGGCGTGAGTCCGGAGGCCGTGGCCATGCTCTCGGCGACCGCCACGGGAGGCCTCGATCCGGACATTGTATTTCTGCTCGACGTCCCCCCCGGTCATGGGCTGAGCCGCAAACGCGAGCGAGATAAGAATCCTCTGGACCGCCGAGGTCCGGATTTCTATGAACGAGTGAGGCGCAGCTACGAGGAGTTGTCGCTTCGCCGTGAGGATCAGTGGGTCCGGCTCGACGCCACGCGCCCGCCCGGGGATCTGGCGGTCCAGGTGCTGCGACAAACGCTGGCGGCCATCGACGAAGCCGAGGCTGCTCCGGTGACGTCATGAAGCTCGTCCTGACCATCGTCCATGCCGACGATGCTTCCGAATTGTCGTCCCAGCTGGCGGAGGCAGGCTTCGGCGTCACCCGGATCAAGAGCCTTGGCGGATTCCTCAAGAAACATAACGCCACCTTCTTGATGGGCGTCACCGATCATCAGCTCGAAACCGTGCTGCAGATCATTCGCGACCGCTGCCACGTCCGTACGGAGGCGGTCAGCCCCGTGCCGCCGCTGGTTGAGCCCGGAGAAGTGTTCCTACCCTATCCGGTGGAAGTAGAGGTGGGTGGCGCCACGGTGTTCGTACTGAATGTGGAGCGATTTGAGCGTCTCTAACGCGAACCGAAGGAACGGCGGAGTTTCCCGTCTTCCCTCAGAGCGAGAGTCTTGTGTGACGGCTGCCGCTGGCCGCGCGTGCGCTCATCCGTGAGCATGGTGACGGTTTCGGGCTCACTCACCGTCCAGGCCCCTCTGGAGCATGTCTGGGAGGTGGCGACCGATCCCAGGCTCAGCACGCGCTGGAATCCCAATGTGGTCGACGTTCGAAATGTTCGTGGCCTCCCGGTGGCCAGGGGAACGCGGTGGACGCAGGTGGTGCGTGTCCTGGGCGCCAACACCATTCTCGAGGCCGAGGTCGTCGAGTGTGAGGCGCCGATGCGAGGGGTCGTGCAGATGAAGGGTCGCGGTAATCCGCGGGTCACGACCACGCTGGAGCCGGAGAGTGATGGCGTGAGGTTGACGCAAGAGATGGCCATCGATTTTGGGGGCACGCTGGGCGGTCTGGCCGGTCGCGTAGCCAAGCCGCAGATAGAGAAGGAGCTGAACGAGGCGCTACGCAGGCAGAAGGCAGCAGCCGAGAGTAGCAGCCGGCCGGGCTGAGAACCTGTCGACACGCTTCGTGTTGGCGTCTGCGTAATTGGAGAGAGGGGGAGCATGAAACTCGGATTGACCGGGAAGGTGGCGCTGGTCACGGCCGGATCAAAGGGGATGGGTGCGGCAATCGCCCGGTCCTTCGGCGAAGAGCAGATGAAGGTGGCGGTGTCGGCGCGAGGCCGA
>DASRCF010000109.1:0-3291 GCA_035653255.1 Chloroflexota bacterium
CCGGAGAGTAGACCGCGATGCGGGCGGACGAAGATCCGGCAAAGAGTGAGCCGGCGGCGACCCCAAGCAGATGAGATGCGCCTCGGGTTGCGACCCGCCACGCCGGCACGTCCCACAACGTCTTCCCGTGAGCGCGGATACCTTGACCAGTCGCGCGCCGGCATGCTGTCCACCCCGTGTGCTCACGAAGATGGCACGCCTCTGCAGGGCAACGCAGCACACCTCGCCCGCCCGATAGCGCCAGATCTGCCTGTCGGTAGCAGCCCGCAGTGCAATGACCACCCCTCGGATGGACGTGGTCTGGCTCCCCGCGCCTGACCTTCGCCCGTAGTGGACGTTCGACGATTAACGCGCGACGTAGTGGATGTTGGCAACGGAGCCGCCCACCCAGCCGGCGATCATCTGCCACGAGGAAGGGTGGTCGCACTGCGGCTTGATCGTTCGCCCGTAGATGTTGCTCCAGTACGCGCCCAGGTAGTCGTACGGCGCCGAACCCGGGTAGCAGTGGTCGGCGCTGACGTAGAGGAGCTGGCCGTGAACCCGGCCGCGAGGAGCCAGTGTCGCCGAGACCACCGGCGTCGACCGTATGGTCACCCTGGGAGGGAGATAGCGGGTGAAGTGGAGGTGGACGATCGGCGATGCGACCGTCGCGGTCCCGCCGTTGTGCCGGAATGTCATGACCGCCCGCACAGCCGGATCGGGGGCGACGGCGTAAACGAAGCTGGTCAGCGTGTTGCCTGAATTGAGGAACAGGTCTTCGGTGGTCGCGCCGCAATCGGGGATGAATTGAATCCATCGAACGCCATCCGGAAATAGCACCGTTCCGGACGGCGACAGGTCCTGGACCAAGGGGTTGTTCTGGGTGCAGCTCGTGCCGGCGGCCGTGATGAGGTGGCGCGAGACGTTGTGATACTTGATCTCGGCGCGAATCAACGGGTCGGCCGGATAGACGGTCCGCGGCAGGATGAGGGTGATCCGCATACCGTCGGCGACTCCCGAGACCGAAACCGGGCCGCCGCTCCGATTTCCTGCGCCACACCCCACAAGCAGCATCATCAGCAACAGCCCCATACCGCCGCCGACCACATGTTTTAACACCCTTGCCTCAAAGAGCCGGAGGTCTCACCTCAACTTCAAATCAGTCCAGGGCTACCACCTGAGACCTTCCATCCGCAGCTTTCGACGCGCCTCGTCCTAGATCTTGTACTTCTTGCACTGCTTGGTCAGTCCCTTACACAGGGCCTGACGAGTCACGTACTTGTCCTTGATGACGGTTTTGGCAATGTTTGAAGGAGTGACCAGGACCGGCTTGAACAGCGCCGCCTTTACCTGGCTGCCCTTGATCGTGACACGGTGGTCAAACTGCTTCGGTACCGGCTCGCCCAGGAGGAAGGCAGCGGCGGCTGAGGCAGCCGCATCCGCCTCCCGATACACCGGCCGGTAGACGGTCATGGCCTGATATCCCCGCAGCATATGGCGGAGTCCGCTCAGCGTTGCGTCCGCACCGGTGACAAGCACCTTCTTGCCCAGATGATCGGCTTTAAGTGCGGCCACGGCGCCACTGGCGATTGAGTCGTCGGCTGCCACCACCTCATTCACCCGTCCCCTGCTTCGCTTGAGCAGAGCCGTCAGCTCTCGGCTGGCGCCCGACTGCGACCAGCCGGGCGTCCAGTCGCTCCCGGCAAGCCGCAGGCTGCCCTGTTTGAGCTTCGCCTTGATGACGTCGACGTAGGAGCCATGGTAAACCGCCTCGGCGACGACATCTCCCGAGGGCCCGTTCAGCAGTGCCACGCTATCGCCCCGATGGGAGTGTTTGACGACGAACCGGGCCTGCAATTTTCCCGTCACTCTGGCGTTGAATCCGGTGTAGAGGTCGACGCCGGCAGCCTCGATGAGGGAATCGTAGGCGATGACTTTCACGTGGTGGCTGTGGGCGGACCCGATGATGGGAGCGGCCGCGCTTCCATTGACCGGCGCCACGACCAGCACCTTGGCCCCGTTCGCGATGGCCGTGTTGGCCTGGTCGAGCTGTGTCTTGGCATCGCCGCCGGCATTGAGGATCACGGCGTTGGCCTTGTGGTCGTCACGGCCGAGTGCTTGGACGAAGTACGACGCGTCCTGAACCCAGCGGGCTGATTTGCTCTCGGGCAGCAGAAAGCCGACTGTCCCGCCTTTGTTCACCTTGCTCTTGGCGAGGGCATGGGTCTGCCCCGGAATCAGCAGCAGCGCCGCGAGCAGAAGCATGGCGGACGTCGCCAACCGCCGCGGCTTTGGGCGCCTCCAGGCCGGCTCCCGCGCCGGGCGAAGCGACTGCCGGAGGCATCGATTCTGCACGCCGACGCCAGGGAGAGGGTCTGGCCGGCCCGCGATGTCCATCTACCATAAAGTGTAAAAACCAGACATGACGGGCCCATGAAACGGGCGCCTGGCATTGCGTTCGCCGGGCCCGTGGGCCTATCCTTATGTAGAGCCGAGGAGAGGTCGCATAGAGGCCTAGTGCGGCGGTTTGCTAAACCGCTGAGGGGGGTTTCCTCCTCCGTGGGTTCGAATCCCACCCTCTCCGCCACAGCCCTTGAGCACAGCCAAAACGCACCCCGAAGATCGCGGGCTTCCCGGGTTCCATTCGTTTGCTTCCAGGAGCATTGACATCAATTCTGACATCATATGGAGTCGGTCCTGGAGGGTGATCTCGCATGACTGCTAGCTACGTGCTCAAGAAGGTTCCCCTTACGGAGCTGTACCTTGACCCCAACAACCCAAGGTACTCGGAGCTTGGAGAAGGAACTCGAAAGGTGCCGGAAGGAAGGGTACGGGAGGATGGCGTGCAGAGGAAGGCGCGCGAGCGGTTAGCCCTTGCGAACCTGGAACTGGACAAGCTTCAAGACAGCATCAGAACGGTTGGATTCCTTCCCATTGATCCCATGATTGTCGTGCCGCTTCCCGACGCGCATAGTTACATGGTCATTGAGGGAAACCGTCGGCTAGCTGCACTGAAACAGGTGGCTGAGGATCAGGAGTCTGGCGAGATCGATCTTGATCCGTCGATCTTCAAAACCATCCGCACCGTCAACGTGCTCGTCGTCGACTCCGAAGATGAGCAAGAGCGAAATCACCTGGCCCGCGTCTTCCAGGGTGTACGCCATGTCTCAGGCGTAAAGCCTTGGGGACCATACCAACAGGCCGGCCTTATCTCGTCCATGAGCGATGACGGGCGGTCGATGCAGGACATAAAAGAGGCGCTGGGACTATCCGCGAAACGGATCAACGTCCTTCATAAGGTCTATTCGGCCA